>JBIOVA010000095.1:0-31962 GCA_044867485.1 Lacipirellulaceae bacterium | reverse complement strand
CGTCGCGGCTAACATTGGTGATGAGCCAAAACTTGAGACTTACCGTTGATATTGATCGACTCAGCGCTGAACTCGCGCGATTGGCGGAGTTCTCGGACGCCGCTGCGCCGGCGGTGACGCGCGTGTTGTTCACTGCGCCGGATATGGCGGCGCGCGAATACCTCACCGGCTTGTTTCGCGATGCAGGGCTCGTCGTGCGGCAGGATGCGGCGGGGAATCTGTTTGCGCGGTACGAAGGAACGCAGCCAGCGCTGCCGGCAGTGGCGACGGGGTCGCACACGGATGCGATTCCGTTCAGCGGGAGGTACGACGGGACGGTGGGCGTGCTCGGCGCCCTGGAAGCAATTCGCGCGCTCAAGCGCGCCGGCGTGCAGCCGCGGCGGGCGATCGAGCTGGTCATGTTCACCAGCGAGGAGCCGACGCGATTCGGACTCGGGTGCGTCGGCAGCCGATTGCTCGGCGGGCAGCTTGATCCCGCTAGGGCGGCGAAGCTCGTGGACGAGCAAGGCAACGACCTCGAGACAGTGCGGACGACGGCGGGGTGTAGCGGGTCGCTCGCGGACGTGCGGCTCAAGCGCGGGCATTACGCCCAGTTCGTCGAGCTACACATCGAGCAAGGGCCGCTGCTGGAACAAGCGGGCATCCCGATCGGCATAGTCACGGCGCTGGCGGCGCCGGCCACGCTGCGGGTGCGCTACCGCGGACCCGGCGGCCACGCGGGCGGGGTCTACATGGCGGACCGCAAGGACCCGCTGCTGGCGGCCGCGCGGCTCGCGCTGGAAGTGGAAGCAGCGGCGCTCGAGCTGGGCGGCCGCGAGACGGTCGGCACCGTCGGCGTGTTGGACGTGCACCCGCGGGCGGTCAACAGCATCCCGCGGGATGTGATGCTGGAGATCGACGTTCGCGATATCGACGGCCCGCGGCGCGATCAGGTATTCCGCCGGATCCGCCAAAACGCCGAGCACTTCGGCGCCGACCGCGGAACGCCGGCACACGTCGAAGAGATCAACGCCGACCCGCCGACGACATGCAACGAGCAGATCATCGCGGCGATCGAGGCATCGGCCGCGGAGGCCGGCCTGGCATGCCAACGGATGATCAGCCGAGCGTACCACGACACGACGTTTATGTCGCTCGTGGCGCCCGTGGGGATGATCTTCATCCCCTGCTTGGACGGCGTAAGCCACCGCCCGGAGGAGTACGCCTCCCCGGAAGCGATCGCCGCCGGCGTTGAAGTTCTCGCGCGGACGCTCGCAAATCTTGCTGAATGAAATCACAGAAACCTCACGCAAAGGCGCAAAGACGCAAAGGAGGAGCAAGGCAGGGAACCACGAAAGGGACGAAATACACGAAAATAAGAAGGAGAGGTGTGCAAACTATCCTCCATCCTGCTTCTTTCGTTCCTTTCGTATTTTTCGTGGTTCCTAAGTCTTTGCTTTGCGTCTTTGCGTCTTTGCGTGAGACATCTTTCTTGACGGTGATGGGAGTTGATGATGCCGCATAAGGTTTGGACGCAGAGCTACGGCAAGTCGCGCGTGCGGCTGGCCAAGGTGTACCGCGACTCGGCGGTGCATGAGTTCGTCGAGCTGAGCGTCGACGTCGAGCTCGACGGCGACTTCGACGCGGCGTACACGCGCGGCGACAACTCGCGGGTGATTCCCACCGACACGATGAAAAACACGGTGTACGCGTTTGCCCGCGAGCTCGATGTGCGAGAGCTCGAAACCTTCGCGTGGACGCTCGGCAGCCGGTTCGTTGAAACCTTCGACCACGTGGCCCAAGCGATGGTCAAGATCGTCGAGACGCCGTGGAAGCGCGCGATGATCAACGGCAAATCGCACCCGCATACGTTTCTGGGGACGACCACCGAGCGGAATGTTTGTCAGGCGACCGTCAACCGTACGGGCGAAGGCGAGCCGGAGGGGACGATCGAGTGCGGGCTGGAAGGACTCACGTTGCTCAAGACGACGGCCTCGGGATTCTCGGGCTTTCTGCGGGACGAATTTACGACGCTCAAGGAGACGGACGATCGCATCTTCGCGACGGCCGTCACGGCCGCGTGGTCGTATAACGACACGCCCGACGACTGGCGGGCGATCCGGATGCGGATTCGTGAACTCCTCATTCGCGAGTTCGCGGCACGGTTCAGCCCGTCGGTGCAGGCGACGCTATTCGAGATGTGCTCGGCCGTGCTCGACGCGGAGGCGGCCGTCGAGGAAATCAGTCTGTCGATGCCGAACTTGCATCGACTGCTGGTCGATCTGTCGGCGTTCGACCTCGATAACCCCAACGTGTTATTCGTGCCCACCGACGAACCGCACGGCAGCATCAGCGCGAGCGTTTGCCGAGAACGTGGCGAGGATGCCCACGGCTGAATGGACAGGATAACAGGATGAGCGGGATTAACAGGATCCCGAGTTGATTCTTCATCCTGTCGATCCTGACAATCCTGTTATCCTGTCAGTTCAATTCCCCACGTCGTGTTCGCCGTGCCGTCGTGGCAAGAAAAAGTGAATTGGTGAAGTGATGGCTGCTGGTAAGCACTTTGCCTTGGCGAGTTCGCGCGTCGTGATGCCGGAGGAGGTGCGCGCCGCGGCAATTGTGGTCGAGGGCGAGCGGATCGTTGCTGTTGTGCGGCGCGAGGACGTGCCGGCGGGCGTGCCGGTCGAGGACCTCGGGGACTTAGTGATTTCGCCGGGACTGGTCGATTCGCACGTGCACATCAACGAGCCGGGGCGTACGGAGTGGGAAGGGTTCGAGACGGCGACGCGGGCGGCGGCGGCGGGCGGCGTGACGACTCTGGTCGAGATGCCGCTCAATAGCACGCCGGTGACGACGACGGTTGCGGCGCTGGACGCTAAGCGGCAAGCCGCGGGAGGAAAATGCTGGGTCGACGTGGGGTTTTACGGTGGGTTGGTGGAAGACAATGCCGAGCACATCGGTCCGTTGCTCGAGGCCGGCGTTTGCGGGATCAAGGCCTTTATGTGCCCGTCGGGCTTGTACGATTTTCCTGCTGTCGGCGAGGACGAATTCCGGGCCGTGTTGCCGTTATTGCGCCATGTTGGTGTTCCACTCCTAGTGCACGCGGAACTCGTGGACGATGACTGGCCAGTTCGCGAGGCGCGCAACTACCGCGATTGGGAATGGATGCGGCCAGCCCATTTTGAGTTCAACGCCGTCGGCTTGCTGGAAAAGTTGTGTCGCGAGTTCATGGCGCCAATTCATGTCGTTCACCTGTCTTCGGGGACCGAAACGTGGACCTTCTCATCGGCGAAACGCGCCGGCTTGCCGCTGACCGTCGAGACGTGCCCGCACTACTTGTACTTTGCCAGCGAGGACCTGGAAGCGGCCGACCCGCGCTTCAAGTGCGCACCGCCGATTCGCCGGCGGGATGACCGAAGCAAGCTTTGGGACGCGCTCGTGGCGGGCGTGATCGACACGATAGGCTCGGATCATTCGCCCTGCCCGCTGGACATGAAGCACCTGGAAACGAACGATTGGCATCGGGCGTGGGGCGGGATCAGCTCTGTGCAGTTGACGTTGTCGATCGTGGGGCAGATGTTGCCGCCTCAGGTTCCCTTCACGCGGTTGGCGGAGTGGCTGAGCCGAAATCCGGCGCGGTTGACTGGGCTCGCCGAGCGCAAAGGGCGGATCACGGTGGGGCTCGACGCCGATTTGTGCGTGTGGGATCCGCAGGAACAGTGGACGGTCGTCGGCGCCGAGTTGCATCATCGGCACAAGCTCACGCCGTACGAGGGCGAGCGGCTCCGCGGGCGCGTGAAGCGCACGTACGTGCGCGGGCGTTTGATTTACGATGACGGGAAGTTTCCCGGCGGGCCGACCGGCGAGTTGTTGCAACGCGATACTTAGCCCCCGGTCAGTGACCGGGGGCTAAATGGAGGCGCCATGTCAATCGCGGAGCGAATCAACGGCGACGAGGGCCGCGAGTTGCTCGCCAACTGCTGCGCCGCGGCGGCGTGGGTCGACGGGATGCTTGCCCGGCGACCGTTCGCGGACGACGACGCGGTGATCGCGGCGGCGTACGACGTGGCCGAGCAGATCAGCGACGACGACTGGCTCGAAGCGTTTGCCGCGCATCCAATGATTGGCGACGTCGAAAGTCTACGGCAGAAGTACGCGGCGACGAAGGCGCTGGCAGCCGGCGAGCAGGCCGGCGTCACGGGGGCGCACGACGCGACGTTGCAGGAGCTCGCCGAGTTGAATCGCGAGTATTTGCGGCGGTTCGGGTTTATCTTCATCGTGTTCGCCACCGGCAAGAGTGCAGAACAGATGCTGACGATTCTGCGGTCGCGATTGGGCAATTGCCGCGAAGAAGAACTGCAGGCGGCAGCTGAGGAGCAGATGAAAATTACGGAGCTGCGGCTACGGAAGCTGGCGGCGGGGAGTTCGTGATCCGCGGTCCGTTGTCCGTGGCCGAGGGGACTTCATCCTCACTCGCATTGACAACGGTCCATGGACCACGGACAACGGACCCTCAATGGCATCGCCACTGACGACGCACGTACTCGATCTTCGCCTGGGAAAACCGGCGGCGGGCGTGGCGGTGCGCTTAGAACGGATGGACGCCAGCGGCGGCTGGCACAAGCTCGCCAGCGGCGCGACCAACGACGACGGCCGCGTGACGGACTTGCTGCCAGCCGGCGGGCTTGTCGGCGGCGTCCATCGGCTCACGTTCGACGTGGGCCCGTATTTCAGCGCCCAGCAGGTCGAGTACTTCTACCCGCAGGTGACGGTCGAGTTCGTCGTGACCGACCCGTCGCGGCATCATCACGTGCCGCTGCTGCTGAGTCCGTTTGGGTATTCGACGTATCGCGGGAGTTGAGGGTTGAATGGACAGGATAACAGGATGGGCAGGATTGACAGGATCGGATTCAACAAGGATGAGAATCTCAATTTCCTTCAATCTCCTATCTTCATCCTGTTCATCCTGAACATCCTGTTATCCTGTCAGTTCCGCTTGGAAGTCTTCCAAACAGGGTCGTGATGCGACTCCGCAGCGCTTTGGAACCAGCGGGTCAGCGTCATCTTCTGGCGGGTGTAGAAGTGGACGCTTTCCGTGCCTTGGATGTGCAGGTCGCCGAAGAACGATTGGTTCCAGCCGGTGAAGGGGAACCACGCCATCGGGGCCGGGACGCCGACGTTGATCCCGATCATGCCGGCGTTGAACCGGTGTTTGAACTCGCGGGCGGCGTAGCCGTCGCGGGTGAAGATTGAGGCGCCGTTGCCGTAGGGGCAGCGGCGGCCGACTTCGAGCGCGGCGTCGAGGTCGGCGGCGCGAACGACCGAGAGCACCGGGCCGAAGATTTCGTCGCGGACGACTTGCATCGAGGGCTCTGCCCGGTCGACGACCGACGGACCGAGCAGAAAGCCGTCGCCGGCGAAGTCGCGGCGGCCGTCGAGGGCCACCGCGGCGCCTTCCCGCTGGGCAATGTCGAGATACCCGGCGACGCGCTGGAGGTGCTCGCGGCGGATCACCGGGCCCATGTCGACGTTCTCGTTGCCGTCGGTTGGGCCGACGCGCAAGGAGCCAGCATGATCGACGAGGGCGTCGACGAGCGGATCGCCCACCTCGCCCACTGCGACGGCGATGCTACCAGCCATGCAGCGCTGCCCCGCACAGCCGAACGCACTGGCGGCGAGCGCTTTGACCGACTGATCGAGATCGGCGTCGGGCAGGATGATGAGGTGATTCTTGGCGCCGCCGGCGGCTTGCACGCGCTTGCCGTTTTTCGTGCCGGTTTCGTAGATGTACTTAGCGATCGCCGTGGAGCCGACGAAGGAGATCGCCGCCACGTCGGGATGCGTGAGCAAGGCGTCGACGCACTCGCGGTCGCCGTGGACGATGTTGAACACGCCGTGCGGCAGGCCGGCTTCGTCGAGCAGCTCGCCGAGCCGCACCGCGGAAAGCGGAACCTTTTCCGATGGCTTGAGGACGAACGTGTTCCCGCAGGCCAGGGCCACCGGGAACATCCACAACGGCACCATGCATGGAAAGTTGTACGGCGTGATGCCGACGCAAACGCCGACGGGGTGGCGGTTGGTTTCGGCGTCGACGCTCGTGGCGATATTCGGCAGCGTGTCGCCCATGAGCAGGCTGGGGGCGCCGCAGGCGAACTCAACCATTTCGACGCCGCGCTGGACCTCGGCTCGGGCTTCGGCGAGCGTCTTGCCGTGCTCGCGGGTGACCAGGGCGGCGAGTTCCTCAAAATGCTCGGCGAGCAGCTCGCGGTACTTGAACAGGACCCGGGCGCGGTCCACTGCGGGGGTATCGGCCCAAGCCGCAGAAGCGGCCTTCGCGGCGGCCACGGCGGCGGCCGTCTCCTCCGCCGTTGCGAACGGCACGCGGGCTATCGGGCGACCGGTCGAGGGATTGAACACGTCGCCGCCGCGTTTGGCCGCGCTCGTCTGCCATTGACCGCCGACGAGACTGGGGACGGATTCGATCGCGGCAGCGGCGGTCATGGCAATCATCCTTTGCGCGCAGGTTCTCAAACCCGGCGATAGATTGGCGGCTCACTCGGGGATATCATATCACCCGCGGCAAGTTTACCCAATTCAGCCGAGGATGAACCGTCAAGGACGCCAAGCTTGCCAAGCCACAAGTCTTCCGAATTTGGCGCTCTTGGCGTCCTTGGCGGTTCCCTCACCAGGCTTGATGCAGTTGGAATCGTAAGGGGAAGCCATGTCTCGAATCGTCCGCGGCGCATTGATTCAAGCGACGCTTTGCGAGCCTGCCACGTCGCCCGTCGAAAAAATCAAACAGGCGATGATCGACAAACACGTCGCCCTGCTAGCCAAGGCGGCAAGCAATGGCGCCCAGGTGGCATGCCTGCAGGAGTTGTTCTATGGACCTTACTTCTGCGCCGAGCAGCAGACCAAGTGGTACGACCTGGTCGAGCGGATCCCCGACGGCCCGACGACGAAGCTCATGTGCGAGATCGCCAAGAAGCACCGCATGGTGCTGGTCGTCCCGATTTACGAAGAGGATATGTCGGGGGTGTACTACAACACGGCGGGCGTGATCGACGCCGACGGCACGTACCTCGGCAAGTTCCGCAAGATGCACATCCCGCAGGTGAACCCGGGCTTCTGGGAGAAGTTTTATTTTCGGCCGGGCAACCTTGGGTATCCGGTGTTCGATACGGCGGTGGGGAGGGTCGGCGTCTATATTTGCTACGACCGCCATTTTCCTGAGGGAGCGCGGTGTCTGGGGCTCGCCGGCGCGGAGATCGTCTTCAACCCGTCGGCGACTGTCGCGGGGCTCAGCGAATACTTGTGGAAGCTTGAGCAGCCCGCCCATGCGGCGGCGAACGGCTACTGGGTCGGCGCGATCAACCGGCCGGGATGGGAAGAACCGTGGCGGATTGGGGAGTTCTACGGACAGAGCTACTTCTGCAACCCGCGGGGGAAGATCGTCGCGGAGGGATGCCGGGACAAGGACGACGTGGTGATCGCCGACGTCGATTTCGATCTGATCCGCGAAGTGCGGAACACGTGGCAGTTCTACCGCGACCGGCGTCCGGAGACGTATGGGGCGATCACGGCGCCCTAGGAGCGCCATAGATCGTCTAAAGTCGTGTGAGGGGTGCAGGGCGTTTTTCCGCGGAGTTGCGCCAAAGATAGTCTAAAGTGCGGGCTGACTTGCGGTTACCCGCGAGTCGACGCCGGGCGGCGGACCGCCATTCCGCCGAGGTAAAAGGCAAAGGCCACGGCGAAGCTGATAAACCAGGCGTAGTGGTAGATCTCGGTCCAGATCGGCGGGATGCTGGGGGCGATGTTCGTCGAAACCGTGGCGAGGAATCCCGGCACGCACGGAGCGATGCCGAGCGCGGTGGCGACGAGCGCCGCCGGATTGAATCCGCCCGCGTACCAGTAGGGTCCCTGGCGGCGGTACAGGCCCGGCAGGTCGAGCTCCGTGCGGCGGAGGACGAAGTAATCGGCGATCAGCACGCCGCCCACGGCGCCGAGCAGGGCAGAGTACGCCACCAGCCACGTGAAGATATATCCGCTGGGATCGGCGATCAGTCTCCACGGCTGGATGAGGATGCCGATCACGCCGGTGATCAAGCCGCCGGTGCGGAAGGAAATCATCCGCGGCCAGAGGTGCGCGAAGTCGTTGGCGGGGCTCACCACGTTGGCGGCGATGTTCGTAGCCAGCGTGGCGATGCACAGCGACGCCATCGCCACCACGAGCACGACCGGGTTGGTGAACTTGCTCAACACCACGACGGGATCCCACTCGGGCTTGCCGTAGATGACCGCGGTGGCGCTGGTGACGGCGACGCCGATGAAGGAGAACAAGGCCATTGTCGTCGGCAGGCCGAGCGCCTGGCCCAGCGCCTGGTCGCGCTGCGAGTAGGCATAGCGGCTGAAGTCCGGGATGTTGAGCGACAGCGTGGCCCAGAAGCCGACGTTGGCCGTGAGCGAGGGGAAGAAGAAGGTCCAGAATTGCCCCGCCTTCGGGCCGCCTGGAGCGAATGCCGACGGCGTGGCCAGCATGGGGCCAAAGCCGTTGGCTTGGCGATAGGCCCAGGCGAGGAGGGCCAGGCCAAGAACGATCAACAGCGGCGCCTTGATGTTGAGCAGAATGCGAATGGATTCGACGCCGCAGTAGATGACGACGATGTTAATCGCCCAGAAGAACAGAAAGCAACCGAGTTGATAGGCATTGATGCCGAGCAGCTCGATCTTGGGCGCGTCCGCCCAACTGGGAAGAAACACGGTCAGGATCGTGTAGATCGCGCCGCCGCCGATCCACGTCTGAATGCCGAACCAACCGCAGGCGACGAGTGCACGCAACAGCGCCGGCACATTGGCGCCGAGAATGCCGTACGACGCTCGGCAATAGACCGGAAACGGAATGCCGTACTTCGTCCCCGCGTGGGCGTTGAGGATCATCGGCACGAGCACGATCAGGTTGCCGAGGAAGATCGTGAGCACGGCCTGGCGCCAGTCCATGCCTTGCTCAATGAGCGACGAGGCCAGCATGTAGGTGGGGATGCACGCCGACATGCTGATCCACAGCACGGCGAGGTCTTTCGTGCCCCAGCGACGGCCCGCACGGGGCACGGGCGCCATGTCGTGGCTGAAGTAGGGAGAGCCGGAGACGTCGGCGGTGAGCTCGACGATGCCGTCGGCGGCGGAAGCGGCAGGGGCCGTCATGCGAAACCTCGTGGCGAGTGAGGGCGATTGGATGGAGCCGCCGACTACGATGGCTTTCAGTAAATCTCGCGGCGGAGATTGGGTCAACGGCGACTGGCAGGTGTGGCAGGCCCAAGTCCGCGCGGGGCGTGGTTGAAGCGGATGACGATCTGCGTGGCGTACCACGCCCTGCGGCGGACCTTAGGGCGTGCCACACGAGGCGTTCGGCGTAGCAACGGCCGGCGCGGCGGACTAGAATCCGCGATTGTTGCGTGCGCCTTCCGCCCCGCCGCCCCCTTGAGACCGCCGCCGTGTCCGCCGCCACTTCGCTCTCGCTGCCGATCATCGACCACCAGCCCGCCCCCTACGACGGCCCGTCGCGCGACGAAGTGCTTGCGCTGCGGCGCGAATATCTCACGCCGGGCCTGGTGACCTACTACAAGGAGCCGCTGCTCATCGTCGAAGGGCACATGCAGTATGTGTACGACGAGACGGGCAAGCGGTATCTCGACGCTTATGCGGGGATCGTCACCGTGAGCGTCGGGCACTGCCATCCGGCGATCGTCGAGCGCGTTAGGGAGCAGGTCGGCAAGCTGCAGCACACGACCACGATCTACCTGCACCCGACGATCGGCCAACTCGGCAAGAAGCTCGTCGAGAAGCTGCCCGAGGGGATTGATAAGGTCTACTTCACCAACAGCGGCAGCGAAGCGAACGAAGCGGCGATCCTCGCGGCCCGCGAGTTCACCGGCCGGCGCGACGTGATCGCATTGCGCAACGGCTATCACGGCGGCACCTCGACGCCGATGAGCCTTACCGCCCACGGGAGTTGGCGGTTCGCCACCAACCCGACGAACAACATTCACCACGCGCCGGCGTGCTACTGCTACCGCTGCCCGTTTGGGCTGGAATACCCGTCGTGCGACTTGCGATGTGCGCAGGAAGTGAAAGAAGTCATTCAGTATCAAACGGCGGGCGAAATTGCGTGCTTCATTGCTGAGCCGATTCAGGGCGTCGGTGGCGTGGTCCATCCGCCGGCGAAGTCGGACTACTTCAAGATCGTCTACGACATCGTCCGCCAGCATGGCGGCTTGTGTATTGCCGACGAGGTGCAGGGCGGCTTCGGCCGCACGGGCGCCCACTACTGGTCGCACCAGAATTGGGGCGTGACGCCGGACGTCGTGACGATGGCGAAGGGCTTGGGCAATGGCGCGCCGATCGGCGCGATGGGAGCCCGCGGCGACGTATCGGCGACGCTCAAGAACCGCGTGTACTTCAACACGTTCGGCGGCAACCCGATCAGTATGACGCAGGGCCTGGCGACGATGGAGGTCATCGACGCCGAGGGAATCCAAGAGAACGCGCTGCAGGTGGGCGGCTATCTGAAGGACCGCTTGCTCGCGCTGCAGGAGAAGCACGCGCTCATCGGCGAAGTGCGCGGCTTGGGCCTCATGCTCGGCATCGAATGCGTGACTGACCGCAAGACGAAGACGCCGGCGACGGCGCAAGTGGCTGAGATCATGGAACGCGCCAAGGAGCGGGGCCTGCTGATCGGCAAGGGCGGCCTGTGGGGGCAAACGATCCGCCTCAAGCCGCCGATGTGTCTGACAAAGGACGACGCAGACTATATTGCCGATTGCCTGGACGAAGTCTTGGGCGAAGTTGGGTTGAATTGACAGGATAACAGGATGGGGAGGATTGACAGGATGAGAGATAGAATTGGGTGAGTGAGGAATGCCCGGCATGGAACATTCTGAATTGACTGAGCGGATCATTGGGTGCGCGTACGAAGTGTTCAATACGTTAGGCGCAGGGTTTCTTGAGTCGGTTTACGAGCGAAGCCTCTTGATTGAGCTGCGTCATGCCGGTCTCGATGCTCGGGCTCAAGTGCCGCTTACTGTTTACTATCGAGAAGAAGCCGTTGGCCAGTTCTTTGCGGATATCGTTGTCAATCAGACGGTGATCGTCGAATTGAAGGCGTTGGAAGCATTGTGCAAAGCGCACGAGGTGCAGTTGGTGAATTACCTTGTGGCGACCGGAATGCCGGTTGGGCTGTTGATCAACTTTGGCCCCGAGCGCGTCGAGGTCCGTCGCAAAGTCAGAGAACTCAATCCCCCATCCTGTCAATCCTGACGATCCTGTTATCCTGTCAATTCAAGCCCGAACCATGCCTACGCTTGAAACAACCGTCGACGGACTCAAACTGCCAAATCCCTTTGTCATCGGCTCGGGACCGCCGGGGACCAATGGCAACGTCATTGGCAAGGCGTTCGACGAGGGCTGGGGCGCTGTCATTTGTAAGACGATCAGCCTGGAGGCCGACAAGGTGACCAACGTCCAGCCGCGTTATGCCCGGCTGCGGGCGCAGAACTCCGATGAGATCATCGGCTGGGAAAACATCGAGCTGATCAGCGACCGGCCGTTCAGCGTCTGGATGGACGAGCTCAAGGCGGTCAAGGACAAGTACTCCGGCGGCGTGCTCATCGCGTCCATCATGGAGGAGTATCGTAAGGACGCGTGGGTCGAGATCGTTGAGCGGTGCGAAGCGGTCGGCGTTGACGCGTTCGAGCTGAACTTCTCTTGCCCGCACGGATTGCCGGAGCGAAAGATGGGCTCTGCGATGGGCGAGAATCCTGAGATTCTCGAAGAGGTTGCCGGGTGGGTGAACGCCGTGGCCACCAAGCCGGTGTGGGCGAAGATGACGCCCAACGTCACGCACATCGAGGACCCCGCGCGGGCGGCGTTCCGCGCCGGCTGCGAAGGCGTGAGCGCGATCAACACGATCCGCAGCGTGTTGGGGGTGAACCTTGAAACGCTGCGGCCTGAGCCGACGGTCGAGGGGTATACGACGCCAGGCGGTTACTCATGCCGGGCGGTGTTGCCGATCGCACTGCGGATGGTCATGGAGATTGCCAAGGTCATCGGCGCCGAGTTCCCCGGTCGCAGTCTCAGTGGCATTGGCGGCGTCGAAACCGGCGCCGATGCGGCGCAGTTCATCCTGCTGGGGGCCGACACAGTGCAGGTCTGCACGGGAGTCATGAAGCACGGCTACCCGATCATCCACGGCTTATGCGACGACCTGCTCAAGTTCATGGAGCAGCACAAGTTCGAGCGGCTGTCTGACTTCCGCGGCCACAGCGTGCAGTTCTTCACGACGCATTTCGATTTGGTGAAGCGCCAGACCGAAGCCCGGGCCGCGGCCAAGGCCAAGCACGATGCGCAGAAGATGATTCGCGCCGACGATCAATGGTCGGGCGACGAGTTTGTCGAGCAGAGCGATGCATTGGCGCGGGGGTGAATGGACAGGATCACAGGATTGGCAGGATGAACAGGATGAATGCGAGAGATAAATCCAGGAGAGAGGTTAGCCGTCAAACTTAATCGGGCGCCTTGTCTCATATGACCTGATCTCCCTCCGATCCTGTCAATCCTGCCAATCCTGTTATCCTGTCGATTCAGGATTGCTAAACCAACGGCGTGGCGTCTTTGCGGAAGATCATGCCGTAGTCGATCTCGGTGAACCCCAGCTTTGCGTAGTAATCTGACGCGGCTGCGTTCGACGCCATCACCTGGGCTTCGATCGTCGCCACGCCGCGGCGATGGAGCACGCGGATGGCCTCGCCGATGAGGTAGCTGGCATAGCCGCGGCGGCGCAGATCGGACTGAACGTACAGCTCGACGAGTCCCGTGGTGCTCATGCCCCAGCACGCCGACAACGGCTGCATGTCCCAGAAGGTCGCCCACGCGACGGCCCGGCCGGTGGAGCTTTCGACGAGCTGGAAGCAATCGCGCTGCAACGAGCCCCAGACGCACGCCTCCCACCAGGTGCGCGCCGGCGGGTCGATGGACTCGACCACTTGCATCGTCTTTTTGATAAGCCGCAGCTCGCGCGACACGGGCGGGCGGACGCGGGCCAGGTCGCATTGCAGGATGCGCACGCGATCGACCTCGCGGTAGTTGGCTCGCTGGCATGCGCCCTGGAGCAGCACGTCGGACTGCAACACGCCGGGGATTTCGCTGCCGCCGTACAGGCCGAGGTAGAAGGAATTGAGCGGATTGATGCCGCCGGCGTACAGCACGCTCGCGCCGCGACCACGGAGGTATTCTTCTCCAGCGGCGAGCAGCTCGTCGGGCAGCGTCGACTCGCGCTCGGCCGGGTCGACCATGAGGATGTGCGTCGTGCCGAGCGACGTGTCGAGCGAGAGGCCGTCGTCGCTGGGGCCGAAGCCGCCGTGGACGAAGCCCACCGGCGTGCCGTCGCGCGTGGCGACGATGAGCCCGCGGCGATCGAAGTTCATCTTCGAGAACACGCCGTACTCTAAGAGGGCCGCGGTGATCGGCTGCAGGAGCCCGCGCTGCGGCGGCTGGTTGCGCCAGATGGCGGCCAGGTGGGGCGGGTCGGAGTTAAGAAACGGGCGCAGGCGATACACCAGTGGCATCCGTGGGGCCGCGGCGGGCGCGCAAGCTCTGATTATGGCAGGCAGCAGGTGGGCGGCAAGGACGGGCGCCTTGCGCATTCATGCCGCGACTTTCGTGCATTTGCATTGTCACGCCGAGGTCCGCCGACGCGTCCGGCCGCAAGTCTGCAAGCCGGACCCCTCGGATGACCTCGGGGTGACGTAGCCCCACTACGCCGCCGCTGGCTTGCGGCGTTTCGTCAGACGGGCGATGGTCGACGGCTCCCGCCAGCGTTGATGCAGCCACCAATATTGGTCGGGCGCGAGGCGGATTAACTCCTCCAGCCGCCGCGTGTACCACTGGGCCACGAGCGGAATCGTCCCCATCTCGAAGCCTGATTCCTGCGGATCGACGAGGTCCGCCACGCACATCTCAAAGTGCAGGGGCGCCCCGCGACGCAGCATGGCGACCGTCGCCGTCGGGGCGCGGCTGGCCAGCGTGAACAGAGCGACCGCTTTGTGCGTGGAGGCCGGCTTGCCGAAGAAGTCGACCCAGCACCCCGCCTTGCCGGCGTGCTGATCGCCCAACAGGGCGAGCGTGCCGCCGGACTTGAGCAGGGCGTCGATCTCGTGGCTGCTGCCGTCTTTGGCGAGCATGTACTGCCCCGTGGCCTCGCGGAAGTTGTTGATCCAGCGGTCCAGGTACGGATTGTCGAGCCGGCGGGCGATCGTGTGCGTGGGAAACCCGTGGAGGCCGAGCATGTACCCGCCCAACTCGAAATTGCCGAGGTGGGCGGAGATCATCACCACGGGCCGCGTGTCAAGCAGCCGGCGGACCATCGTCGGCATGTCGGGGATGTGTGAATGGCGCCGCCAGTTGGTGCGATGCACCTTGCGCGGCGCCAGCGCGATTTCCGCCAGCATCACCAGGAGGTGCTCCCACATGCCCAGGGCGATGGCTTGGCGCCTGCGGGGCGTTGAGTGCGGGAAGGCGATCTGCAGATTGGCGTCGATGACGTTCCGCCGCAGTCGCACGACGTGCCACAGGAGCCACGCCGCACGCCGCGCCCACGCCTGGCAGGTTTCCAGCGGCAGCGCCTGAATGAACGCCACCGCGACGCGCACCGCCAGATAGGCGGCGTAATCGACGATCGGCTGGAGGCGACTCACGGCGGCGATCCTGCGCTACGGAAGCGGGGCGTATTGTGCCGAAATCGCGACCCGGCACAAAGACCGATTCTCCCGAGAGATCGCTAGGCGTCGCCCAGTTTGGGATCGCTCTTGAGCGGCAGCGTCACTTTCTTGCCGGTTTGGGCCGATTTGTAGATCGCCAGGATGATCTCGACGGACCGGCGGCCTTCGTGGCCGTCGATCGCCGGGGCGCGGTCCTTGCGGATTGCGTCGACGAAGTCCTGCAGCAGCATCGTGTGGCCGTGATGGCCGATCGCCGACGGGTCCGAGGCGCCGCCGCCGGTGCTCTTGCTGATCGCCATCTGTCGCAGGATCGTCGCGTCGCTGCGCGTCTTCTGAGCGAAATCCCAGTGCTTGATATCCTCCTCTTCCAACACAGCCGAGCCCGTGGAACCGTGCAGCTCAATACGCTTGAGATAGCCGGGGTACGCGGCGGTGGTGGCTTCAATGATGCCGAGGGCGCCGTTGGCGAACTTCAGCGTGGCAACCGCGACGTCTTCGACTTCGATCCGCTCGTGGGCGAGCGTGGCGGTTTCCGCCTGCACCTCGACAACGGGACCCATGAGCCACGCCAGAAGGTCGACCGTGTGGATCGCCTGGTTCATGAGGGCGCCGCCGCCGTCGAGAGCCCACGTGCCGCGCCAGGCGCCGCTGTCGTAATACTGCTGCGTGCGGTACCACTTCACATAGGCGTCGCCGAGCGTGAGCCGGCCGAAGCGCCCGCCGTCGACGGCCTGCTTCATGAGCTTCGAGGAGTCGTGAAATCGCGAAGGGAAGATCGTGCCGAGCTTGACGCCGGCCTTGTCGCAGGCGTCGATGATGCGGTCGCACTTCTTGAGCGTCACCTCCAGCGGCTTTTCGACGACGACGTGCTTGCCGGCCTTCGCGGCGGCGACGGCCGGCTCCATGTGGGCGCCGCTGGGCGTGGCGATCGCGACGGCCTCGACCGCTGGGTCGGCGAGCATCGCTTCGACCGTGTCGTAGCCGCGGCAGCCGGACTCCTTGGCGAAGGCTTCAGCCCGGCCCGGCGCCGTGTCGGCGCACGCCACGAGCTTGCCCCCGCGCACGTCGGCCAAGGCCTTGGCGTGAAAGCGACTGATCATGCCGGCGCCGACGATACCGAATCCGATGGGCATAGGGAGGGGCTTGGGGCTTGAGACTAGGGGCGTGTGCCTGTTCCGGGGCAGGGACCGGTATTATGTTCGTTGAACGCGCCCGCCTGTAGGGGGAATTTTGTGACAACCGAGACCGAAAATCCACGCCTGCACGTTGTGCTCTACACGCCGGAGATTCCGTACAACACCGGGAGCGTCGGCCGCACGTGCGTGGCGGTGGGGGCCAAGCTGTGGCTCGTGCGGCCGCTGGGCTTCCGGGTGGACGACTACTACCTGCGCCGCGCGGGCCTCGATTACTGGCAGCATTTGGCGTGGCAGGTGGTCGACGACTGGCAAGAGCTGCTCACGCATCTGCCCGCGGATCGGCACTGGTACTTTTCGAAAAAAGCCGAGCGGTCGTACCTGGAGCCGGCCTACGACCCTGGCGCCGTGTTGGTGTTTGGCTGCGAGTCGCGCGGCTTGCCGGACGAACTGCTCGCGGCGCGCGGCCCGCAATGCCTGCGCATTCCCACGCGGCCCGAGGTCCGCAGTCTCAATCTTTCCAACAGCGTGGCCGTGGCGGCGTACGAAGTCGCGCGACAGTGGCAAGCGTGACTCCCCGCGACGCGATTGGAGCGCATAATTGAGACCGCCGCCGCGTCCCCTGCGCGCCGCGGAAACGCGGCGAAAACTGCACTTTTGCGCCCCCCGAATTGACGATCGGCCGCTAACAGGTCACCATAAGTACCTGCTCGTCGAAGGGAAATCGCCCGTATGACGTTGGTTAGTGGCTTTGAAAAAATCGTCCGGCAGCACGAGCCGCTCGCCCAGCGAACGTGGCTGAGGCTGGGCGGCCCGGCCGAGTTCTTCGCCGAGCCCAACTCGGTCGACGAACTGGCTGCGCTGGTCCGCCGCTGCCGCAACGAAAACGTGCCCATCCGGCTGCTGGGCGGCGGCTCAAACCTGTTGGTCCGCGACGAGGGCGTGGCCGGCATGGTCATCAGCCTGACGGCGCCAGCGTTCTCGCAAATCCGCATCACCGGCTCGCACGTCACCGCCGGCGGCGGGGTGAAGCTCGCCCACGCGATCAGCGAGACGGTTCGCGCGGGGCTCGCCGGGCTGGAGCCGCTCGTGGGCATCCCCGGCACGATCGGCGGGGCCCTGCACGGCAACAGCGGCAGCCGCGGCGGCGACATCGGCCAGTGGGCCAGCCGGGCCACCGTCATGACCCGCGCCGGCGACATCATCCAGCGGAACCGCGAAGACCTGGTCTTCGCCTACCGCCAGAGCAGCCTCGACGAGCTGGTGATCCTCAGCGGCGAGTTCGACCTGGAGCCTGACGACCCGGCCCAGCTTACAAAACGCATGCAGAAGCAGTGGATCATCAAGAAGGCGGGCCAGCCGCTATCGCACCAAAACGTGGCGTGCGTGTTCAAGAACCCGCGCGGCATGAGCGCCGGCATGCTGGTGGAGCAAGCGGGGCTCAAGGGCACTCGCGTGGGGGCCGTCGAGGTCAGCCAACGGCACGCCAACTTCATCGTCGCCGGCGAAGGCGCCGCTAGCCAAGACGTGCTGCGGCTCATCGACCTCATTCGCAGCCGCGTCGCCGAACGACTGGGCGTTGAGCTGGAAACCGAACTCGAGATTTGGTAGCCTCCGCCCCCCGCCCACTAGGAGAGGATGGGCATAGCCGTCACGCAGGAGGCGTCTGGATGGCTCGCACCAAATCCGCCGCGCCGTCGGCCAAGGCCAAACCGAAGGCGGCCAAGACGGAATTGCCAGCGCCGAGCCCTCACCCACTGGCTCGCCGTCGCGCGCTGGCGGCGGCGGTGCTCGCCGTCGTTGCACTGCTGACGCTGGGCGGTAAGGCGTTGTGGGAATTCGTCGGCCCGACCGTTGCCGGTCGCGAGCGTTACATGCTTCGCGCCGAGAACATCGCGATCTCCGACTTGCCCGAGTGGATCATCGGCGACGTCCGCGGCCAGGTGATCCACAGCGGCGGCCTCGACGGCCGGCTGTCGGTCGTCGACCCGAAGTTTGTCACGATCCTCGAAAATGCCTTCGGACTGCATCCGTGGGTTGCGAAGGTCCAACGGATCGAAAAACGCTTCCCGCCGGGCGTGTTCGTCGAGCTGGAGTACCGCCGACCTGTCGCGGCGGTCGAATCGCCCCTGGGCGACGGCTCGCAACTCTTGCCGATTGACGCGGGCGGCGTCCTGCTGCCGGCCGACGATGTGCCGCTCATCCGCCGCAGCTACCTGCCGCGCATTTCTGGCGTGGTGAGCCCGCCGGCGACGGGGCAGCGCTGGGACGACCCCCGCGTGGCCGGCGCCCTCGATTTGGCGGTGCGGCTGGCCGACGAGTGGGAATCGCTCAGTCTCGTGGAAATCTCCCCCTCCGCGCGGCCGGAAGTCCTCGGCGACCGCCGCTTTTTCGTCTACGACCTCGTGACGCGGGGCCGCACGCGGATCGTGTGGGGCGCCCCGCCGCGGGACGGCGTGCCCGGCGAGGACGAATTTGCCGTGAAGCTCGACCGCCTCAAGCAGTGCGTCTCGCAGTATGCGACGCTCGACTGGACCGACTGGCCCGCGATCGTCGACGTTCGCCGTGGAATCGCGGTGACGCCGCGGACGGCCAAGAAGCCGCCCGACGCCGCAGCGGATCCGGTCGTCGCGGAAAAAATCGACGAGCCGGACGATGAACCCGTGGTCAAGTGATCGCGCCGGCGACACGTCGCCAACCTCAGCTCGGCGACGGCTTCGAATAGTCGGCCGTCTCCATCGCCGCCTGCTCGGCCTTGCGGATTTCCTCGGCCAACTCTTCGCGCATGACGGCCAGCTCCGGCGGGGCCTCGACGCCGATGCGCACGCCGCCCCCTGACACTTTCACGACGGTGATCGCGATCTTGTCGCCGATCAGGATCCGCTCGCCAACCTTGCGCGAAACCACGAGCACGTGGGGCGTCTCCGAGTCGCGTGCCGCGCCGCAGCACGGGCGGCGAAAATCTGGTAATCTTCCGTGACCACAGGCGTGCGGAAGGCGCCCGCACGCCGGACAAGCGCGGCGGGCCAACAATCACGGTAGTGCTGATCTGACCAGTTTGCAAGCAACCGCCGGTCGGATTGCCAGGAGTCCGCGGCAAATTTTCATTGGTGGAATGGCACGAGTGGGTTGATTGGGCAAAGTCGCTGGTCTGTCGCATGGAACGCATCTTCCTCGATTGGCTCGTGAAGCATTTGCCGCCGAGTCCCCATCTCCGCGTGGGCGTCGGGGACGACGCGGCTGTGCTGCGGTGGTCCGAGGGTCGCGATCTGGTCGTCACCACGGATTCCATCACCGACAAGGTCGACTTCCGCCTTGCCCATGTCGAGCTCGAGCAAGTGGGACACAAGGCGCTCGGCGTCAACCTGAGCGACCTGGCCGCGATGGCTGCGGAGCCGGTGGCCGTGGTGGTGTCGCTGATGTTGCCGCGCGAGGGGGCGCTCGATCTTGCCGTTGGGTTGTATCGGGGCATGCTGCCGCTGGCCGAGCGGTTCGACCTTGCGATCGCCGGCGGCGACACGAACACGTGGGAAGGGCCGCTTGCGATCTCGGTGACCGCGATCGGCCGCACGACGGAGCGCGGCCCGCTCACGCGCAGCGGGGCGCGTGTTGGCGACATGCTGCTGGTCACTGGTTCGCTGGGCGGCAGTATCCTGGGGCGCCATCTCGCCGTCGAACCGCGCGTGCGCGAGGCGCTGGCGCTCCACGCGAACTACGAACTGCACGCCGGGATGGACGTGAGCGACGGCCTGGCGCTCGACGCGGCGCGGCTGGCATCGGCGAGTGGCTGTGGCGTCGCGCTCGATCTGGCGACGATCCCCATTTCGGCCGACGCCCGAAAGCTTGCGGCATCGACCGAGCGCGCGCCGCTCGACCATGCGCTGGGCGACGGCGAGGATTTCGAGCTGCTCTTGACGGCGGCTCCGGACGTGGCCGAAGCGATCGTTCGCGACCAGCCGCTCGAGATCCCGGTCACGGCGATCGGCCGATTCGTCGAAACGCCAGGCTTGTGGCAAGGCGCCAGCGGCGGCGCGCTTGCGCCGTTGGAACCCGTCGGCTATCAGCATTAAACGCAACCCAAATGGACGAATTCGCGTATCTCGCGAAGTGCGAAGCCGACACGGATCGCCTGGGCGCGGCGTTGGCCGACGCGCTGCCGCCGGGGACGACCGTCGCACTCATCGGCACGCTTGGCGCCGGCAAGACGCGGCTGGTACAGGCCGCCGCCGCCGCCCTGGGCGTGCCCCGCGACGCGGCGACGAGCCCCACGTTCGTGCTGGTCAATGAGTACCGCGGACGGCTGCCAATTTATCACATCGACGCCTACCGCCTCCGCGACGAGGACGAGTTTCTCGAACTAGGTCCCGAGGAATACTTCGAATCGGCAGGACTAACGTTCATCGAGTGGGCGGATCGGGTTGCAGCGTGTTTACCGGTGGAACACATCGAAATCCGTTGCGAGGCCGTGGGCGAGACGGAGCGGCGGTTCACGATGTCGGCAACCTCGCCGGCATTGGCCCAGGCGTTGGACGTGATTCGACGCGAAATGGATTAAAGTCCGTGGGCTATCGCAGCTCAGCCTCATCAAAACATCTGCAACCACGGCATCCCAGCGAGCAATGTATTTGTGGATCGGCCACACCTCCTATAGAATCTTTAGCAGTTGCGGCCACCTACGACGACGAAATACATGAGGCATGTACTTCGGCGATCAGCGAGAAAGAAGTCTGCCACTCATCGTGGGGCACGAATGGTCCAATTCATTTCAACCTTGGTTGCTATTCTAGTCGGCATCGCTACCCTAGTGCAGCTCGTTTTGCCGCATGTGGGCTTGATTGCGGCTAAGAGGCAGGGTCTGCGGTGGATCCGCTCTCGCGCAGAGGAGAAACGGATCAATTCATTTCACAGAATAGTGTTGAAGAGTAGGCCGCTTGACACACTGTTGATCATTGCGCGGACAGGGCGCGGCCTTGTGGAAAATGCTGGTGATCTGATTGAAGGGGCGCTGAAAAAGGGCGTGACCGTCAAGTTTGTACTTCTCGATCCCGAGGCTATAGTCGGCACGCCCACAAGCTCACGCATCGATCTGCGACCGCTCAACTTAGGTAATGGAGAGCAACGTCTAATTGAGGACATCAACTTCGTTGCACAGCACCTTCGAGAACGCTGCGCTGAGTTTCGCGAACGGGGTGAAGTGAGCGGTCGCCTTGAGGTGCACGTGGTGAAACACCTAATCGAGAACAGCCTTGTCGCATTGGTTCCATACGACAAGGATACGAAGGTAATGGTGAATTATGATTTGAGCTTTGGACTATTTGACAGTCAGAAATTTATTCAGCACTTTCAGAGCAAGCGACGAAAGGCCGATCTGTGTACCGCTCTGCTCGCCCACTACGAATGGATTATCCAGAGCGAACTCTGTCGACTGTGGTTCTCTCATCCGACATCCGAAGCGGACCAAATCAGGCAGGTGTCGAGATTGACGGCACATTGGAGAAATCATGAAAGCTTCGAGTCAATACGGAATAACCGCTTACGGGAGTTGGCCCCTGTATTGCCGGATGTGTTTGAGAGCATTCGCCGTCCGGAAGAAATAGATCCGCCAGCGCCGAAATCCGTGCAAATTGAGATAACCGACCAATGTAGCACGGAATGTCAACACTGCGATCGCTGGACATGGAGTGGACTAACACGAAGAGCTCTGTCAACCAAAGTGATCCAAAACCTTCTAAGTGAGCTTGAAGAGCTAAAAGTTTCAACAGTGACGTTTTCTGGCGGTGAGCCGTTAGTTCGGAAGGATTTTCCAGAGCTCGTAAAGTTTGCCAGACAGCGCGGCCTTGGAGTCGGAGTGCTAACAAACGGTATTCCGTTGACGCAGCAAACGGCCAAAGTATTGGCCGACAATGCAAGCTGGGTGCGAATATCTATCGATGGCAGTAACGAGAGTATCTATTCGGATATCCGCAAGAGACATGGAGGTTCCGGCGGCACAAGCGCTTTCGAGGAACTTATACAGTCAGTGGAGTTGCTAAAGAGAGAAGTCAGAAATGTCGGCAATAGATGCAAGATAGGGTTCTGCTACACAATTCAGCGCAACAATGCTGCGGATGTGGCAGATATGATTCGATTTGTGAGGGCACTTGACTTGCCGGAGGGTGACCGCACTTTGACGTTTAAGTTTGTCCACGGCACGAATGGATTTCGCCTATCGGCAGAACAAATGGACGCATTGCGTCGCGATGTACTGGAGAATCCGGAGTATCGCGAGGCGGCCAACATCTCGTATCTCAACGCGTGCATTAAGCGGTTGGGCTACAGTAGCATTCTTGCTGGCGTACCGACCGCTGCACTATACCGCGATAGGCAGGTCCGTTGCTTTACGCCGTACTTATTTTCGCTCGTGGATAGTCTTGGTGGCGTCTATACATGTTGCTATCTGTACTACGACAATGCCTCGCCAAATGGGTTGGACGAGAAGCAGAGTGTCCACAGGTTAGGAACTTTTCCACAGCAATCATTTAGTGAGATATGGAAGGGTGCCGAATATCGGCGTGTCCGAACAGAGCTCGCGGCCATTACACCGGGTGAGTCCAAATACAGTCAGTGCGCGCGCTGCACGAGACACTTCAATCATAATGTTGGGCTAACGGAAATGATTAAGTCCTATGAGGACATCGTTGGAGATGATCCAAGCCTCTCCAATCGATTTAGAGCCGAGTGCAACAGTGTACCGAGCAGTTCGAAAGTCTGGCTTTGAGGCCGCACATAGCGATATCGATGAAGCCTACCGATGACCATGTCGCTACCATCTACCATCTCTGGCGAATGGCGGCGGCTAGTTAAATCCAGTACGTGAGGCGGACGGCCCGGGTCGTGATCCCTGAGGCTACGGATATCAGAGGATAAACTTGCTCAGATCCTCATCCTGCGCAATCTCATCAAGCCGCTCGCGAACATACGCCGCGTTGACGTCGACGCGGCCCATCTTCATGTCCGGGGCCTCGAACGACAGCTCTTCGAGCAGCCGCTCCATGATCGTGTGCAGCCGCCGGGCGCCGATGTTCTGCGTCGATTGGTTCACGCGAAACGCATAGTCGGCCAGCGACTCAATCGCGTCCGGGCTGAAGGCCACGTCGACGCCTTCGGTCTTCATCAGCGCCGCGTACTGTTTGGTGAGCGCGTTGTGCGGCTCCGACAGAATCCGCACAAAATCCTCCTTGGTAAGGTCCTCCAGCTCCACGCGGAGTGGGAACCGCCCTTGCAGCTCGGGCATCAAGTCCGACGGTTTGGCCGAGTGAAACGCCCCCGCGGCGATGAACAGCACGTGGTCGGTGCGGATGTAGCCGTACCGCGTCTGCACCGTGGTTCCCTCGACGATCGGCAAGAGGTCGCGCTGCACGCCCTGCCGCGACACATCGGCGCCGCGGCCCCCCTCGCTGGCGACGATTTTGTCCATCTCGTCGATGAAAATGATCCCCGTATTCTCGGCCAACTCAATCGCCTGGGAGTTCACCTTCTCCTGGTTGATGAGCGCCTCGGACTCCTGGTTGAACAGCACGCGGCGGGCCTCGGCGACCGTCATTTCGCGGCGGACCACGTTTTTGGGCAGAATCTTCTCGATCATCCCCTGGAAGTCGATGTCCATGCCGCCCTCGCCGCCGGGGCCGAAGCCGGGGATCATCATCGCATGGGCCTTTTGCTCGATGGCAATCTCGACGTGGCGCGTCTCCAGCTCGCCGCCCAAGAGCATGGCCCGCATCTTCTCGCGAGTCCGCTCGTAACGATCAGGCGAGTCGCCGCTCTCGACGCCGACTTCAAACGTCGTGGGCGACGGGGCGAGCAAGTCGAGCAGCCGCTCGTTGACGCGGCGATTCGCCTCGTCCTCAACGCCCGCGAGTTCTCGCTCACGGACCAGGCCGATGGCGTTCTCGATCAGCTCGCGGACCATGCTCTCGACGTCGCGGCCGTAGTACCCCACTTCGGTGTACTTCGTGGCCTCGACCTTGATGAAGGGGGCGCCGGTGAGCCGCGCCAGCCGCCGAGCGATTTCCGTCTTGCCGACGCCCGTGGGGCCGATCATGAGGATGTTCTTGGGCGCCACTTCCTTGCGCATCTCGTCGTCGAGCTGCTGCCGCCGCCAGCGGTTGCGCACCGCCACGGCGACCGCCCGTTTGGCGCTGGCCTGGCCGACGATATGGTGGTCGAGTTCGGCGACGATTTCCCGCGGCGTGAGATTCTTCACGACAGTTCTTCGATAACGATGGTGCGGTTAGTATAGACGCAAATGTCGCCGGCGATTTCCAGGGAGCGGCGCACGACATCGGCGGCCGACAGGTCGCTGTGGGCCGTGAGCGCCCGAGCCGCGGCGAGGGCGTAGTTTCCGCCGGAGCCGATGCCCAGAATGCCGTCGCTGGGCTGGATGACGTCGCCGGTGCCGGACACCAGCAGCGTGTTCTTGGCATCGACCACGACGACCATGGCCTCCAGCCGCCGTAGGGCCCGGTCCATCCGCCAGTCCTTGGCGAGCTCGGTCGCCGCGCGCGGCAGGTTGGCGGGGTGATCCTTCAGTTTCTGTTCGAGCCGCTCCATGAGGGCGAAGGCATCCGCTGCGGCGCCGGCGAACCCCACCAGCACCTGCCCATCGAGGAGCTTGCGGATTTTCACGGCGTCGCTTTTGACGACCGTCTGGCCGAGCGTCACCTGCCCGTCGCCGCCAATGGCGACGCGGCCGTCCTTGCGAACGGTGAGAATTGTCGTCGAGCGGGTTTTCATGGGCTGCTATCGAACTCGGTGAACGCGGCAGCGAAGCTTGTCCCATTGTTTCGGACGCTCCGGCCCAGAGCCAGTGGGCAACGCGCCGCCGCGCCGATATTCTTGATGGCATGCCCGAAGAAAACCGCACTGCCGCCGATTCGCCGCTGCCCCGCAGCCCTGAAATGATGACCATTGCCGACACGGCCTTACTGGTCATCGACGTGCAGGAGCGGTTTCTTCCGGTGCTGCCAGACGCGGCGCGGATCGTGTGGAACTGCCGCCGGCTGCTTGAGGGAGCAAGGATTCTGGGAGTCGGCGCCGCGATCACCGAGCAGAATCCTGACAAGCTGGGGCGAACCGTCCCCGAATTGCTCGCCGACCACGCCGGCCCCGTGGCAGCGAAGATGGCGTTCAGCGCTGGCCCCTGCGGCGAGATCTTCGCGGCCTGGCGCCAGCAAGGCGTCGAACGCGCGCTGCTGTGCGGCATCGAAACGCACGTCTGCGTCGCGCAATCCGCACTCGACCTGCTGGCAGCGGGTTACCAGGTGTCTCTCGCCGCCGACGCCGTCGGTTCGCGCGCGGCGCATGACCACGAGATCGCCCTGCGGCGGCTTGAGTCTTCGGGCGTCATCGTGACGACCGTCGAGGCGGCGTTGTTCGAATGGTGCGCGCAGGCGGGAACGCCCGCGTTCCGGCAGATTAGCGCGCTGGTCAAGAAAGTGCCGCCGTCGCGAAGCGCATGAAGCGGAGCGCGCGAACAAACACGCGCTCCGCTACCGCGTCGCGGCTAACGCTTGGGCGTGAGCAGGCAGATTGACTACTGCTGCGTGGCGCCTTCGACGGCATCCTTGGCGTCCGCGGCAGCATCTTCCACGGCGCCGGCGGCTCCCGCTGCGGCATCCTTCGCAGCGTCGGCGGCCGATGTCGCTGCGCCGGCGGCCGCGTCGGTCGCGGCGTCGGCGGCGTCTTTCGCCGCATCGGTCACCTCAGCGGCGGCGTCCTTCATCTCCTCGGCAGCGTCTGCGGCCGCCGCTGTGGCGGCTTCGCCAGCCTCTTTGGCCGCGGCGCCCGCTTCTTCTGCCGCGGTCGTCGCCGAGTCGATCGCTTCCTTCGTCTCCTGATCGGCCTTCGAGCACCCCAAGGCCGCCGCCAGGCACGCGGCGCCCAGCACGAACGAACGGTGGAATCTCATGACAATGTCTCCTTGCAAGGGGGAATGCGAGCAATTGCCTGGCGGATCAACCTGCCGCCGGCCGCGCGGGGCGCGTCGGCGCGTACAGACAACAATCCGCGGGGCACACATCGTGACTTGGGCCAAGCTGGCCGAGCGCCGGACGCTCCGTCGCGCCTGAGATGCGCTCAACCACAAGCTCGCGTATCATCTTAACAAACCTAGCATGCGTGCCAACGGTCGCCGCCCGCTCGACCGGAATCCCCAGCCGGCCGCACAGCTCGCGGGCCGCGCAATCCAGGTCGTACAACACTTCCAAGTGGTCCGAAATGAACCCGATCGGCGCGAGCACGACTCCATGGAGCCGTCCCGCGGAGTGGAGCTCCTCGATCCGATCGCACACGTCAGGTTCGAGCCACGGCTGCGACGGCGGGCCGCTACGGCTTTGGTAGACCAGCTCCCATCGGTCGGCAGGCACGTCCGTGCCCTCGGCCACGAGCCGGCACGCCTCGGCGAGCTGCGCAGCGTAGCGGCAATTGTCGGCCATCGCCGTGGGGATGCTGTGCGCGGTGAACAACGTGGTGACGCGGTCGCGCTCGGCGGCGGGGAAGCGGTCGAAGCACGCGCGAACCGACGCCACCATCGGTTCAATGAACCCCGGGTGATTGAAGAATACCCGCAGCTTGTCGACCTGCGGCGCCTCAGGGCCGACTTCTTGCTGCGCGCGAGCGACGTCTTCGCGATATTGCCGGCAGCCGGAGTAGCTGCTGTACGCGCTGGTGACGAACGCCAGGGCCCGCCGCACGCCGTCGGCGGCCATTTGCCGCAATGTATCGGCGAGCAGCGGCCGCCAATTGCGATTGCCCCAGTAGATCGGCAGCTTCGGCCCGTGCTCGGCCAGCTCGCTCTCGAGCGCCGCGATGAGCCGCCGGTTCTGCTCGTTGATCGGACTGACGCCGCCGAAACGCTGATAATGCTCGGCGACTTCAAGCATCCGCTCGCGCGGGACATTCTTGCCGCGGAGCACGTTCTCGAGAAACGGCATCACCTCGTCGGGCGCCTCCGGGCCGCCAAACGAGACGAGCAGCAGGGCGTCGTACGAGTCAGACATCAGCGACCCAAAACTCGAAAGACGGGCCGAAGGACGGAGAAGAATCACAGGAGGGCGCAGAGGACACAGAGAGGGATTAATTGATGAATTCTCTGCGTCCTTTGCGTCCTCCTGTTCGATCTCTTCTTCTGTTCCTAACTACTGGCGCCGGGCAGAATCAACCGGGAAACGCCGTCGGTCAGTTTTTCCTGGTGGAAGTTGATGATCAGACCCAGCGGAACATTCAGCAATTTCATGTAGCTCAGCAGCATCGCCTTTGCGATTGCCGGAACGGCCTCAACAGCCTTAACCTCGACGAGGACGCAATCTTCGACAAGCACGTCGAACCGCAAGGGTTCCTCGCGGATGTTTCCCTTGTAGGAGATCGTGACAAGCTGCTGGCTCGAGACCCGAAGTCCTCGCAATTCGAGCTCTTTGATCAAGCACCATTCGTAGATGGATTCGATCAGCCCCGGTCCCATCAACCGGTGGACTTCAACCGCGGCGCCGATCACTTCGCCCGTGAGTCCCGACGCCTTCTCATACAGAGGGTGCATCGAACTGGCAGTGCCCCAAAAGAGCCAAGAGGCCGCACTCTACGCTTACCATTCTTCCGCCGGTTCTCCCCCTCTGCGCCCTCCTGTGAGACTTCCTCAACAGGCGAAATGAAATGACCCCGACGGGAATCGAACCCGTGTTACCGGCGTGAAAGGCCGGTGTCCTAGGCCGCTAGACGACGGGGCCGCGTCGACAAACGACCGCGGCCGTTTGCGAGACTTGTAGCGAGACCCGTCATTGTCTCGCGATGGACCGCAGCGTCAAGGCGACGCGTGCCCGATGTGCTGCGTGCACACGCCAAGGTGATGGCTTGCGACGACGGAGAATCGCCCAACGTCAGAATGACAAGGGCGGGCAAGAACATGCACGCCGCGGCGGAAACTCCGGCGCGATCCGCCGGAGTCGATTGCTACTCGGCGGCGCTGGCGTCGGCTTCGCGCGGCGGGCCGTTGCCGGCCTGCTGATTGCGGCGAATCGCTTCGTAGACTTCGTTGCGGTGGACCGGAACTTCCTTGGGGGCTTCCACCCCGAGCCGCACTTTGTCGCCGCGAATTTCCACCACGACGATTGTAATGTCATCGTTGATGACAATACTCTCGTTCTTCTTACGCGACAGGACTAACATGGTCGATTCCTTCGTACATTGCGGAGGCACAGCGCGCCGGCGGCTCTTCGATGAGCCTGACCGCGGCTTCTTTGGGCGCCCCGCGCTGTCTCCCTAACGTCTTTTCATCAGGCGAGATAGCGCGACCGAGCCCGTGCGGCGCGCATACCCCTTGGTTCCACTCTACGTGGTGATTGACGCGAGTCAAGGAAACCACACGCGGCTCCGGCCCATTTTTTGCTGGGCGGGCGGCGGTCCAGCCCGCCGCAAACGACCCTGGCGGAGGCTGGAGGCAGTACGCATGTATCGTTATAAGTCATTATACCAGTTGGTGTTACGGAGATATCAAGCCTGCGGGGCGAAGGTTTGTGCGACGTTCGCGCCGCCACGACGGGCACGCTCAGCGGGCTCCGGCGGCCTGCCCTCCCATTTTTGATAACCCCCCGGATTTGCCAGCTGTCCCCCGCTGGAGAGCGGGTGGAAATTCGCGGTTATGGGATCGTTTTTCTCGACGCCAAACAACCGCCGTTCGTGATCGGAAAGTATTCGAGTGCGCGACCTCTCGCTGCGCGAGACCGGTAGCGGGGCCAGGCAACGCGACGTGCGAAAAATCGTTTCGCGGACCAAGTCAAACCGCGCATCGTGACCGAAGTAAGAGTGTGCGCCGCAACATCGCGCGTCTTCGCGCGTTGACAAATGCTCAGCAGCGGTTGCGGCGCAGCGCGGCAATCCTATAATTACGGTTTGCTTGCACTCGTAAGGCGCGTGCCGCGAGTCGCCGCTTGGGGTTTGCGCTCAATCGTCGCGCACAACGAGGATTTGATTCGCCGCATGATCGCCAACGTGAAGCGGGTCTTCCCGTGGTTAGGCAACATTTTTGAAGCGGTCTACACCGTCGGCGACGGCATGTGGGTTACGCTGCGGACGTGGATCAAGACGTACCGGCCGGACCGCAAAACGTTCACCGAGCATTTCGAGTACCCTGAACTCCCCGTGCCGGTGGCGGCGCGGTATCGCGGGTTTCATCGCTTCGACTTGACCACCTGCATCGCGTGCGACCAATGCGCGAAGGCGTGCCCGGTCGACTGCATTTACATCGGCAAAGAGCGCGTCACCGGCAGCAAGGGCTTCAAGGTGACCGGTTATACGATTGACTACACCAAGTGCATGTTCTGCGCGTTGTGCGTCGAACCGTGCCCGGTGGATTGCATCTTCATGGGCGCCAGCCACGATCTAAGTTGCTACAGCCGCGACGGGTGCATCGTCGACTTCGCGCGGTTGCCGCTGGACGTGGCGTGGGGCCGGGCGACGATCAACCCAACGGCGGTCGCCCAGGCGAAAGTGATTATGGAGCCCGTGCACGGCGGGCCGAATCAATAGGACAGCGGGGCGCGGAAGCGCTCCGCTGCGGCGGACCTCCGCGTCGCGGCTAACCATGACGCTTCGCCCTCGTGAACTGAACCCTGACCCTTTTCCGCATGGCCACTCCCACCGCAATCGTCGCATATTTGGTGCTGTTCGCCGTAGCGGCGGTGGGCTTTCTGTTTGTCAACCTGGTCCTCGGCCGGCTCTTGCGGCCGAGGCTGCCGAACACCGAAAAACTCGAGGTCTACGAGTGCGGCGAGCCGACGATCGGCTCCAGCTTCGTGCAGTTCGACTTGCGGTTTTACGTGGTGGCGCTGCTGTTCATCATCTTCGACGTCGAAGTGGCGTTCTTCTTCCCGTGGGCGACGGTGTTCGGCAAGGCGACGCAGCTCGCCTCGCCCAACATGCAGATCGTGGCCGCCGACGGCTCGTCGCTGACGCTGGCAGCGGCAGAACGAATCCGCGAGCTCGGCGTGGACATGACGGGAACGGCTGTGACGGGCAATCTGGCTGACGAAATCCGCGCGACGGGCCAACAGTTGGCGTTGGCCTCGCTCGTCGACATCGGCGTGTTCTTCGCAGTGCTCATGGTGGGTTTCGCCTACGTGTGGCGCCGCGGCGACCTCGACTGGGTGCGCGCCGTGCGGACCAACGAGGGCGAAATCGTTCAGCGCGCGCCGCTCAAACTCGAGATCGATCCGGCAGGAACCCGTGGCGGCGTTTCCATTCTCTCTGCCTAAGGCGGCGACGTTGTCATGAGCGGGCCTACCCTCGTCGATCAGCTCAAGGGCAAATTCGGCGACGCCATCACTGGCGCCAATCTCGAAAACGTCGATCCGTGGATCGAGGTTGCGGCGGGCGGCATCGTCGACGTCTGCACCTATCTCCGCGATGAGCCGAGCCTCGCGTTCGACTACTGCAACAGCATCACCGCGGTTGACTACTTCGAGCCGGACGAGAAGAAGGCGGCCAAGGTGACGTGGGAGCCGCACATCGAGGTCGTGTACCACCTGTTCAGCATGAAGCACAAGCACAGCCTGGTGCTCAAGGTGATGTTACCGCGTTGGATCGGCGCGGGGCTCACGGAGTTGCCGGAAGTGCCGTCAGTCGCCGGCGTGTGGAGCACGGCCGACTGGCATGAACGCGAGTGCTACGACTTGCTCGGCGTGCGATTCATGGGACACCCGAATTTGCGGCGCATCCTGTGTCCCGAAGACTGGGTTGGTCACCCGTTGCGTAAAGACTATCAAATGCCATTGGAATACCACGGGATTCGTGGGCGGTAGGGCGGACAATTGATCATGGCTATCGTCGACGATCCTCGTTTCATCGAATTCGACGTCCGCACGGACGAGATGCTGGTCAATATGGGCCCGCAGCATCCCAGCACGCACGGCGTGTTGCGGCTGGTGCTGCGGACCGACGGCGAAGTCGTCTCCGAAGTGACGCCGCACATTGGCTACCTTCATCGCTGCGCCGAGAAGATCGGCGAGAATCTCACGCCCCGGCAATGGATTCCGTACACCGACCGGATGGACTATCTGGCCGGCATGAACATGAATCTCGGCTGGGCGCTCACGGTGGAAAAGCTGCTGAAGTACGAGCCGCCCGAGAAGGGTCGGCACCTGCGGGTGATCATCGCCGAGATGGGCCGCATCGCCAGCCACCTCGTGGGCATGGGGGCGTACGGGCTGGATCTCGGCACGTTTAGCCCGTTTTTGTACGCCTTCCGCGAGCGGGAGAAGATTCTCGACCTGTTCGAGGAGGCGTGCGGCGCCCGGCTGACGTACAGCTACCTCACCGTCGGCGGAGCCACCGCCGACTTGCCGCCGGGTTGGTTGCAGAAGTGCGAGGCGTTTCTCGACCAACTCGTGCCGATCATCGATGAGTACCACACGCTGCTCACCTCGAACTCGATCTTCATCAAGCGCACCGCGGCGATTGGCGTCATGCCGGCCGAGATGGCGATCGATTACGGCACGAGCGGCCCGGTGCTCCGCGGCAGCGGCGTGGACCATGACCTCCGCCGCGACGGCGAGGAAATCTACACCGCCATGTACGACGGATACGCCTTCGAGGTGATCGTCGAAAAGAACGGCCATTACCCGAAGGACCACGACTACCCAGCCGTGCCGCAGGAAGCGATTCTGGGCGACTGTTGGCACCGATTCTACGTGCGGATGCTGGAGGTGATGCAGTCGATCGACCTCGTGCGGCAGGCGATCGACCGCTACAGCGTGGCCAGCGGCGGCTATGGCGAGCCGCTCAAGCTCGCGCAAAAGCTGCCCAAGGGCGAGGCGTACCTGGAAACCGAGTCGCCGCGCGGCCAAATGGGCTTCTACATTGTGTCGAGCGGCGAATCGATTCCATGGCGGGCCCGAGCGCGCAGCAGCAGCTTCTGCAATCTGTCGGTCACCAGCGCGCTGTGTCGCGACTGTCTCATCGCCGACGTGCCGGCGATCGTCGGCTCGCTCGACGTGGTGATGGGCGAGATCGATCGCTAGCCCGCTTGCCATCACAGGCAAAGCATAAAG
>JBIOVA010000094.1:0-4683 GCA_044867485.1 Lacipirellulaceae bacterium | reverse complement strand
TCGGAGCGCGTCCACGAGGCGATGCGGACGATGCTCGCCACGATCACGCGGGACGACTTTCGCCGCTGGCGGGACGAGGCGGCCGGTCTGCCGCCGGTGCGGACCGCGCTGCTCACCGGCTTTCCGCGCTCCGGGACGACGCTGCTGGAGCAGGCGCTCGACGCGCATCCCGACCTGGTGAGCTCCGAGGAGCGTGACTTCGTGGGCTCCGAACTGGTCCACACGATCACGGGCGAGCGGCGCAATGCGCCCCTCGTGGAGCTGCTCAACGACTTCCCCGTCGAGAAGATCGCGCTGCAGCGGCCGCGATACTTCCAGGCGATGGAATACCTGCTCGGCGAGAGCGTCGGCCCGCGAATGCACCTCGACAAGAACCCGGCGTACAACCTGACGATCCCCGTCGTCCTGCGGGTGTTTCCCGAGACGCGGCTGATCGTCGCGCTGCGCGACCCGCGCGACGTGGTGCTAAGCTGCTACCTGCGCTACTTACCGCTCAACGCCGTGAGCGTGCGGTATCTCGACGTGCGGCGCGCCGCCGAGCGATACGCGCTGGACATGACGGCGTGGCTGAAGTTCCGTGAGTTGATCGAGACCCCGTGGCGGCAAGTGCGGTACGAGGACACGGTCGCGAACTTGCCGGGGCAAGCCCGCGCGGCGCTCGAGACGCTCGGCCTGCCGTGGAACGACCAGGTGCTGGGCTACCGCGAGCGACTGACTGCGGACAAGCGGGTGACCAGCCCCAGCTACGAAGCGGTGGCCAAGCCGATCTACACCGGCGCCATCGGCCGGTGGCGAAACTACGCCCGCGTGCTGGAGCCGGCCCTCGAAACGCTCGCGCCGTTTGTGCGGGAGTTTGGGTACGAGGCGTGAAGTCCCGGACGACCGGGATGCTTCGGTGTGGCATGCCCACGGCTTGGCGTGGCCATGGAGATCGAGTGAGGCATGGCCACGCCGGGCTGTGGCCATGGCATCCGGCGCCGAGTAGGCCTGACTGCCGACTGGAATGGCGGGAGGATCGCTCTGGCGCCGCGACGTGACTGGCGGCGTCCCAGGCACTGACGCATCGAGTCGTGTCGCAGCGCTCATTTTTGGCGACATAATTCCCCCGTTCGGGGGATCTGACGAAGCAGGGACTGCATTCCAAGGGCGCTCGCTCTGACCGCGGTCTGTCGAGTCGACCTCCCTGGCATCGTTGTGGTGCGAGGAATCGGCGTCGCCTCCCACAAGCACTTTCAGGGCAAAGCCCGAGGTTTACGGTACACTTGTATATATATCCGAGAGCGCGGCCATTTTCAAGAGGAACCTCAAGTTTCTGTTCTTCTGCGAACCGGGAGTTTCGCGCACCGCGCGGCATGCTCGGTTCCGACCGCCACCTTCCTCGCGGTCAGTGACGGAACTTGGCCCGTAGGAATGACTTCGGTCGGGGCGACCTACGCACGGAACGGCGAAAGGCTCGCGCGCTTTTGTCGATCTCATCTATGCGCGACAGCGCCGCCCGCAATCTCACGTCAAACCGCTGCCCATCTACGACAAGACACGCCCACCTCAGCGCTTTCAATGCGTCGGACGGTGAAGCCGAGGCAGTTTCGGTCGGACCAGGCTTTGGGCATCGAGCACATTTCGTTTGGGTCAATTGCACGTCGGTAGGCAGGCGGATCTTGAACCTGGAACTAAGCTGAAGGAAACTGCAAGGCTACACAGGACAACCTCATTGAATCACGCACGCGGAAGCCAAGCGCCGAGTGAGAGATTCGATGGAGGAGGAACCGTTGAGCACGCGACGCTTTCAGTTTCGAATTGTGGACCTGTTGTTGGTCACCGTCGTCGTTGCCCTGACGGCTGCGGCGGCTCAAGAAGGTCTAGTTTATGGCCCGCAGCACTCTCCTATTCTGCTCGTGGCGCTTGCAAGCGCTCTTGGTGCAGTCACGGGCCGCCTCGTGTCAGGCGCCTTTCGTTTTGGATTAGTTGGCGGACTTCTGCTTGGCGTGTTCGGCTTTCTCCTGGCCGTCACAGCATCGTCCTTAGGCGTCAAGATTGCTGCCGAGACCCTCTGTTTAGTCTGTGTCAGTGCTGGCGGCGTCATCGGCGGCTTCGTTCCGACGATGCTGCATCGATGGCGTCGAGCATCCTCTCGGAGTCACATGAGCATCCTGTTGGCGGGGGTCGGCTTGTTGATTCTCCTCGCATGGAGATGGTGGACGGTCAGTGCTCAGGACCAATTTGTTGAGGAACTGCACGCGGCAGGATCCGTTGTCAGTTACACGGATCTAAACCCATTGCCAACGATTCTTGACTCAGACCGGATGGATTCACGTTCGGAGTGGCTTCGGAAACTGCTGGGACTGAGAGTCGCCACGGACGTTACCTTGAGGAAGAACGTTGACTACCACTACGACATTCAACTCTTGTTCGACCTCCTGCCTGGCGTGGACCACCTGGCACTCCACGCGTACCACTTTGATGACGAGGTTCTCGGACTTCTGAATTCCGGAAAACTGTCGAGACTCGACGCGCTACGTATCACAGGTCGCGAATTTGACGATACGTCGCTCTCACGCCTTCATCCGCTCCCTGGCCTTGGTTATCTTGATTTGAGGGATACGTCGGTAACTGACGAGTCTGTTGAGCACATTGCGACTTTCCCCCGATTAAGGACACTGGTCGTCAGCGACACGGACATTACGACGGATGGCGTCAAACGGCTTAAGTCGAAGATTGGCCGTGTCGTGCGTCGAACTAGGCACAAAACCGGTACGAAGTCTCCTTAGCGTAGGATTCCTTGCGATTACTAATCGAATCCCACACGCCGCTGGCGCCCTCCTGCCGCTAAGTCCGCCGCCGTGTCAGCCATTTGTGGCCTGGCCGTGCCCGTTGACTCGCGCCGGCGTGATACGCCGACGCAGGTTCGGCGCTCAGGTCGAAGCGACATGAGCGCGCAACCGTCAGTTCGCCGCGCGCTGACGTGAGACACACATCGAGCACAAACCAAGGAATGCCCCATCGCTCGACGTCGGGTCGACCTCGGCGTGCTGATGGGCAAGTGCTCGCTTGCCAAGCTAGACAGTGAGAAGTGTCAGTTTGGTGCGTTAGATCGGTACGCCGAAGCGTACCCTCTGGCAGTGTGCCCTAAAGCGACTCGGCGAGCACTTCCGCAATATCCTGCACGCGCATCTCGGGCCGCGCGGCCGCCAGTCCGTCGCTGAGCATGATGAGGCAGAACGGGCAGGAGACGGCGAGGGTCTCGGCGCCGGTGGCGGCGATTTCGCGGACGCGGCCTTGGCCAATGCGTTGGGCCGGGGCGTCGTCGAACCACATGCGGCCGCCGCCGCCGCCGCAGCAGGCGGTGTTTTGGCGGTTGCGCGGCAGCTCGATGATCGGCAGCGCGGCGGCAGGGCCGGCGGCTGCCGTGAGGACGGCGCGCGGGGCGTCGACCTCGCCGATCGCGCGGGCGAGGTAGCAGGGATCGTGGAAGGCGATCGACTGCTCACGGACGGCGCCGTCCGTCGCGGGCTGGAGGCGGCCGGTGCGGACGAGTTCCTCGAGCAACTGGCTGTGGTGGATCACTTCGTACCGGCCGCCGAGCTGCGAGTAGTCGTTGCGGAGGCTGTTCACGCAGTGCGGGCAGTGGGCTACGATGCGGCGCACTCCGTACCTAGCGAGCGTTTCGACGTTCTGCTCGGCAAGCTGCCGGAACAGCAGCTCGTCGCCCATGCGGCGCGCACTCTCGCCGGTGCAGCGCTCCTCGGGCCCGAGGACGGCGAAGTTCACGCCGGCGGCCTGCAGGAGTCGCACCATGCTGCGGGCGATCTTCTGCACGCGACGATCGTACGCGGCGGCGCAACCGACCCAGTAGAGAACCTCAAAGTCGGGATTCTTGGCGACGGTCGGCACATCGAGGCCGGCGGCCCAGCCAAGACGTTCGTTCTGGGCGAGGCCCCAGGGGTTGCCGACGCGGTCGGTTTTCTGCAGCGCCGTGGCGGGCGAGCCGCGCAAGGCGCCCTCGCCGATGAGATGGCGCCGCATATCGGTGATCATCCGCATGGGGCTGATGCCCAAGGGGCAAACCGTGGGACAGGCGCCGCAAGTGGTGCAGGACCAGAGCGTGTCGGCGGCGATTGTTGCGCCGTGCATTTCGGCGGCGGCTCCGGACGTATTGAGCAAGCTGACGAGATCCTGCACGACGTTGCGCGGCGAGAGCGGCTTGCCGGCTTCGTAGGCGGGGCAGGCATCCTCGCAGCGGCCGCAGGAGACGCAGGCGTCGAGTTCGATCAACTGTCGTGTGGAGAAGTCGGTCAAACGGGCGACGCCGATCTGCCCAGTGGCTTCGACTTCTTCCATGGAAATGGGCTTCATCACGCCCAGCTCATGATCGCGAAGGGCGAGGTTCACTGTTCCCGCGAGCGCGTGCAAAAGCCGCGTGTACGGCATGAGCGCGATGAACCCCAGCGCGAGTGCGGCGTGACCCCACCAGAGAGCAAAGTGCCAATTGGCAGCGGACGCGACGTCGACGCCGGCGGCGCTGAACACTCGCGCGAAGAGGAGGCCGACCGGCGACAGGCCAGGCAGCGGCGTGGCGGCGAGAATGATGCGGAAGCCTTCGACGACGTAGCCGGTGACGCCGATCACAAGGAGCAATGCGAGCACGCCGACGTCGGCCGGGCTGCGGGCAAAGCTGGCACGATC
>JBIOVA010000093.1:0-9079 GCA_044867485.1 Lacipirellulaceae bacterium | reverse complement strand
CGTGCGGAGCATCTCGTTCTCCGCCTTGAGGAACTCAATCTGGCGGATGAGCTGGTTGCGCGTGCAGCGGGCCAGCAGGAACAAGAGGGGCTGGATAACGCGTCCCATGGCGATAGAATCCTTGCCGGTTGGACGGGTGATCGAGGGTGGGCAGAGTTTTTGTACAGCGCAGAGCCACGGCGAATAGCTGATTGGCCGTTCAGCCCGCGCGCGAGCGCGTAGAGAGCGCACACGTCGGATGGCGATTCGGCGAGGCGGGGCCGGCTACTTCCGCGGGGCAGGGGTGCGAAGCGCCCGCGCGATGGGCGGCCGCATTAATCGCCCAACCTCACTAAGCTCCCGTTTCTTCCTCGCCGCGACTCAATGTCCATGCACTCGCTGCGCTCTCTGTTTTTGCGCGCGAGCGCTCGCCCCCTCTGCTTGGGGACAAAATCAGTTCGAAGTCGTCCCGACCTGCGCGCGAGGGTCGAATAGGACTCGAACTCCGCAACGGTGCATCGCACAAGCACTTCCGACTTTCGCTCTCTCCGCGCTCGCGCGCAAAAGTTCGGAAATCCGTCCTATACCGGGAGGGCTACTTGCACGTGGCTGTGGACGACACTGTCGTCGGGACGCTCTTCTGTTAGCCCATGCGATACCCTGGGCCGGACTGCTCCGATGGGACGACCAAGGGCGGCGCCGAGACGCTGCTTCGGTGACGAGTAGTCGGCGTTTTGATTGCCGACATGAGTTTAGAGATCCAGTCACCTGATGATTTTCCGGCCGTGAGGCTTGCGACAAAAATCGCCGACAAACGAATGTATTGGACATTCTTTGGGAACTACTGGGCCGCCTCGATTGGGATTCTGGTCTTCAGAGCGAGATGATGCTCAAGGCGGCGCCTGGCGGCGGACTTCGTCATCCGTGGCGGCTTGCCAGAATGCGATCGTGCCGTTGCGGTGGCCGGTGGCCAGTGTCCGTCCGTCGGGCGAGAAGGCAATGCCCATGGCCGCGCCGTATTCTTTGGCTAGTGTAGTTTTTAGCTCGCCGCTTGACAGGTCCCACAGCTCGACTGCTCCCTCGTCGGAAGCAAGCTCATGGGCCCACATTCCCCGGGCAACCGCCAGACTCTTGTTGTCGGGGGAGAGGCAAATATCCTTAATGTGGAGTGCACCCGTGGCCAGCTTGCGAATTAGCGTTCCGGTACTCGCGTCGACATGTTGGACCGTACCCGCCGAGCACGCGTATAGCGATTCTCCGTCACGGCTATGCACAGGGCGCGATACCCCCCACGTCGTCGATTCGAGCTGCAATGCTGCAGATGTGCGTAACAGTTTCCCCGTGGCCACGTCCCAGGATCTTAGGACAAGCTCGCCATCCACAGTGACCAAAGTCTGTTCATTGGGCGAAATCGCCAGCTCTAGACCTGTGCGAAAATGCCCCGGTAATCGATGCAACAAGCGTCCCGACTTCGCATCCCAGAGGATCGCGTCCGCCGGCGGATCTTGCGGGTCATCGTTACGATGTCCGTCGCCACTGGCAACAATCGCGCCACTGTTTGCAATTCGGCAGTCCACGATGGGATTCGTGTGTCCCCGACAAGTCTGCAGCAGGTCACCAGAGACAGCAGAAAATAATAGGACGTCGTTTTCACGCGCCGCGGCGATCACGCTTCCATCGCCTGATAGAGAAACTTGGTGAAGCTCCGGACCCAGCGCGAGTATTCGCTGGCCCGTTGAAACGTCCCAAACGCTTGTCCGTTGATACGGCGTTTCGGCGACAATTCGACTTCCATTCGCAGCGAATGCCAGGTGTCCCAAATAACTCTGCTCCTTGAGGCAGCGTGGACCGGAGTCGAAATTGAGATTCCACAGTTTCAGGGTCCCGTCTCCGCCAAGTGAGATGAGTTGATTTGAATTCTGGCAAAACTTGATGGCCACTACCTTTGCGTGCGGGGACAGCGTTAGTAAAACCTGACCGGTAGCAAGGTCCCACAGAGAAATCTCATCCCCGCCTCGCAATATTCCGGCCATTTGTCGTCCGTCGGGTGAAAACTCACAGTCTGTGACCCGTTGTCCGGGCGAGGCAAATACCTTTCGCTCTCCAGTTTCAACATCGAAGATGAACGGTGCCGCGCTGCCGCCGACCGCAAGCAGGACCCCATTCGGCGAAAACGTTATATCCCCACATTGGGCGTCAAATGCCTCCCAGTGATGCAAGACTTCTCCGCTCGTCGAGCTCCAAACATAGATCTCCGTTTTCATTACGTTTTTGTCGACTAACGGGACGCTGCTTGCCGCTGCCACGAGCGTACGTTGTGGGGAGATATCGACGCACTCAAATGAGCACGTCGGCTTCGCGCGCAGTGTCGCGCGGTGCGCTCCCGTGTTGGCGTTCCAAAGCTGGACCGTTCCGTCACGACCGCAAGTAGCCAGGAAGGTTTCGTCCACAGAGAGGGCAGCGTCGCTTGCCTGGCCGTGGTGGGCGGATCGAACCGGAATTGGGAAATCTTGATCAACCAGCGCGACTCGCGTCACTGGGACCGTCAAACTCAGCGAAATAGCCTTGAGGCTGCCTGCCAAACCGCTACCCGGCGGCGACAGCGCACCGACCAGCCGCGGATCCTCCAATACAGCTTTCGTCACTGTCATCGCTGCCGGAAGTGGTATTGTGACCACCAGGCCTGCATGGGCCTGCCGCCACCAGTAGTACCAATCGAAGCCGCGTAAGTCTTCTTCGCCGGCCGCTGGACGAGTGCCAAGCAGCAACTGCTCGGCCCGCAGTGTGTCGCCGTTTTCGACGGCCGCCTGCACATTGTTCATGCTCGACGCATAGAGGACCCGCCGGGTCTGCTCTCGCGCCGACACCGCCGCCTGTCGCGCCGTCGCTTCACGCCAGGCCAGGCCGGTCATGACGAGGCCGATGGCCGGTCCTCCGACCACTAACGCGAGTCCCACGACCGCAGTGAGAGGATGGCGCTGACTCCATCGATGCGCCCGTGCGAAGCGGCCCAGCGGCCGGGCGGCGATCGGCTCGCGGCGGCGCCAGCGGGCCAGGTCGTCGGCGAGCGCGGCGGCGCTAGCGTAGCGCCGCGTCGGCTCCTTCTCCAGGCACTTGAGCGCGATCGTTTCCAGATCCTTCGGCACGGCGCCATTGAGCTTCCGGGGGCTGACCGGCTCGTCGCGCAGCACCTGGTCAATGACCATCGTCGGCGCGCCGCGAAACGGCGGCTCGCCCGTCAACAGCTCGAACAGGATCACGCCCAGCGAGTAGACGTCGCTGGCTGGCCCGGCCGCATGGCCGCCGCCGGAGGCCTGCTCCGGCGACATGTAGGCCGGGGTGCCCATGAGCTGTCCGTCGACGGTCATCGTCAGTTCGCCGGCCACGCGCCTGGCCAGGCCGAAGTCGGTCAAATGCGGTCGCAGTGCGCCGCCCGCGTCACAAGTGACGATCACGTTAGCAGGTTTGAGATCGCGGTGGACGATGCCTGCCTCGTGGATATGCGCGAGCGCCCGCGCGATCTGTTCGCACAGTGCCGCGGCCTCGGTGATAGTCAGTCGTCGCCCTTCGCGCGAGTGCGACAGGGGCTCGCCGTCCACAAAATCGCTCACCAGATAAATTGCGTCGCCGTCGCGGCCGACCTCGTGGATCGACACAATATTGGGATGCCGGACCTGAGCCGCTGCGCGGGCCTCGCGAAAAAACGACTCCGCTTCAGCACTGGTCAACTCTCCGCGACGGGGAATTTTTAACGCCACAACACGATCGAGCTGCGGATCGCGGGCTTTCCAGACGACGCCAAATCCGCCCGTCCCGACGAGTTCGAGCAGCTCGAAGCGGCCGACGAAGTCGCCGGGCTGCAAGCCGCACGCGCCGTCCCAATCGTCGACGAGCTTGAACCCGCTGCCGCAGGCCGAACAACTGATGTTCGACCATGAGCCGCTCGTGGGGATGGCGACCATGGCCTGGCAGTGCGGGCACTGCAATCGGACAGAACTTGGGAATGACTCGCTGAATTGGTTCGCTTGTTCCGGTTGCCTAGCTTCCAGCAGATGTTCTTGGTCAACCCGTGCGCGAGCGCAGGCGATTAATCGAGCCCGCTCGAGCTGCTCGCCTAACTGCGGCATCAACTCAGGATGTCTGGCGATTAAGCCGGCATCGGAAAGCGACTGGCCGGCGGCGCGCTGAAGCTGGCAGTCGTCGACCACTTGCCGAATCTGGCGATGTCGCTCATCCCATGTGCTGGGGACTGCGTCATGCCTGTCGTCTGGCGTGGATTCCGGCGGTGCGTTCATCCACTTACCTACTTAAAGATCCACCGCGACGAGCGACCCATAAAGTCGCGAAGCGACTGTTTCGCCCGGTAGACCAGACTGCGGACCGCTTCGGGCGAACGACCCATGTCGTTGGCCGCGGCGGCGTAATCCTGTCGATCCACGAAGTGGCGGCGAACGGCCTCGCGCTGGTCGTCCGGCAGCGACGACAGCCCGACTTGGATGGCCTGGACGACCTCGTCGCGCGCCGCGACCTGGCTGGGCGAGTCGCCGCGGTCGGACAAGAGCGCAGCCAGCTCGACGAGGCCGCTGTAGTCGGCGTGGCCGGGCAGCCGAGCCGGCTCTCGGCCGCCTCCGCGCTTTTTGCGCCGCAGCCGGCGGATGAGGTCATGCAAGCGGTGGTCGGCGACAGTGCAAAGCCAGGCCCGCAGGGAATGCTCAGACCGAAGCTCGAACTGGCCGATGTCGCGAAACGCCTGCGCGAAGGTGTCCTGAAGCAGATCCTCGACGTTCGCTGTGCCTCTCAGCCAGTCGGGAAGCGCCCGGGCGATGTGCCGCTGGACCATGCCGAACTCGTCGAGGAGCAGCCGTTCGAGCGCCGTCCGATCGCCGGCCACGGCATTTTCGAGGAGTTGTTGGCTGCTCTCGGCGGCCTTCGACTCAGCCGTAGATATTCGCTGCACCGACGGGCTAGAAGCTTCCATGGGCGGCCGCTCTGAAGCCTGCGGCCCATTCGGCGCACGGAACCCACCGCCATGACGGGCGCCGAAGGGACGCAAACGAATGCGCGTCCGGCAGAAGAGAGGCCATCAGCAGCGGCGATTGTACTCCGCCGGGCCGCGGAAACAAAGAAATGTTTAGTCAGCGCGAGCGCTTTTTATGCGAATGACGCTCTCTAAGTAGCGATTGCTTGTCGACGCAGCCAAGCTGCAAGTCCGCTAAGGCTGCCGATTCCGACTCATGGTGTATGAATTTCGGCCTGGCTACGCCGCTACATCGGTTTTCTTGTTTTTGCGGCTGAGAAGATAGGGCGTAGGCAGCCGCCGGCGACCGAGTTCGCGCGCGAGGGGCTAATGTCGCAACCCTCATCGACCGCACTCACCACAGCTCCGCGATCAGCGGACTCGCGGGCTCGGGGTCGCGGTTCATTCTTCTTGGGCGGCAGCGATGCCACGCGCCATCTTTTGGCGCAAATCGAGACAATCGCATGCCGCTCCGCGACCGTTCTGATTGACGGCGAGACCGGCGTGGGTAAGGAGGTTGCCGCGCGCGAGATTCATGCCCGCAGTCTCCGGGCTGCCAAGCCCTTCGTGCCCGTCGACTGCACCGCGTTTTCAAGCCAGTTGATCGAATCCCAGCTCTTCGGCCACGTGAAGGGCGCTTTCACAGGCGCCGTTGCGGCCGCCTTGGGATTCATCCGCTGTGCTGATGGCGGGACGTTATTCTTGGATGAAATTGGCGAGTTGCCATTGCCCGTGCAAGCGAAGCTGCTGCGGTGCATCCAGGAGCGCGTCGTAGTCCCGGTTGGCGGCGTGGAGCCGATCCCGGTCAATTTGCGCATTATCGCCGCGACGCACCGCGACTTGGCTCGGATGGTGCGCGACGGGAGTTTTCGTCAGGACCTTTACTATCGCCTCAATGTCGTCCGGCTTCGCGTATCGCCGCTCCGGGATCGCCGCGACGACGCTATCCGGCTGGCGCGGCACTTCCTGGAAGAGATCGCGCTGGCCTATGAAGAGCCGCCCAAATCCCTGGCCACGGCGGTCGAGCACGTCTTGTTCAAATACGACTGGCCGGGCAACGTCCGCGAGCTGCGCAATGCCATGGAACGCGCGTTTCTTTTCTGCGGTGATCGCACGATCGACTTCGGGCACTTGCCGAGCGAGATTCGCGACTTTGTCAGCGACATGGCCGCCCCCCGCCAATCAGCCGGCCGCGCAACGGCCGCCGATGTGATTCCACGCTTGGCCGACGCTGAGCGATCGTTGATCGCCCGCGTCCTCAAAGTGACCGGCGGAAATCAATCCGACGCCGCCCGGCTGCTGGACGTGGAGCGTCATCGGCTTCACCGCATCATAGTGCGGTATGGCCTCGAGCATCTCATCAAGCCTCGCCCACGTTGACGGTCGCCGCCGATCGGCGCGCCCAATCTTCTCAAACGTGCAGCCGGCCGAAGCTAGCAGATATCGCTGACCGGCGCTTGTACGTCGCTCGCAACGATGCTGGTACAAAACGCTCCATCGGAATGATTTGTACATAAGCGGGCGGAAACGCCTGTCATCGCAACGTTTCGTCGAGCAGCAGCACGAGTTATGGGCGCAAAACGTACCACGCGCCCGATCGCCGTCACTGTGCGACCAACTCGCGACACTCAAGCTGCAACTCTTCTGTGCGTCGCGCCTTAGGGCCGCCCGCTCTCATCAAATCGACGAGCGGCATTCAATTCGCGTTACGAATCGTCGTTCCATGTCCAGCCCAACAACTTCAACGCAGATGATCTCATGGTCACGGACACGCCAGCGCCTGGCTTGATCGCATCAACCGATTCGCATCGGACGGCCGCCTTGGATGAGCTGATCGCCTGCTGCGCGTGGCCAGCGCTGCTGGCGGCGGATGCTGCCCGACTTAACAGAGAACTGGGACTTAAAAACCCTCAATGGCTGTTGCTCTGGCTGGAGAATCACGAACAAATCGCTCCGACGTTGAAGCTCATGACATGGCTGCGTGAGCGAGGACCACGGCCCTATCGCATCGCGGTCGCCCGCCGGCTCGAACACGACGTCGAAGCCTTGTTCCGCGGCGCCGGCGTGCACTTCTTTCTGCCGGCAATAGGGGAAATGCGCGCGACCGTTGACGACGCGTTGTGGCCATTAGTCAAGCGCAAGCCCCCACAGTCCGATCCAGTGGACGCACCGATGGGCGCGACGTCTGCACGCCGCTCTCCGCCGAATCTGGGCACATTTCCTGTGCTGAGTCGTCCGCCCTAGCTCGTGATCGAGCGGAACGAACAACGGTCGGTGCTGTGCCCCTGTCATTTGTCAACGCGCAGTGCGCTTTTCTCGAGGCACTCGATCCGGTGAACGCGCCCGTCGCAACATGTTCACGTCTCGATGCCGTCACCATGCCTTTTCCTCACTTGGATGAATCTAATGAACACAATCACGCCGACATCAAGTCTGTTACTAAGGACCCGTCGCATGTTAGCGATACGTAACATGCTGGTCTCACGAGATGACGGTCCGGCACCCGTGCTTGGCAAACGATGTAAAGAAGTAACGAGTAAATCGTCGCACAAGTTGTGCGCACTCGCAATTGTTTTACTCGTCTTTGACGTCGCGAGCGTTCGGGCGAACGATTGGGGAATTGTCACATGGCCGAGCCCGGTCGTGGATTCTTATCTCGTGGATTACACGCAGGGTTCCGGCAATGTCACGAACCCCCGACTCATGGCACCGCTTCCGAACGGACGCGTGATGGGGATCGACTATGACGGTGGCGGAACTCTGTTTGCGGCGACCACCTTTAACGACAACCAGGTCTACAAGGTCATCGAGGCGACCGGCGCCTTGATCCCCTGGGCAAACCTCCCAGCAGGCGGCAGCGAAGGTGGTCTTGGGTATAACCCCCTTAACGGGATGCTTTATGCCGTCTCCGGACCTAACACCACCAGCGTCTTCGAAATCGACCCCGCCGTTCCGAATAGCGTGACACCGGTCATGACGTCGACCGGCTTCAACGACGTCTCCGGCATCGCTTTCGATAGCCTGGGCAACGGCTACGCGGTGGACACACATACCAACACCGGCGGTATTGCGGAGTTGCTCAGCGTAACTGTTGGCTCATCCCCGGCAATTGTTTCCTTGGGTTCTCTGGGCATAGCCACGGGCGTCACTCTAGGCTTGGACTTCGACGGCTCGGGTGTCCTGCACATGGTGACGAGCAATGGCAATTTCTGGAGCATCAACCCGATAGGCCCGACCGTGAACTTTATCGAATCCATTGCGATAAACCCGCAGAGCGACCTCTTTGCGGGACTGGCATGGCGCGTCCCCGAGCCCACATCGCTGACGCTGTTCAGCGCCGGTGCTCTGGGCTTGTTTAGCCTGCGGTCTTTAAGGAGGAAACGCGTCGCGCGAGGGTCGTCATACATCGAACGCCCTCTGGCGACTCAAATGTGAAACGGGGGCAGAACCATTTATAGCATAAATGTTTCTGGCGCTCGTTGTTGAGACATCGTTACTTACCAGCGCATCAATGTCTTAGTTTCCTATAGCTATCTTGTTGATCAAGTGAACATGCCATATCCGGCGAAATGCGCACGGAGCATGAATGCCACGAGCAAAAAAAGGAGCGACTCATGAATGCCTTGACCCGCGACCGCGGACGTGACTCATATGCAAGTGACGACGTGTCGGATCGTGACGCATTTCAACTGACGCGCCGCCAGCACCGCGCCGCGTTTCCTGTGCGGTCGCAAGCGTCGCAGTCGACGGGGCGAAAGAGGAGCCGCGGCGGCGTTTCGGCCCGGCTCAAAGCGCGCAGTTTCAATGGAGCCCATCGCCGACGCCGAGCCACCTGGCTGATCTGGAAGACGGCGTCGACGGCGACGAGCCCGTGGCCGATTCCGACCGACCGAAGCGAGCCATCCTAACGCAATACTCCGCTACATCCGACTCCGCTTTTCACTCTTCGACCACGGGTTGAGGTGCTCGGCTTTTAGTGGACAGTCCAACTCGTTAGGTTCCGGGGGCGGAGGAGAACCGTCCCATGCCTCGGAAGAAGCCTTCAGCGCCTACCAGGACTCGTCGTACCTTCACGGAGGAGTT
>JBIOVA010000092.1:0-3787 GCA_044867485.1 Lacipirellulaceae bacterium | reverse complement strand
ACTCATGCCTCACGCCGACGGTCGCAAACCCTCGTTCTTCCGCGTGCTCGACGGCTCGTTCCTCCTGGGCGCCGCCTGCACGATTGGCTACTACGCCACCATGCTGTCGCCCGGCATGAAGGGGTCGATGCTGCACCGGTACACCACCGAGCATGCCGTCGACTACGTGATCGTCGCTCTGTTCTTCTGGGCGCTGGTCGACGTGCTGGCCAAGCTGCTGGCCTTCCCCCGCGAAGCGATGGCCCTGCGGCAGGACTGGCTCCCCGAGCGCACCGAGCGCGAGGACCCCGCCGCTGCCGCGACGCTGCTCGACGGCCTCTCCGTGGCGCCGCAGTGGGCCCAGGCCTCTCGCGTTGGCAAGCGGCTCCGTCGGGCGCTCGAGTACGTCGTCGAAAACGGCGCCTCGCCCGAGTATCGCGAGTACCTGCAAACGCTCGCCGACCGCGACGCCGACCGCGCGCACGCCCACTACACGCTCCTACGATTCGTCGTCCGCGTCACGCCCGTGCTGGGGTTCTTGGGCACGGTGGTCCACTTTGGCACGGCCCTCAGCGGGGTGTCGCTGGAGAACATGACCAACCAGTTGGGTTTCGTCATCAGCGAGATGGGCCAGGCGTTCAACACGACGACCGTCGCCCTCGCCGCGGCGATGGTGATGATGTTCGCCCAGTTCCTCTGCGAGTGGACCGACCGCAGCCTGCTGCACGCGGTCGACCGCTACGCCCAACGCGAGCTGTTCAACCGCTTCGAGGTGAAGGACGCCAGCATCCCGCCGCTGTTGGGCGTGGTGCGGCAGGCCAGCGACGAGGCCCTGCGCACCGTCGCCGCGTCGATCGACCGGCAGAGCGCCGCCTGGTCGCAGGCCCTCGACGCCCTGATGGCCCGCTTCGACCAGCGCCAACAGCAGGAGGCCGAGGCCTGGAACACGGCCCTGGAGGCTCTGGCCGCCCGGCACGAAGATTACGACGTGGCCCGCGAGGAGCGGCTGCGGCAACTCTTGGAGCTGGTCGACGGCCGGCAAGAGAAGTTCATGAACCACATTCAGGACACGCTCGAGAAGGCGGTGGCCCTGCGCGACGACTTCCGCGAAGTGGGGCGGACGATCCAGTCCGTGGCCCGCGGCGAGGGCCAATTGGTCGAACTGCAGGGCGTGCTGGCCGACAATCTGCGGGCGATCCACGAGACGCAGAAGATCGACGACGCCCTGCACGGGCTCACCGCCGCGATCCACCTGCTCACCGCCCGCCACCAAGGCGACGGCCGAGCCAAGGCGGCGTAAGAGCAGCCGCACGTACACGAAGCTGCCAGCTTCGTCCCGCAACGGCTGTCAATGAGGAAAGTCCGGATGAAGCTGGCAGCTTCGTGTACGGCGTCAGAACTTCAGCCCGTACTTCTCGGTGAGCTTCGTCCGCACCGTCGCATTGTCGGCGACCAACTGCGACAGCGACTGCTTGGCCTGAGTCATGGTCTGGTAGAGCTGCTCCTCACTCTTCTGGATGTTCTGCTGCGTCGCCTGCGGGTCGATGTCCATGTTGCCGTAGGCGGCGTACCGCCGCTGGAAGTTGCCGCCGTAGTTGACGGTATCGGCCGTGGGCAACCAGCCGATCTTGTAGTTGGTGACGACCGGCTGTTGGGCGGCGTCGGCCTGATTGATGGCGCCGGACGCTTCGTCGACGATTTGCCGGAACGTCGCTGCGACGTACTTGCCGTACTCGATCAGCTCCGGGTCGACGTTCCGCGTCGGCAGGCTCTCGACTTTGCGGGCGTAGTTCTCGATCCACACGACGGCCTGATCGAGCGAGTTAGCCCGCTCGAGCCGCTGGATGTCCTCGACGTATCGGCTGACGCCGCGGAAGTAGCGGAGCGAGGCCTTGCCCATGGAGGCCTTGGCCGCGTCGACCGAAGTCGTCGTCGTCGTTGCGGTCTCGGCGACCGAAGCTCCCGGCGACTCGATAGCGCCTGTGTCGAGGGCCAACAAGCTGAAGATGCGCCGCATGCCGTCGGCCGTCAGGTCGCCCCGCAGCTCGATGCTCGCGCCCTTGGTTTCGGCGGTCCAGTCGTTGAACTCCGGGAGCATGGCGCCCGCCTTGGCCACGGCCTTGAGCACGAGCGGCTTGGCAATTGGGGCGAGCGGCGCGGCGTCCTCGGAAAAGTCGAGCCGCAGGGCGCCGTTGAGCTTGTCGTTGACCAGCACGCCGAGTTTGACGCCCTGGATGCTGGCCAGAATCTTCGCGGCCGCGTCAGGCGAAACGCCCTGCAGCACTTGCGAGTCGGCGAGGGCCGCGCGAACGCGGGCTTCGCCGAAGGCGCCAGCCAGGTCGATGCCCAACACGACCTGCGTACCGACCGTGTCGGCATAGCCAACGGCTTGCTCCAGATACGGAGAGAGGCTCCCGGTGTGGCCGCTCTTCACATCGACGGCCCATCGCGACGCTTCCTGGCGATTGGCTGGAACAAGCAGGCCGACGACTCGCGGAGCGAACCGGATCACGCAGATGTTGCCGGGAAACCAGACGGCTTCGAACCCGTCAATCACGTCGGCCAATCCGCCACGGCGGCGGGCGACCTCCGCCGCGGAGGGGTCCACCGACAGATCCATCACCGCAGCTTGCCAATCTGGCCGCAGCGATGCCAGGTCGAACTCCGCGCTCAAGATGCCACGCTCGGCGCTCGGCGGCAACACCATTGGCGCCGCCTCGAAGGCGTCGGCGTACTTCGCCTGCCAGCCTTCCTTCTGCCCCAGCGGGCTGGCGTACAGCGACGCGGCGTTGACGACGATCACGGCATTGGCGTCGTCGGGCACGCGGCGGGCCAACTCGGCGAACTCGGCGCCGACGACCGTGGTCCAACTCAACGATCCTGCCGCCGCGGCAAGGAGACCAATCGCTGCGATGCGCGCGCTGCTCATGAGTGTGTTCCTGATTCAGTGGGACGCGAACCCGCAAGCCTACGATAACTCGTCGGACTCGGCGGACGCCGCCTCGGGCCCCGTCTCCTCGCTGGGATACGGCTCGGGCTCGCCGCGGAGTTGATTGATGGCGTTGTGAGCGGCGCGCTGCTCCGACTCCTTCTTGCTCTTGCCCCACGCGGCCGCGAAGCGGCGGCCGCCGATCTGCGCGGCCACCTTGAAGCACTTGCTGTGGTCGGGACCTTTTTCGTCGAGCAACAGGTAGTTGGGCGTCACGCCGTATTCACGCTGGGCGAGCTGCTGCAAGAGCGACTTGAAGTTGCCGCCGAACTCGCAGGAAACCGCCGTCTCGATCTCGGGCACGACATGGTCGAGAATAAACCGCTCCGCCGCGGCCATGCCGCCGTCCATGTAGATCGCCGCCACCATCGACTCGAACACCGCGGCCAGCACGGATCGCGGCACGCTAGGGTCCGCCGCCATCCCCTTGCCCAGGATCAAATGGTCGCTGAGCGCCAGGGCGTCGCTAAGCCGGGCACAGGTATCGCGGCTCACCACGACCGACTTGATCTTCGTCAGCTCGCCTTCCGAATACTCGGGGTACTGATGGAACAGCCGTTCGCAGACGACCATCCCCAGGATGGCGTCGCCGAGGACCTCCATCCGCTCGTTGGAGGAGAGCCGATGCTGCACGCCGGAGGCGTGCGTGAGTGCGGCCTCGAGCAGCCGCGGGTCGTTGAACAGGTAGCCCACTTTCGCCTGACAGGCGTCGAGGTCGGCGCGGCGCAGGTCGCTGGCTTCGGTTGCGGAATCGCTGCTCATCGCAAGTTGGGATTGCGTAAGCTTCGCGGCCGCAACGGCCGGGACGACCGGCCGTTG
>JBIOVA010000091.1:0-23665 GCA_044867485.1 Lacipirellulaceae bacterium | reverse complement strand
ACAGCTAGCGTGTCGCACGTGAGACACTCGTCGCGGCTGCACCGTGAACGCCGAAATCTGCGCAAGAAACGCAAATTACCCCGTCGCGCTGGATTTTTGTTGCTCCCTGCCGTGAACTTGCTATCGTAGGTCTCGGCGTCGGCGGTCGCGCACTTTCGGAGGAGCCGGGGATCGGGCTTGCGCGATGCGTGCGTGCCGCGCCGCCGTCCGTGCAGCTTCTCCTTTTCCTACGCGAGTGCGGATATCGGCGCCAGCGCACCGACTCCGCGCGGCTTGGTCCGCTGGCAGGGCTCGCTGGCCGGGCCCACTGGCAGGCATGTCGACTCCGTGGCCCCTCTCCAGGGGCGGATCGGGGGGCACAGTTCGCCAATGTCGATTCGACTGTTGATTGCCGACGACCACGAGGTGGTGCGAGCCGGGCTCAAGAGCTTGCTGGCCGACGTTCGCGACATCCAGGTCGTCGCCGAGGCCGCCGACGGCGACGAAGCCGTGCGACTGGCCCACCGCCATCGCCCGCAGGCCATCCTGCTCGACGTGCGGATGGCCGGCGGCGACGGGTTAGCCGCGCTCGGCCGGCTGCGCGAGGAGCTGCCCGGCGTGCCGGTGGTCATGTTCAGCGCCTACGACAACCCCACCTACATGGCTCGGGCCGCCGCGCTGGGCGCCGCGGGATATCTCATCAAAAGCGCCACGCGCGACGAGATCGTCGCCGCCGTGCGGCAGGCGGCCGCTGGCGAGTCGCTCTGGTCGCGCGAGGGAGTGCGCCGCGCCGGCGGATCGTCGGCCCCGGCGCGCGGCGCCGCCGATCTCGAAACGGCCCTCACGCGGCGCGAGGCGGAAGTGCTCAAGCAACTCGCCCTGGGCCTGAGCAACAAGGAAATCGCCCAGGCGCTGGAGATCAGCTACGAGACGGTCAAGGAGCACGTCCAGCACATCCTGCGAAAGCTGGGCGTGGCGGATCGCACGCAAGCCGCCGTTTGGGCGGTGCGCAAAGGGCTTGCCTAAGCCAGTTAGCCCCCGGTCATTGACCGGGGGGATCAGTGCCGGCCCATCCGCTCAAACAAAGATGTATCCCTCTTCGCCGTGCTCGGTGGCGTCGAGCCCGCGGACCTCGCCGTGTTCGGTGACGCGCAGCCCGATTGTCGCATCGAGCACTTTCAGAATCACGAATGTCGCCGCCAGGCTGAAAACCCACGTGACCACGACCGCCACGATCTGGCCGAAGAACACGCGGGTCTCGCCCTCGATGAGCCCCAGCTTATTGCCAGCGTCGACGTTCGTGCAGGCCCGCGTGGCGAACACGCCTGTGAGGAGGGCGCCCAGCGTGCCGCCCACGCCGTGCACTCCAAAGGCGTCGAGCGAATCGTCGTAAGCGAACTTGCTCTTCAGCTTGCTGCACGCCAGGGCGCAGAGCACTCCGGCCAAGGCGCCCATCCCCAGGGCAGGCATCGGATTGACGAACCCGGCCGCCGGCGTGATGCACACCAGCCCCGCCACGGCGCCCGAGGCGGCGCCCAGCACCGTCGGCTTGCCGTTGTGCAGCCATTCGTACAGGCTCCAGCCCAACAGGCCGGCCGCGGCGGAAAAATGCGTTACGCAAAACGCGCTGCTGGTCAGGTGATCGCTCAACAGCTCGCTGCCGGCGTTGAATCCAAACCAGCCCACCCACAGCATCGCAGCGCCCAGGACGGTGTACGTGAGATTGTGTGGTCGCATATCCTCGGTGCCGAAGCCTTTACGGCGGCCAATGAGAATCGCGCACAACAGGGCCGACACGCCCGAGCTGATGTGTACGACCGTCCCGCCGGCGAAGTCGAGGGCCCCGCCCGCCCAACCGACGGCCGTGCCGGCTTCGATCGCCTCGGTTGAGGAGAATCCCAGGATGCCGCCGTCCCACACCCAATGGCACAACGGGCAATAAACGAACGTGCCCCACAGCAGGCAGAACGCGACCATCGCGCTGAACTTCATCCGCTCGGCGAACGCCCCGCAAATCAGCGCCGGCGTGATAATAAAGAACATCCCCTGGAACAGCATGTGGCAGTACATCGGGATCGGCGTCCCCGCCACGAAGTACATCGGCTCCTCAGGCGCGTTGGTCGTTTCATTCCAGGTCCGCTGGACGCCCTCCATGAAGAGGTACTCGCCGTTGCCGATGTACGCGCCCGAGCCGCCGAACGCCAGACTGTAACCGTACAGCGCCCACACGACCGTCATCATGCCCATCAGAAACAGGCACTGCATCATGACGCTCAGCACGTTTTTCTTGCGGACCAGGCCGCCGTAGAACATTGCCAGGCCCGGGGCGGTCATGAACAGCACCAGTGCGCTGGCGGTGAGCATCCACGCCGTGTGTCCGGCGAGACGGGCGCTTTCAGCGGTCTTATTGACGGTCTCAAGATCGAGGGCCGGCGTTTCCTGCGCCGCGGCGCTCGTCGGGGCGAAGGCCACGGCGGCCAACGCGACGCCGACCATCGACGCCGCCGCAATTCGCCGCATTCCGCGGCCCCGTGTCCGGGACGCTATCGCTTCATTCATTCCGGGATACCCCAACTGTTCGAAACGCGCTTGTCTGCTTGGAATGCGGACCGATTGCGTCCCCAAAATACGCAATCTGGCGAAATCGACAAGTGGCCGCCGCAATTGCGGGCGGCGACGAGCGGGACGCGCAAGAAGCTTGCCGCCTCCCGAGAATGAAAACGTCGGCGCCGCGGCCCGCGCCGCGCCGCCGACGTGTTGATACTCACTCGTTCAATGGCTGCCGGCTCGTCCTCGTCTCAAATCGCCGAGGCGCCGCTTTCGCCGGTTCGCACGCGGACCACGTCGGCCAGGTTGGTGACGAAAATCTTGCCGTCGCCTACCTGACCCGTGCGGGCGGCGCCGACGATCGCCGACACCGCCGCCGACGCGTCGTCGCCGACCACCACTTCGATCTTGATCTTCGGCAAGAAGTCGATCGTGTACTCCGCCCCGCGATACGTCTCGGTCTTACCCTTCTGTCGGCCGAAGCCGCGCACCTCCGTGACGGTCATCCCCACGACGCCGGCCTTCGAGAGGGCGACCTTCACATCCTCGAGCTTGTTCTGCCGCACGATGGCTTCGATTTTTTTCATGTCGAGATCTCCCGTTCGTGGTTTGAGGGACGCCCATCCGGGATTTCGCCCCGCCGCTTGCGGCGGTTTTCGTCATGGGTGGCACGCCTGGAGTCCTCGACGGGCGTGGTTGCGTTAGCCGGACCACGCCCTGCGGCGGACCTTAGGGCGTGCCACCCTTCAATGCAACTCCTGAAAAATCCCTAGGGGCGATGTTGTTCACGTGCACCGCGTCAACCTTCCGGCGTGGCGACCATGGCAAAGCCATGGTACGCCTCGTTGCCATGTTCGCCGAGGTCGAGGCCCTCGATTTCCTCCTCGCGGCTCACGCGGATGCCGATCGCCGCCTTGAGCACCGCCCAGCAGATGCCCGACGCGACGATCACATACACGGCCGTCGCCACGACGCCGGTGAGCTGTGCCACCAGTTGCGCGGTCCCGCCGCCGAAGAGCAGTCCGCCCTCCGACGTGGTGACGCCGCGCGAGAGCATGATGTGCTTCTCGGCGAAGATCCCGACGCACAGCGTGCCGAACACGCCGTTGACGAGGTGCACGCTCGTGGCGCCCACCGGGTCGTCAATCCTGATGCGGTCAAACATGAGGACTGACACGACGACCAGCACGCCGGCAATGGCGCCAATGATGGCCGAGCTCATGACGCTCACATACGCGCACGGCGCCGTGATCGCGACCAGCCCCGCCAGGCAGCCGTTGAGCGTCATGCCGATGTCGGGTTTGCCGAGCAGAATCCACGCCGTGGCGGTGGCGGTCAGCGTGGCGCACGCCGCCGCGGTGTTGGTCGTGACGCACACGTCGGAGATCGCATCGGGATCGACGCCCATCGTGCTCCCCGGGTTGAACCCGAACCAGCCCAGCCACAGCACGAAGCAGCCGATGGTGGCCGCCGTCATGTTATGGCCCGGAATGGCCCGCGGCCTGCCGTCAGGCGCGTACTTGCCAATTCGGGGGCCCAGGAACAGGATGCCCACCAGCGCCGCCCAGCCGCCAATCGAGTGGACCTGCGTCGAGCCGGCGAAGTCAAGAAATCCCTTGTCCGCCGCCAGCCAGCCGCCGCCCCAAATCCAGTGCCCCACCACCGGGTAAATGAACACCGCCATCATCGCGCTGAACACGATGAACGACAGGTACTTGATCCGCTCCGCCACGGCGCCGGACACAATCGTCGCCGCGGTGCCGGCGAACACCAGTTGGAAGAAAAACTTCGCCATCAGCGGCACGCCGGTCCAGGCGAGCGCGTCGTAGTCGCCGTCGTACGCATCGCCCGTCGCCGGGCTATTGTCGGCTCCGCCGACCTTCCACAGCCCTTGCTGGCCGACGTACGGCGAGCCGTCGCCGAACATGATGCCGAAGCCCACGATCCAGAAGAACAGCGACGTCACCGCGAACACGATGAAGTTCTTCGACAGAATGTTGACCGCATTCTTCGCCCGGCAGAAGCCGCTCTCGACGCACGCGAAGCCCAGGTTCATGAAGAACACGAGCATCCCCGTCACCAGCACCCAGACCGTGTCGACCCAGACTTTGACTTCGGTCCGGAGATCCATCGGCGCGGCTTCCGCGGCCGCTGCGTCGTCCGCTTCCACGTCCTCTTCGACGACGACCGCAGCGTCGTCCTCGACGGCGTCCTGGCCGTAAACCAGTTGCGTCGGCGCGGCGCCGAGCGCCGCGAGCCATGCCAGGGCGAGAAGTCCCCACGGCCTTCGTACCCGCGGCAACCAGTGGATGAGACATTCCATAGCAACACCCCTGAGAGAGAAAGGTGAAGGTCAGCCAACGCCAGCGTCCACGCCGGCGCGCTTCGATCGTCGTGGTCAAACCAGCGCGGCCAGAAACAGCCGGACCCTTTTGCGCCGCTGCGCGCCGCAGACCACGCCCGCGCCCCAAGAACGAGCGGCCGAAGCCGAGGCGTCGCCAGCGTCGCCCCCGTCGCCAAAAAAGAGAGTCCGCCTTGTCCCCAGCGAGTCCGTCCGGCGTCACGCCGGACGGGCTCCCAACTTCCCGCTCCGCAGGGGCGATGATAGCAAAGGCGGCAAGATTGCACAGCCCCGAACTAGCCGCTCGGGGGCGGAGTCTCAAGAAAAGTCAGACCTGCGCAGCCGCTCCCCGTGAGCCACGACGCGGCAGCGGAGCGCGCCCCACGGCGGGCCTGCCGCCCATGAACACATGGCGTGATTCCGATTTCAACGCGGCGGAAACCGGCGTCAAATCGCCGCCGCGCCCGTTTCGCCGGTTCGCACACGAACGATGTCGGCCAGGTTCGTCACGAAAATCTTGCCATCGCCGACCTGCCCGGTTCGCGCGGAGCTGACGATCGCCGACATGGCCTTGGCGAGCACGTCGTCGCCGACGACCACTTCCAGTTTGACCTTCGGCAGGAAGTCGATCTGGTACTCCGCCCCGCGGTAGGTTTCGGTCTTGCCTTTCTGGCGGCCGAAGCCGCGCACCTCGGTGACGGTCATGCCTGTGATCCCGGCCTCCGAGAGGGCCGTTTTCACTTCTTCCAGCTTGTTCTGGCGAATGATGGCTTCGATCTTTTTCATATCCGTGGCTCCGGATTGGCTGCGAGTGGATTTGTTCAGGCGCCCGCGAGTTCGGCGCCCCGTGAGGCGAGAGGCGAGGCTCTTGCCGCAGCCGCCGCGGCGGCATGTGCGGACGACTGGGCAAGAGCCGCGACCCCTCGCTGAGATCGGTCAAGCGACGGTCGACGTCGCGTCGGTTCAACCCTCCGGCGTCACGGCCATGGCAAAGCCGTGGTAGGCCTCGTTGCCGTGCTCGCCAAAGTCCAGGCCCTCCTTCTCCTCTTCCGCGGAGACGCGAAGGCCGATCGTGTACTTGATCGCCGTGAACAGGATCGCACCCGTGACGATCGCCCACACGAACACAGCGACAACGCCCTTGATCTGCGCGATGAGCTGCGTGGCGTCGCCGCCGGTGAACAAACCGGGGCTCGGCGACAGCTCGCCCGTGCCCGCCGAGAACAGCCCCAGCGACAGCGTGCCCCAGGCTCCGCACACGCCGTGGACGCTGATGGCGCCCACGGGGTCGTCGACCTTGAGGTACTTTTCGATGCCCACGACCGACAGCACGACCAGCACGCCCGCGATGGCGCCGATGATGAAAGAAGAACCGATGCTAACCCAAGCGCAGGGGCAAGTGACCGCCACCAGCCCGGCCAGGGCGCCGTTGAGGGCCATCGTGGCCTCCCATTTGCCGAACATCGCCTTGGCCGTGAACAGGGCCGCGATGCACCCGATCGCCGCGGCGGCGTTCGTGTTGATCGTAATCTTGGCAATCGAACCCGCATCGGCCGCCATCGTGCTGCCGGGGTTGAATCCGAACCAACCCAACCACAAGACGAACACGCCCAGCGTGACCAGCACCAGGTTGTGGCCGGGAATGGCTTTCGGCTTGCCGTCGGCGGTGAACTTGCCAATTCGCGGGCCGAGGATAAAGGCTCCCACCAACGACAACCAGCCGCCCACGCTATGCACGACCGTGGAGCCGGCAAAGTCCCAGAAGCCCGCGTCGGCCAACCAGCCGGCGCCCCAAATCCAGTGACCGCTCACAGGGTAAATGATCGCCGAGACAACCGCGCTATACACCATGTACGACACGAACTTGGTTCGCTCGGCCATGGCGCCGGACACGATCGTCGCGGTGGTCGCCGCGAACACCAATTGGAAGAAAAACTTGGCATCCAGCGGCACCAGCGACCACGAGAGGGAGGCGAATTCCTCGGTGGTCGTGTTGAGCATCGCCCCGTCGAGGCCGCCCCACCACTTGCCGCCGCCGCCGAACATGATCGAGAAGCCGACCAACCAGAATGTCAGCGTGCCAAAGCAGTAGTCCAGCAGGTTTTTCATGCAGATGTTGACCGCGTTTTTGGCGCGCGTCAGCCCGGTCTCGACCAACGCGAAGCCGGCTTGCATCCACATGACCAGAAACGCCGTGACCATCACCCACACCGTGTCCAAGGCGTAGGATGTGTCGGTGGGCGTCTTGTTGAATCCGTCCGGCGGCGCCGGCGCTTCGCTGGTGGCCTCTTCCTCCGCGACGGCTTCTTCCTCGGCGGGGGTCTCCTCGGTGACGACCTCTTCGGTCTCGGCGGCTTCTTCCGCCTCCTGAGCGTAGGCGTGTCGCGGGGAGGCGACCACCAACGACAACAGCAGCAGTAGGGAGAGAATCCCCCACTGCGCGCGCACCTGCGGCGACCAGTGGAACAGTAAACCCATAGCGACGCTCCCAGAAGACAGAGGAAAGGATGCCCACTGCCGGCGCGCACGCCGGCAAGGTTGAATGGCTCACGTCGCGAGCCGCCGCGGGTGAGAATTGCCGGCATCTTCGCGCAGGGAACCTGCGCCGCGAGGCGCGCGTTCGCCGCCGCCGCTGTGCAGCTCCCACTGCCGCAGCGCCGCTCGCCGCCCCTCGCAAAGAGTCCGCCTAATTCAAGCCCGAAAGGCCCGAACGTCGTGGCCGCCATCGAAGGTCACGGCAGCCGCGGGGGGCTGATAGCAAAGGTCGTACCAGTGCCGGACCGCGAGGAGAGGGCTTCGGTCGAAAAGTCTGCGCAATAACGGGTTTATCGCGAAAAAAATGGCTGCCGCGTCGGGCCACAATCGGGGCCCCAGGCCCCCCGCTGCCTTGGGTTTAGGCACGCGCCTGCATAAGTTCTCTACACGGGGACCAGCGGCCTTACGGCGGGTCACTCAGGCCGCGTTGCCGCACCGCGGCCCAACCGGCTGATGAGGTAGCCCCACAGGATCGGCAACAGCGAGATGAAGACAATCCCCAACGCCACCAGCGCGAAGTTGTCCCTTACGGCTGGGACCTTGCCGAACGCCAGGCCGGCGCCCAGGCAGATGCTGACCCACAACAGCGCTCCCGCCACGTTGAAGAGTGCGAATTGCCGGTACGACATCGAGCCGCAACCGGCGACGAACGGTACGAATGTTCGCGCAATGGGCACGAACCGCCCCAGGACCACGGCCTTGCCGCCGTGTCGCTCGTAAAACGCGTGGGCCTTCATCAGGTGATCGCGGTTCAGCAGGCGATGCCAGAAACTCGTGCGGTCTTCGGCGGTGAAGATCCGCGGGCCGACGAAGTTGCCGATCGTGTAATTCGCCGCGTCGCCGAGGACGGCCGCGGCCAACAGCAGGACAAACAACAGCCAGGGGTTGAGCTCTCCGCGGGCCGCCAGCGCCCCGGCGGCGAACAGCAGCGAGTCGCCCGGCAGGATCGGCGTGACCACCAAGCCTGTTTCGCAGAACACGATCAGGAACAGTACGCCGTAGATCCACGGCCCGTACGCCGCGATGATCTGCGTGAGATGGCTGTCGATGTGCAGGATGAAGTCGAACAGTTGTTCCATGAAGGCGTCGTCAACAAGAAGGCAGGTCGAGCGGCGAAAGGCGAGAGGTCCGATTGTACTGCCTGGATCGTTCCGGATGCCATGCCCTCGTCCGCGTGGGCATGCGGCGTCAAACCCGCTCCCTCTGGGAGAGGGAGCATGAGCGCCTCCCCAATCCTAGCTTGCGACCCGGCCCCGCGGCCCCCGATAATACCACGCATGTCGTCGTTCGATTTCCCCGATCTGCCGTCGCAGTTCCGCCAACTGTTGGGCCAATGCCGCGATTTGTACGTCTCCTGCGGCGAGCTAGCGGCCCGCGAGCACGCCCACCTGCTGCCCGACTCCGGCGAGCGGTTTGTCCAGCTCATGGACGATCTTCATCGAGCCCTGCTCGTGAAAGTGTTCGTCACGGTCTGCGAGTGCGACCGCCGCTGGAGTAAGAACGAGAAGTTCCTCGCCGAGGTGCTGGTCTTCCACCTGTGGAGCCAGTGGCTCGACGGCGAGCCGCTCCAAGAGGCGATTCGGGCGATGTCGGAAAAGGCCGGCGCACTCAAGTGGTACGCCGTGATTCGGCCGTTCGACCAGATCGCCCCGCTGCGCAATCGCATCGCCGAATTGGAGACGATCGTCGTGCGGCTGGCCAACATCATTGCCCGGGCCGACGGGCCAATCAAGGACGTCGAGGCCGCGCGGATCAAGAGCATCCAGGACGAGCTGCACGTTCACCTTCGCGAGATTCCGATCGACGAGCCGAGCGAGCACGCCGAAGCCGACCGCGCCGGCTCCGCCGCCATCGAGAAGATTTACAAGTCGGCCGACGACCTCCCCGCCACGCAGCGCAAGGATGCTCCCGCTCCCGCCAACGACCCGTTAGCCGCGACGCGGCAGCGGAGCGCTCCTCTGACCGCCGCCAAGCCCCAACCCAAACCCCTCCCCGCCGCCCACCCCGAGCGCACTCCCGCCGAGCTCCTCGCCGAGGCGATGGCCGAGCTCGATCGCCTCATTGGCCTCGACAACATCAAAGAAGAAGTCCGCACGCTCGCCAACTTCCTCAAGGTGACCGCCAAGCGCAAGGAGGCGGGCCTCCCCGTCGACGAGCTGACCCTCCACATGGTCTTCAACGGCAACCCCGGCACAGGCAAGACCACGGTGGCCCGTATCGTCGGCAAAATCTTCGGGGCCATGGGCGTGCTCGCCAAGGGGCATCTCGTGGAGACCGATCGCAGCGGACTGGTCGCCGAATACGCCGGGCAAACGGGTCCCAAGACGCAGAAGAAGGTCGACGAAGCGCTCGACGGCGTGCTGTTCATCGACGAGGCCTATACGCTCATCGCCGCCGAGGGCGAGGACCCCTACGGGCACGAGGCCGTCCAGACGCTGCTCAAGCGGATGGAAGACGACCGCGAACGGCTGGTCGTCACCATCGCGGGCTACCCGTTCGAGATGGCAATGCTGTTGCGCTCCAACCCTGGCTTGTCGTCGCGATTCAGCCGACAGCTCGAGTTTGAGGACTACACGCCGTTGGAGCTGGTGCGGATCTTCGGCCTGATGTGCGGGAAGAGCCAGTACCAGACCGGCGCCGCGGTGCGGGCTAAGGCGATCGTTGGCCTCACGTGGCTGCACGAGCGCCGCGATCGGCACTTCGGCAACGGCCGCACAGTGCGCAACCTGTTCGAGGACGCGATTCGCCGCCAGGCTAACCGCATCGCGGCGATCGCCGAGCTGTCGGTCGAGCAGCTCTCGACGTTGGAGCCCGAAGACCTGGCGTTCGCTGACTGCCCGCCGGAGGTCTTCGCCCCGGTTGCCGGCGGCGACCTGCGATTCCACATCGAATGCCCCAAGTGCGAGCACGGCAAAGACGTGCCGCAGAAGTTCCTCGGCCAATCGGTCAAATGCCCCAAATGCAAGGAGGACTTCCTGGCCGAATGGGGCGAACTAGCGCCTCAGGAGCAAACCACTAATGTCCAAGGGCACGAAGAAGGGAAAAGGCCTTGAGCGACTCGACAAAATCCTCGCGGTTCCGGCCTTGCTCGCCGACGCGTTCATCGCGCCCGCGTTCGTCGCCGTCGTCAATCTGACTCACGCCGCGAGGCGACCAGGCGAGATCGGCCAGCGCCCGATCCACGGCGACTTGCGGCGCCGACGTCAGGCTCGGACGGCGCCGCGCCGGCGAGTCGCGGACAACCGCTGGCGCCGGGGCGTTCTTGGAAATGGCGCTGGTCAAATCGGTCGCGGGCGCGACGCTGAGAACCCGCGCTTCCAACGTCGTCGGCGACTCGGCGACGGCGAACGATGCGACGGCCATCATCGTGCCGTATTGGCTGCTCCACACCGCAAGGTCGGCGGAATTCACGGCGCCGTCTTGATTGCTATCGCCCTGGGCGCGCGTGGCGCCTGTGGCAATGCCCAAACCGCGCTGCCAGGCCAGGAAATCGGCGCCGTCCACGTCGTCGTCGGCGTCAAAGTCGCCCGTGGCGGCTGAAAGCGGCGACACGTTGCGGATGAGATACACGAGGTCCTGGAAGTCGTTGTTCGCCGCCTCCTCGACGCCGACGAGGTAAGCGCTGGGCACGACATTGCCGTCGCGGTCCTTCAGCGGGAACACGATGTGCTTCTGAACGCCGGCGGCCCACGTGTTGAGCGCGTTTTCCGAGTACACCGTGCGGCCGGGAAACGTCGGCCATTGGCTGTACATGCCGAAGTCGGCGGCGCCGGGGTCGAACGACGTGACGCCGCTGGCGACCGTCGGGTTCATTTCCTGATGCTGACCGCTGTCGCCGCTGCCGAAGCGAAAGAGTTCATTGAGCGCGCCGGGCGTTTGATGCCAACCAACGATGCCCGCCGGCTCGGCGAACGTGTCGCCGCTGAACACCGCCAGCGGTTCGATGGTCACGGCGCCGCTCCCCGCCTTCACGAAGCGCGGAATGTTGTTGGCGTTGGGCAGGACGACGCCTTCGATCGGGCCTGTGGCGTCGTTGGGATCGCCGACGTCGATCGGAATGCGGAACGTGTCGAGAATCCACTGCCACGACGGTTCGTTGTTGCCCTCTTCGCCGACGGTCGTCAACCCGCCGAGGTACAAGTCGAGCGACGGCTGATCGGCGTCGTTGGTCACGAGGTGGAGCGTCGCCTGCTTGGGCCCCAGTGCATTTCCCGCCGGCGGGTTGAACACGATGTTGATGGTGAGCGACCCGCCCGGCAGGATCGTCGCCGGCGTCGCAATCGACGGCGAGATGCTGAACAGCGCCGCGTCGGGCCCGGTGATCGAGAGGTTGGTGAGCGACAGGTTGCCGTTGCCGGTGTTTGACATGATGATCGTCTTGGCCGCGCTGGCGGCGCCGCCGCGCACCTCGTCGAAGATCAGTTCGCTTTTGTTGACGGCGACGTTGGGCTCCTGCGGCCGCAGCAGCGTGATCGTGCCGTTGCCGCCGGAGCGGTCGAACTGTGACACGTAGATGTGCCCATTGACGGGATTCTCGACGAGGTCGAGCGGGTCGTCGAAGCCGTCGAAGCTAGCGATGGCGTCGTTGCTGGAGACGATGTCGCCGCTGAGGCCCGGCTCCAGCACGATGATGTCGTCGCCGGAGCTGAACCGTACGACCAGCAGTTTGCCGACCAGCGCGCCGCCGAAGCCGCCGTACTGGTATTCGATGACGCCGTTGGGCGAGCGGTTCAAGCCGAAGTCGAACGCAAATCCGCGGTAGTTGCGATCGGGCAGCGTGCCGACGGGGTACTCGTTGACTTGCGCGGGGTCGGTCCCGCCCGTCGGATTGCCGCCATTCATCACATATTCGTTGCGCGTCGGATTGGGATGGCCGTAGTAGCCGCCCTCGACGACGCGGAACAGCCAGTCGCGCTGCGTGCCGACGCCGTTGAGGCCGGGCACATCGGGCCCTGTGTACGGGCCGTTCACGTCTTCGTCGATGCGCGGCAGGAGCCCCCCTGGTGGAATCGCCGGCGTGGCGGGCGTGTTGCCGCCCGAAGCGGAGCCGTTGGTCGGCACGTACAAGTGGCCGTTGCTGTGCCACAGCAGATCGTAGGCGTTGCGCACGCCGGTGGCGTAGATCGTCAGCGCCGCGCCCGCGGCAAACGGATCGTACGGATCCGCGTCTTCGGTGTGAACGTCGAGCGGGCCGTTGACTGTGGCATCCCACAGCGCGGGATCAAACTTCAGCACGGCGGCGTTGAGCAGGTGCTCGGCGCGGAACGACCAGGCGGCGTCGGGGGCTCCCATCGCGCTCATGCTGCCTTGCAAGAAGTACAGCTTGCCGTCGGGGCCGAAGTCGATCTGGTTGGTGACGTGGTCCTTCTCCGACCGCGGCAGGTTGATGACAAAGTCCTGGACGTTTTCCAAGCTTGGACCGCTGACGCGCGTGAGCTTTCCCGTGAAGTCGGTGGCGCCGACGAACGCGAACTCGCTGTGCGTGATCCAGGCAATCAGATTGTCGGCGGTCGAGCTGGGATCGAACGTCAAACCAATGGCCAGGCGATTGTCGCCGTTGGCGTTGCGAAAACCGGGGAGCGTGACCTGCGGGCCCAGCGCGCCGTCGGCCAGGATGTCCCAGCGATAGACGTCGCCAAGGACGCCGAGGGCGTAGAACTTGCCGTCCGGGCCGATCGTCACGGCTGTGTACTGGCCCGTCGGCACGTTGGCGAGCGGGACGTGCTCGAACTGGATCGACGTGTCAACGGGGCTCACTTGCGTGCCGGTAGTAAAGGTCGACGTAAACGGGGCGAATCCAACGCCCGTGTCGTCCTGTAGCCCCGAGGTCACTTCAAACGTGTAGCTCGTGTTCGGCGCCAAGTTCGCCTCGGGCCGGGCGACGATGATGTCGCCGCCGCCGGAGGTGTTGAGGACCACGGCCACGGGCGCCTCAGGGTTCCCCGTGGGGTAGAGCTTGACGGTCATCGCGTTCAGCGTGGCCGCGTTGATGCCCCCGTTGGGGACCGAGACCGTGGCGACGACGTCGCGATCGAGGAACACGTCCGTCGCGCCGGGGCCGGGATTCACCGAGGTGACCGACGGCGTGGTGCTGCCCGGCGGCAGCGTGGTCGCGTTCACCTCGTTGGAATACGCCGACTCGCCCAGGGAGTTGGCGGCGCGCACGCGATACACATACTGCGTGCTGGCGGTGAGGCCCGTGTTGCTATACGACGTGGCGTTGGCCGGCAGCGTGGCGATGAGCGCAAACGAACCGCCCGACGCCAGGCGGCGTTCCACCTGGTACTCCGTTTCGTTCGTGGCGTTGTCGGACCAGAACAGATTGACCTGCGTGGCGGAAGCGACGTTGGCGGAGAGATTGGTCGGCGCCGCGTCGGGCGGATCGACGACCACGCCGTCGAACGTCAGATCGAGCCGGTCGATGTTCGGCCCATTGACGCCGAGCATCGTGAGGCGGATTGTGTTGGCGCCCGCGTTGAGCAAGACCTGCTCGCTGGAGATCGCCCACGTCGGCCAGGCGCCGGTGGGATTGAACGCCAGCGCCTCGACTTCCAGAGCGCCGTTGACGTCCAATTGCAGTGGGCGGTTCTGGGCGCTGCCGTTGGCGTAGCGGAAGTCGAGCGTGTAGTTGCCCGCCTCGGCGACGTTAACGTTCCACTCAATGAACTCGCCCGGCGCCACGCCGAAATCGGCGTAGCTGTCACCGGAGAATCCGGCATGCTCCGTGGCGATGAGGGGGCCCGAGAGCGTGGCATTCTCGGCCTCGAGTTCGTCGACGGTAACCTCGTTGATGATGTTGTCGAGAATCTCGATCGCGTTCGTCGTGAGAACGTCGTTGAAGTCCTGGTTCGCCTTGTCGGGATAGTCGGGCATCGTGAAGAACACGCGCCGGCCGGCGAAGACGGGATTGCCGGAAGCGAACGACGCGGCGCCCGCGGGAACGTCGACGAGGGCGGCGAACTGCCCGCCGTCGACGGTAATTGTCGCGACCGTGGTCGATCCCGTGGGCGCTGCCGTGGCGACAAGGTTATCGATTTGTACGCCAGCCATCGCGTAGTCCGTGGTCTGCCCGGCCACGAAGGGATGGTTGGCGTCGGGAAAGGCGTCGAAAACTGTGGGCGCGGGCCGGTCGGCGGAAATGGTCGACACATTGAAGAGGCCCCAATGCGTCGACCGCGCCAGGTGCGGCGCCATCACGATCATCGGCACATTCAGGCCGTGCCACGCGGCGACTTCGCCGGCGCCGTCCGTGTAGTTGCCGCTCGTCGTCGTGCGGCTGACGAGAATCAGGTCGACGTCGGCCAACTGTGCGGGCGTCGGCGGCGCGGCCGTAAAGGCGCCGCTGTCGGCGTCGACGGTGTGGCCGGCCGCGGTGAGCGCCGCAAAAAGGTCGAATTCATCGGGCTGGTTCGCGACCGGGTTGTAGACCACCAAAATGTTTGCCGCCAGCAGTTGGCGCGTCTCCAGGCGCTCCAGGTGCAGTCTCTTCTCGATGCGATTGCGCGTCATGGGTGTTCCGCCTCTTCTACGCGAGTCGGTCTCAGTGCGGGAATTTCGCGCCGCGGGGAGAATCCCCCGCGATTTTCTTGGATCAGGAACTCAATCGCCGCCCGCGCGCCTCATGGCTCGCGCCCCGTGCGCGGCGAAGCGTCTTCTAGCGACAAGATCTGCTCGCCGTCTGACAAGCCAGGCGGCGTCGTCACGCTCACCGTCGGACTGACGGCGAAGATCGTCGTAAACGGCAATTGCTTCCACGGGCCGTCGTAACAGCGGCAGGTCAGCGACGACAGGGCCGACGCTGGGATTTCGCTGGGGGCGACGCCGGGGCCGGACCACCAGGCTTCCAGCGCCTGCTGCCCTTCGTATTCGAAGTATTGGATCTCCAGGTCGTGCACGCCGGCGGCGAGTTCGACGCCGCCGGTCGACGCGCGCACCGGATGGCAGCCGTCGTCGCTGATGATCAACTGGCCGTTCACGAACAATCGGACGCCGTCGTCGCTCTTGAGCGTGAAGTCGTATCGCCCGGACTGCTCGACGCGCAGCATACCTGTAAACCTGACGGCGAAGTGATCGCGATCGAACCCCCCAGGCAGGCGGACGACGTTGACCTCGGCGGCTGCCGTTTCCACGAGTGCGTCGTTGTCCTCCGCGGACACAACGCGATAAAACACCTGCTCACTGGCCGGGGCGGCGCGATCGACGTAAGTCTCCGCGGCGCCGGGCAGCATCGCGATGACGACGAAGGCGCCGGCGCTGCCGGACTGGCGTTCAATGAGCAGCTTTCCCGCGGGATGATTGGCCTGCCAACGCAGGGCGACATCGCCGTCCGCGGCCGCGCTCGCCGTGAACGCGCCCACGGCCGATGCAGCGGCCACGGGCGACGAGGTGGCCACGTCGCCTTGCCCGTCTAACGTCGTGACGCGATAGAAATACTTCGTGCCGGGCTCGACCACCGTGTCGCGAAAGCCGCAGGCGTTTGGCGCCGTCGTGGCCAGGGCTGTGAATTGGCGGCCGTCAATGGATCGCTCGACGCGATAGGCCTGCTGGCCGGCCGGGTCGCGCCACTGGAGCACGATGAGCCGCGGCTGGCGACCGAGTGCGGCGACCTTCTCGACCGCCGGCGGGCGCGTCGCGACGACGAGCGGAGCCGATGCGGAGCCGTCGTCGGAGCGAAGTCGATAGATCATGACCGACGCGGGCTCCACGTCGTCGTCGATTGCCGAGGCGGCCGTCGTCGTCGCGATGGTTTTGTAACGGACGCCGTCGCTTGATCGCTCCACCGTCATAGCGCGCGACGCTGGCGCCGGGTCCCATGAGAGCGCGATGCCGCTGCCGGTCGGCGCCGCGTTGAGCGTCAGCGAGGGCGATGGCGCCAACGGCGGCGGAACATCGTCCAACGTCGCGGCGGCTTCCAGTCGGTAGGCGCCGACCTCGCCGAGCTCGTCGCCGCCAGCTACCAACGTGAAATAGTCGCCCGGCGGCAGCTTCATTGTGACCGCCGCTCCGGCGCCGTGGCGGTGGTCCGAGCGGGCGTAGCCCACGAGCGTCGCATGGCGATCGAACACGCTGACCACGGGATCGAGCGTGGCATGCCCGCTCGTGCGGCAGGCGACCTGGACCGCCCCGCCGCGCCACGGGAACGAGAAGGCATCCACGTCGCCGGGGCGTTCAATCGATCCGTCGATCGCCAGCACGCCCGCGGCGGAGGGAGTCAACGACGCCGTTGCATCGGCGGGACGCTCGGCCGATCCGGCAAAATCATCCTCTCCGTCGTGCAGCTCCATCGGCACGGCGACGACGCCGTACATATTGTTTTGCTCGCCGCCGATCATGATGGCGCCGAGGTCGACGACGCCGGCCGCGGGCACGTCGCGCCGCCAGATTGAAAACTGATCGTCGATGCTCACGCCGGGGCCAAGGTCGATGGTTCGCGTCAGTCCATCCCGCGCATACCCGCCGCCGTCGACGCCGACGTCGTCGCCGGTGTCGTAAAACTCATCGCGGAGCCACTCAGGCGCCGGCGTGCGATTGTCGAGCAGCACGTACAAAATCGCGGGGCGATCGAGCGTGACTCGCATCTCGACCGACGTATTCATCTTGTCATCGTTGAAGGTCTTCACATAGTCGCCGCCCAACAGGTAGGCGGGGATGCCGGCCGCTGTGACGCCGTTCCACTCGTGGTTCTTGCGGTCGACGAAGGCCTTGGCGTCTTCGCGCAGGCCGCCGTGAACGATTTCGTAGTAGTGCCAGCTCTCGCCGCGGCGGATGTTGTCGGTCACCGCGGAGATGACCGGCGTGCGGGCCGCCAGGGGCGCGTCGACGGCGTACTGGCTGTCGACGATCGAGACGATGCGGCTGGCGGTGCCTTCGCCGCTGACGCGAATGCCCTCGCCGGCGCGCAGCCGCTGCCGGGACCGCAGCCCCGTCTCGCCGTCGTAGTGCAAGTCGACCTCGCCGTTGAACACAACGACGTCGGTGCTCCCGTGATCGGACACGTCGATGCCGAAATCGGTGCCGAGGTCGACGACGGTGGTCCGCGGCGTCTCGACGGTGAACCCCTCGGCGCCTTCGCCGACGTGGGCGGTGAGCGTGCCCAAGACGGCTCGGGCCTGCATGGGCGAGATCACTTGCAGCGCGGCGGGCGATCGCATGGTCACCGTGGCGCCGCAAGAGAACTCAATCTTCAACTGGCCGCGCGTGAGGCGGATCGTGTCGCCGGCGCGAGCCACGCCGCGGGCGTCGCGGCGATTCTCGACAAACCAGCGACACTCGCCGGGAAGTTCGACAATTGTCGCGACGGCGCCGTCCGCCGAGAGTGGCTGCAATCGCGCATCGGCGAGACGCGCGGCGCCGCTCGGTTGGCGCGTGGAGTTGAGCCACAGCACGGCGCCCAGGGCAATGAACAGCGACGCCGCCAGCAAGGCGACGGCGGCAAGCGTCCGGCGGCTGGCGACGCGGGTTGCTGGTGAAACGGGGACGCTGGCGGAGGCATCGTCGCATTGCGGCTGGTAAGCGGCGGTCAGAAGCACGTCATCCGGCGCGCCGGCGGCGAGCGTTTTGAGCTTTTGCCGACCGCGAATGCGCCAGTCGAGCGCCGCGTCGACCTGTATGGCGGCCGTGTACGAGCGCCGCGCATCGCGGCTGGCGCGCAGCGCCTGTTCGAGTTCGTCGTGCTCAGCGGGCGTTAGCGCGCCTTCGCAACACTGAAACACCAGCCATTGGAGCCGCGCCGCATCTCGCGGCGGCGGCACGGAGTCGTCGCGAGGAGTCATGGATGCGACTCCCGGGCGAGGGCCACCTCGATGCACGAGTGGAGCCGTTCTCGAATCCTCGCCATTATCTTGTAGAGCGTGCTGACGGGCCGGCGGAGTTGGTCGGCAACCTGCTGGGTCGTCGCCCCGTCGCGGTAGCGAGCTTCGATGATTTGCCGGTCGCGGACTCCGAGCTTGTCCAGACAGCCGTGGAGCGCCGCGGTGCGGGACTCGAACCACGGCGAATCCTCGACAAGCTCGGCGGCGAGCGTTTCCATGAGCTCCTCGCTAAACCACAGCCGCCGCGTGGCATGCCGGCGTCGATGCCGCAAAACCTCAATGAAAGCGATGCCGCAGGCCCAGCGGAAAAAGTCGCGGCTGGGATCGTAGTCGGGCCATTTGCGCCACAGGGAAACGCTTGTTTCCTGCATGACGTCGTCCGAGTCGTCGCGATGAGCCACGAGCGTCCAGATGTAGGCCTGAATGCCGCGCTGGTGCCTGGCAAAGAGTTGGACGAATCGTTCGACGTTGGCAAAATCTTCCGCCATTTTTCGCAGCCAGTAGAAAAGCGAGGGGCCGGCGCCGCCGAAGCAGCGCCGGCGTTGTGCGGTCCCCCCTCGACCGTCGACCGCGCAGCGTTACCCCTCACGATAGTCCGTCAGCGCGGCGCCGTATTGGACAAAAAAACGGGAAAAAGGCCAGGGACTCGCCGCGGCCGCTTCGATTTCGCGGCCGTTGGGATAAGCATTCGCGGCGAACGACGCGTGAATCTTCCTGGCGGCTTCCCGCGATTTCTGTGGGAATCGACGAAGTTTCTTGGTAAAGTTTTTTCTGGAGGGCGGATATCTTCCACGGTACGGTGGGACCGCTTGGGTTGGCTTCTGCGCCGGGGGCGCGCGAGTGCCGCGGCACGATTGCCGGGGAAACTCGCGAGGCGCCAGGAGGCCGGTTCTTGTCGTCGGTCTTGTCAGAGTCGTTCTGGTTCGGACGAAAGCGTTAAGTCAATCGCTTGGTTGGGGGTCGCAATTCTTGGGGCAAACGCAGGCGCTTGTTATGCGTCGGCGCAGGCGAGACTTTCGACGACCGTTCTGAGCGCATGTTTTACGGGGAGTGAACTCCAAGCCGATGGGCGTGGAGATCGCCGCATTGTTGTCTATTGCATCCGGGAGTAAGCAATGACATTTTCTCGCTTGCGCGTACGGACCGCTTGGTTCGGCATTTGTCTGGCATCAATCAGCGTTGCATCGCAGTCGTTGGCGGTCGACGTACTTTGGCAAGGGCCTGATCTCGGCAACTGGACGATCGTTGCCAACTGGAACAATCCGAACACCGGCGGACTGCCGCTTCGCGACTTCGACGAAGTCGCCGTGTTCAACAACAACGTGACCGCCGTCGTCAACTCGAGTATTACAGGCAGCGCCGGGCCCGCGGGCCTCACATTTGGCGTCTTAGCTGCGGAGACGGGCGGGCTCACGATTCAGAGCGGGGGCACGCTGACCAGCGAGCCTGGATTCGGCGTCTTCGGCGCCGCCGACGTCGGCGTCGCCGGCAAAGGGTTTCTCACTGTGCTCGGCGGCGGAAACCTGACCACGCGGTCCTTAACCACGGGCGGCTCCACCGCCGGCGGGACCCAAAGCGAGCTCACCCTCGGCGACGCGACGGCCTCGACGGCCACCTACACCGTCATCGGAAATTCGTCGCTCAATCGAACCACGCGCATCGTGGGGCCAAACGTCAATTTCACGACACAGGGCGCCCTCAATCTTGGCACGGCAGGCACGTTGATCCCGGAGATCCGCCACGCGACAAACCATTCGGCCATCAAGGCCACCGGCGTGGCGTCCATCGGCGGCACGCTGCGGCCAACTTTTTCGGGCGTCACTCCAGCGCTCGGCAATACGTGGAACCTGGTCGACGCCGACGTGATCGGCGGCGGCTTCGCGACGATCGACGCGTCCCTCGCGCCGGCCCTGCCCGCCGGGCAGAGCTATCTGACGCGCCGCATCGCCGGTGGAACCAACGGCCAGCTCCTGCAACTCGTCGTCGAACAAGTGTTGACGCTGCAGGTGCACCGCAACACAGGCGCGGTGACGATCCGCAACACGGGCGCCGCCGTTCCCGCGGCCAGCGTTTCGATTGACGGCTACTCGGTCGTATCGACCCATGGCAGCCTGGGCACGACCACCACCTGGAGCAGCCTGCAAGAGCAGCTCGGCGGCGGATGGGCCGAGTCCGGCGCCACGGCCAATGGGCTGAGTGAACTGAATCCGTCAGGCACGCTTGCCCTGGCGGGCGGCGCCACACGGGGATTGGGCTCTCCCTACACGCCAACCTTTCCCTCGTTCGGCGTCGACCCCGATGACATCTCGTTCACGTACACAACCTCGTCCGGCCTCCGCACCGGCATCGTCGAATACTTGGGGACGAAGCAGTTCAACAACCTGTTGTTAACGGTCGACCCGGCCACCGGCCAGGCGCAACTGAAGAACGACTCGCCGCACACGATCCAGCTCGAAGGCTATTCGATCTTCTCGCCGAGCAACTCACTCAAGCCGGCCAACGGGCAGTGGAACAGCCTGACCGACCAGGCAGTTCCCGGATTTGTTGAGGCGGCGCCAACGGCCGGCGTGCTTTCGGAGCTCAATCCCACGGGCATGCTCACGCTCACCGGCGGGCAGGCTTACAATCTGGGCACGCCGTTCACTGTCGGCGGCGCCCAAACACTGAGCTTGGAGTTCCTCTTGGCGGGCGAAGCCAACAACCGCAACGGCCAGGTCGCTTACGGAGCGATCACAGAACCCAGCTTCGCCGCCGACTTTGACAACGACGGCGACGTCGACGGCGCTGACTTAGGCGTCTGGCGAGGCGCCTTCGGGTCCACCAGCGCCGGCGACGCTGATGGAGACAACGACAGCGACGGCGCCGACTTCCTCGTCTGGCAGCGGCAGCTTGGTTCGGGAGCGAGCACGGCCGCCGCGGCCGCCGTGCCCGAGCCGGCAGCCTTCGGTCTCGCGGCGTGCGGACTTGTCGCCGCGGCCTCGCGTCGCCGGCGTCGCCCCGGCTGCTCCCAGGTTTCCGTAGAATCACGCACTCGCACACGGAGTCAAGTTATGCGTCGACGAGGAATCGGCCGCGGGCTCGCGTTCGCGGCGTTGGCGGCGTGCCTGGGACTGGCGCCCGGCGTCGCGCAAGCCGTCAACATCGCTTGGTTGTCGTTCCATAATCCCGATGGCACCGCGTCGACGGCCGCAGCGGCTGACCCCTTTCTGTTCACCATGGCGCCCGACATCGGGTACACCAACGCGTTGACGACCGCGGGACATACCGTCACGCGATTTACGGTGGTCAACGATATCCAGAATTCGACGCTGGCGGCGGATCTCAACGCTCCCGGCATTGACCTCGTCATCGTCAGCCGCTCGGTTGACAGCGGGCACTTTCAGACTGACGCCGAGACGCTCGTATGGAACTCGACGGTCGCCAAGCCGATGATCGTGATGTCGGCATTCGCCGCGCGCGGCACGCGGCTGGGCCTGACCCGAAACATCGACGACAACACGCCGGATACCACCGCGCCGGTCAAGCTCGAGGCGGTCGTTCCCAACCATCCGATTTTCAGCGGCGTTGCCCTCGACGGTAGCAATGTGATGGTCAACAACTACAACCTGGACGTCACCGCGATCCAGCAGGTGGCCGGCCTCAATCAGCGGTTCTTCAACACCGTCATGCATCCGCTCAACGGCGGCGGGCAAATCCTGGCCCGGATCAGCGACGCCGGGCCGACGCAAAATGGCTTGGTCATCGGCCTTGCGCCGGCGGGAGGAGTCGTGCAGAACGTCAACGCCGACGCGGACGATGTTCTGGCCGCCGCGCGGATGGTCTTTTTCAGCGGCACACGCGAGCACGCCGCCGTCACGGGTCCGCCGGCCATTCCCTCGACATCGCAGATTGCGGGCATTTATGACCTCGATGCAGACGGTCAAAAGCTGTTCCTCAACGCCGTGAATTTCATGGCGGGAACGAACATCCTCCGACCTGGCGACGTGGATGGCGACGGCGACGTCGACATGGCGGACTTTGACACGATCCGGACGAATTTCCGGACGACCGTCACGAACCGCAATCAGGGCGACCTGACGGGCGACGGCTTCGTCGATCTCTTGGACTTCCGCCAGTGGAAGGACAATGACCTGCTGGCCGGCGCGGGAGCCGGCGCCGCGATACCCGAGCCGTCGAGTCTGCTCTTGGCGTTATTGGGCGTCGCTGCGTTCCGGCGACAGCGGCGTGCAGCGCCGGCCAGTCACGGGGACGACGCGCGAAATCCCCGCTGGGCTAAACGGCGCGGGCTGCTGGGCGCCATGGCGGCGCTCGCCGCGTGGAGCTGCCTGGCGCTCGCGCCGGCGCGGGCCGCCAACGTCGCCTGGGTCTCTTTTCACGCCGCCGATGACATGCCGTCGCAAGCCGCGGTCGGCGAAGGCTACACGCAGGCGCCTGACGTTGGCTACACGAATTTACTCGCGACCGCCGGCCACAACGTGACGCGGTTCGTCACGGTCAACGACGTCAACTTGAACACCACCCTGATCGACCAGCTCAACGCGCCCGGCATCGATCTGGTAATGATCAGTCGATCCGTCGATAGCGGTCATTATCAAACCGCTGACGAAGCGACGACGTGGAATAGCACCATCACCAAGCCGATGATGATCCTGGGTGGGTATACGATGAGAAACTCGCGGTTGGGTTTCATGGGCGGCGAGACGATCCCCGATACGACGGGGCCGGTCAAATTGACGACCGCGGTTCCGGCGCATCCAATTTTTGCGGGCGTTGCGCTCGACGGCTCCAACACGATGGTCAACGACTACAGCACGGCCATCCCCGTCCTGGACACCGTCCAGAATCCGAACACCGTGCAACGGGGCATCTCGGTCAACGAACTCCCGATCGACAATGATGGCGCTGGCGGCACGTTGATCGCGCGGCTTCAGAACCCCATCTCGCCAGGCGGGAACCTGGTGATCGCCGAATGGGCTGCCGGCACTTCGATCACGAAGGACACAGGCGCCCAAACGCTGAGCAATCGTCGCCTGGTGTTTTTGACCGGCTCCCGCGAGCAGTCCGCCAATGGAACGTCCCAGCAGTCCGGCATGTTCGATTTGGCGCCGGATGGGCAAACGATGTTCCTCAATGCGGTGGCTTACATCGGCGGACCGGGATTCCAACCGGGCGACGTCGACAACGATGGCGACGTCGATATGACGGACTTCAATACCATCAAGGATCGTTTTCAGCAGTCCGCGACGTCGCGCGCGGAGGGCGATCTCAACGGCGACGGCTTCGTGGATTGGTCTGACTTCCGTCAATGGAAGGACAATCATCCGTTCCCAGGCGGAGCCGCTGGCGGAGCCGTTCCGGAACCAGCCGCCGCGGGACTGGCCGTCGTCGCGTTGGCCGCCGTCACGACGGCCTGTCGCCGCAATCGTGCGACACGCTAGTCATCGGCTGACGC
>JBIOVA010000090.1:0-11958 GCA_044867485.1 Lacipirellulaceae bacterium | reverse complement strand
TGGCGCCCGCCGACTTGCCGGGCCTGTCGCCAACGATTGTCGACCGGGCGATCCGCGAATACGAGGCGACGCGGCCGCACGCGGTCGTGCCCACATTCCGCGGCAAGCGCGGCCACCCGCTCGTTCTGCCGTGGTCCCGAGCGTGGGAGATCCACGCACTGCCGCCGCACGAAGGCGTCAACGCCCTGGTCGCTCGCATCCCTGTGCGGGAACTCGACTGGCTCTTGTCCCAAGTCGTCGACGACGTCGACACGATGGCCGACTACGCCCGCCATGCCGCCGTGCGACCCAACGAAACCGGCGTAGCGAGTGCGGGGTTCCAAATTCACGCTGACCAATAAGTTGACGACGATGAATGCCGATTTCGTTTGACGCACTTCTCTTCCTCGGAGCCAGAAGCCATGCCGAGCGATTTCACACTTCATGTCAATGGCCGTACGGAGCGCGTGACGACGGACGACGGGCGGCCGCTCCTCGACGTACTCCGCGAGGAACTCGGGCTGACCGGCGTAAAGTATGGCTGCGGCGAAGGGGAATGCGGCGCGTGCACGGTGCTCGTCGACGGCGTGGCGGTGCGGTCGTGCGTCACGGCGGTCGCCGAAGTTGGCGACGGCAAGATTACGACGATCGAGGGTCTCGCCGAGGGTGACGAGTTGCACCCTGTTCAACAGGCGTTTCTCGACAAGCAAGCCATGCAGTGCGGCTACTGCGTTCCGGGACAGATTCTCACTGCCGCGGCGCTGCTGGCCGAAAACAAACGGCCGACCCGCGAGCAGATCATCGGTGCGATGACCGGCAACATTTGCCGTTGCTGCAACTACCCCAACATCCTTGCCGCGATTGAGCACGCGGCCACGCTCGGGAGTTAACCGCCATGACAACCGAGTTGATCGATCACGAACCCAATGAAGTTGAGCGTTACGAGTTCCGCGAGCGGCCGCCGTATCGGTTCGATGCGGATCGGCGCGAGTTCGTTCAGGCGCTGGGCGCGGGGTTGGTCATCGCCGTCGGCGCCAGCGCGGTGCGGGCCCAGCGTGGCGGGCGCGGTCGGCGTGGCGGCGGACGCGGCGGCGAGGGCGGGACGGTCGCCCCGGCGCGGCGGTTTCACATCGACAAGGACGGCATGGTCACGGCGTTCACAAGCAAAGTCGAGGCCGGCCAAGGGTCGCGCACGCAGATCACGCAGGCCGTTGCCGAAGAACTCTTCGTGCCGGTGGACCGCGTGCGGCTGGTGATGGCCGACACCGAGTTGTGCCCCGACGATGGCGGCACGGCCGGCAGCCGCACCACGCCGGCCACGGTCCCGAGCGTCCGTCGCTCGGCCGCCCAAGCGCGCGAGCTGCTCGCCGACATGGCCGCTTCGCGGCTTAACGCGGACCGCGCCGCGCTCAGAATCGCCGACGGCGTCTTCACCGATCCCGCCTCCGGCAAGACGGTCTCCCTCGCCGAGCTTGCCGCCGACGCCGACTTCGCTACGAAGTGGTCCGCCGCGACGCCAAGCGACGTGACAATCACGCCGGTCGACGAGTGGCGCGTCCTGGGCACGCCGGTTGCCAAAACGACAGGCCGCGACGTGGTGACGGGCGCTCACCAGTATCCCTCCGACATCCGACGGCCCGACATGCTGTACGGCAAAATCCTGCGACCCACGGCGTACGGCGCCACGTTCAAGTCGATCGATCTCGCTCCGGCTGAGGCGATGGACGGCGTCACGGTCGTGCGCGACGGCGACTTCGTCGGCTGCACGGCGAAGACCTCGTGGCAAGCGGCGAAAGCCATCGAAGCGCTCGCCGCGACGGCTGAGTGGGAGGCGCCGCCGCATCCGTCGAGCGACGAGCTGTTCGCGCACCTCAAAGCGACCGCCACCGCAGAGGGCTCCGGCTGGCCGCAGCCGCGCGTGCGCGCGTGGGGCGACGGCGCCGGGGCCGTCGACGCCGCGGCCAAGAAATACGATGCGGCGTACACGATCGCCTACATCCAGCACGCCCCGATGGAACCGCGGGCCGCGGTTGCCGAGTGGTCCGACGGCAAGGTGACGGTGTGGACCGGTTCGCAGCAGCCCTCCCGGGTGCAGGGCGAAGTCGCGCAGGCGCTGCGCATCGGCGCCGACCGGGTTCGCGTGATCGTCCCCGACACCGGCGGCGGCTTCGGCGGGAAGCACTCCGGCGAGGCGGCGGTCGAAGCGGCGCGGTTGGCCAAGGCGGCCGGGCGCCCCGTGTCGCTCCGGTGGACGCGCGAGGAGGAGTGCACGTGGGCCTACTGCCGTCCCGCGGGACTCATCGAGATCCGCGCGGGACTCGACGGCGCCGGCAACCTCGCCGCGTGGGACTTCACGAACTACAACTCCGGCGAGTCGGCCCTTGAATCTCCCTACGAGTCGCCGAATGGCCGGACACGGTTTCTCGCCGCCGATTCGCCGCTACGGCAGGGTTCCTACCGGGCGCTGGCGTCGACGGCGAACACGTTTGCGCGCGAGAGTGCGATCGACGACTTGGCAAAGCTGGCTGGCGTCGATCCACTCGAATTCCGGTTGAAGCACTTGCCGGACGGTCGACTCAAGGACGTGCTTATCGCCGCGGCGGATAAGTTTAAGTGGCGCGACCGCGAGCGCGGTCATGGTCGCGGAATCGGCCTGGCCTGCGGCACGGAAAAAGGCTCGTTCGTCGCTGCGTGCGCGGAAGTGGAGCACCGCGACGGCGAGTTGACAATCCTGTCGATCTGCCAGGCCTATGAATGCGGAGCGATTCAGAATCCCGGCAATCTCCGGGCTCAAGTCGAGGGGGCGATCATCCAAGGGCTCGGCGGAGCGCTCCACGAAGCGGTGCTGTTCCGGGATGGCCGCGTGACCAATCCGCGGTTCTCGGAGTACCGCGTGCCGCGGATGGCGGACGTGCCGCCGCTCGACATTGTGCTGGTCGATCGCAAGGACTTGCCGTCGCTGGGCGCCGGCGAGACGCCGATCATCGCCGTGGCGCCGGCGATCGCCAACGCGATGTGCGCAGCGCGCGGCGTGCGGGCGTTTGCGTTGCCGCTGCTGGGTTAGGCGGCGCGGCATGAATACTGTCCGCATTTGCCGACTGATCGAAACACGCGCGGCGCGGACTTTATTCGGACTCGGTTTGTCGCAAGCCCTTGCGACGGGGTGACTTCCGACTTCGAGGCGGGGTGAATTCTGTCCGCTGGAGGTAAGCTCTGAAAGGGACAAAATAGCAGGGGCTCAAGGATCAGGACGGAGTAAGGGGGCCACGGGGACCAAGTAACGCTTTTGGCCGAGGCACTCATGTTGCTCATGTCGCTCGCGTGCTTTTGGTGAGCGCCTCGGAGCCGACGGCCTCATTTGGGCGCCGTGCGGGCGCACCGTCATTGGCGACGCGACGCCGCGTGAGCGCGTGCGCACGGCAAGGGGGCGGGTCAAGATGTCAAAGATCGCTCGCCGTCAGACCGTCGGCTTCCGGACCTGCGGTCTCCGAACTACAACGTCCAGTCTTATTTTATACACCTGTACATGTATCACGCCGCGCGGCCAATTCCTACGTGGAATTCTTGGCCAGAGAAGATTTTTCCGCAGATGACGCGGATGTCCGCAGATCGGGAGAATCGGAGGAGGTCTCTCGCAAAGGCGCAAAGGCGCGAAGGAAGACGGGGAGGAGAGCGATGGAACAGGAGGAAACGGAGGGAACGGAGGAAAGGCGCTGCGACGAAACTCCGCTGCCTCTGTTTCCTCCTGTCAATAAAGCTCTTCGCATTTCAACGACGGCGGGTACGTTCGGGACTTGGCGCCTTGGCGTGAGTTGCTGTTGGCCGCCGCGGGAGTGCAGCTTGGAGTTCGTTCTCCGCAACGGTTATACTTCCGGCATCGCGCTCGTCTTGAGGGCGGGCCACTGAGCGTTGGCGTTAGGCGGCAAGAGTGAACATGGTGAAGTCAATCCTCAGCCGACTGGGGCGTCCGTCGGCGGCTGGCGGGCGATCCGGCTGAAGAACGCCTTCTGCTCATTCTGCCGCCGCAGCCACACGGATGTTGGTCCGTTGGTCGAAGGGCCCGACCGAGTATTCATTTGCGGAGATTGCGCCACCCTCTGTGGCCGGCTCATCGCCGATGAACAGGCCCTGAGAGCAGCCAGCCAGACGGCCGGTTCGTGTCAGACATCGAAGGAGCCAGGCGGCGGCTAACAAGTTGGTGAAGACGCGTCGGTTGGGTCAACGGTCTGCCGCTGATCCAACGGTCGAGACGCACGAATTGTTGGGTTCCGGAGAACCGGAACCCAACCTTGTATCTTCCCAAGAGCGGTGTCTGCTAGAGGCGCCGCGGCGGCTGGTGCGCGCTGGGCGTTAGGCTTGCGCCGCATCCAGGGCGGCGAACAACTGGGCGACGGGGACGGCGAATCCGGGCAGGACGGCGCCGCCCTCCAACACATCGTCGCCGCGCAGCGTGGTCGCCTGGGCTGGGGACGAGTAGACGGCGACCTCCCGCGCCTTGGGATCGACCAGCCACGCGACCGACACTCCCGCTGCGAAGTAGTCGTTCAGCTTGCGCTCCATCTCGCGGCGGGTATTGCTGGGGCTGAGCACCTCGACGGCGAGGTCGCAGCCTAGCTCCCAAAAGGCGCCCGGCTGGAGCGTGCGGCCCGCGTAACGCTGCTTGGAAATGAAAGCGACGTCGGGAATGCGTATCTGCTGGGGTTGCAGGCGGAACATGCCGTCGGAGCCGAGGACCATGCCCAGATTCTTGGGCTGCACATAGTTGTTCAAGAGAGTCGCAATCCAGACGGCCAATTGAGATTCCTGCCATCCCATTGCTTTCTCCACGAGAGTTCCATCGATCAACTCGCACAGTCGGTCGTGTCGCTCGTGCAGCTCGATCACGTCCGCTTCGGTGGCTTCGCCGGGCGGCGGACTCGTGCGGATGCGCGCGATGGGGATATCGCCGAAGTGGGCAATCACCTCGCTGGCCGTCCAGAGGGGAACGCTGGAGTCGAAGACGCTTGCCATGGAATCCGCCTCGTCGAGACGCTTAGCTCGCCTTTATCATGACTGCTGGCAACGCGCCGAGCAATCCGGCGGCGCCCGGGGCCCTAACGCCCTGACAGCTCCTTGATCCGCACGTTGCGGAACGCCACCGGATCGTTGTGCCCCGCGAACCCAAAGTGCCCGCTGGTGCGCGAGGCGCCGGGATGCTCCTTGCCGTCGATCGGCTTTTCGCGGACGTCGGCGAGGTTCACGTCGAGAATCTTCACGCCGTTGAGCTGCACCACGACGTGGTCGCCGTCGACGGTCACTTCTTCGTAGTTCCACTCGCCAGTCGGCCGCAGGTAGCCGCGGTGAGCCGGCGCCAGCCCATACGCACTGCCGTGAACCTGGTAGTCGTGCAGGTCGGCGTATTTGGGGTCGCCGTCGTCGAGCACCTGCAGCTCAACGCCATCGTAGGCGGGGTCGGTTTCGGGGCTTGGCGTGCGAATCGCCAGGCCATTGTTGCCGCCCGGCGGCAGTTTGAATTCCAAACGGGCGACGAAGTTACCGTACTCGCGCTCGGTGAGCAGGTTGCCGCCCTTTCCCGGCTGGCAGGTGATCACGCCATGAACGACGTCGTAGCTGTCGGTGGCGCCGATCCAACCTTCGAAGCCGGAGCCTTTCAGCAAAGTTTCGAAGCCCTCTTCGCCGCCGCGGGCATCGGCGAGCAGTTTGTTCGCCTCGTCGGCGGGAATCTCGCGGACAAACACGTTTTGGAACCGCATCTCGCTGCCGTGCGTTTGCAGGTGAATCGGCCCGCGCGCGAATACCGGAATCTTGCGGTCGTAGTAGTTCTCCAGCACGACGTTGTCGACGACGGTCTTGCCGTTGAGCACGACCGTTACGTACTCGCCGACCATCCGCACGTACATGTTGTTCCACTGCCCGATCGGCTTGTCCGCGACCTCGGTGGGCCACTTTTCGTGCGTCTCGTTGTTCCACAAGGCGCCGGAGCCTTTATCCGAGCCGTGCCGGTGGGCCTCTTCGTTCGTGGGATCCCAAATCTGCACCTGCGGGCAACCGCGCAAATAGATGCCGCTATCCCCTTTCGGCGCCAGCTTCCAGTCGACCCATAGCTCGAAGTCGCCGAAGTCTTTTATCGTGACGAGATGCGGCTCCTGACCGTCGTTCACCAGCTCGCCATTTTCGACGCGCCAATGGGCCGGCACGGCGGCGTCCCACTCGGCTTGTTGCTCCGGGGAAATCTTGCGCGGATCATGCGTCGAGCCGCCCTTCCAACCGTCAAGCGACTGGCCGTCGAAGAGCGCCGAGAATCCTGCCGGCGGTTGATCGGCCGATTGGGCGGGCGCGCGACCAGCGATCATCAGGGCGAAGAGAAGCAAGCTGCCAATTCGGTAAGTCATTTCCGATGGTCCTCGTGATAAACTCATGCGCGCCGGGCGCCGTTTGTCGAAAGCAATCGTCCTCCACGAGCCGCTCATGCTACGACACGCGCCGGGCGCCTGCCATGTATGCACGGCACGGAAATTGCTAAAGCAGTATGGATTCTGACACCCGCCGGAACTGCGCGCCCATGCCCCTTCGTTGGTCGAAAACTCTCCTGCTTGGTCCCGCTGACGTCCCGGCGTCGAGCGACGAGTTCCGCGTTCTGGGGGCCTTTAATCCTGCCGCAATTCGCGTCGGCCGCCAAGTGGTCCTGCTGGTGCGGGTGGCGGAGCAGCCGATCGTCGAGCGCTTGGGCTACGTGCCGCTGCCGCGGTATGAGCCCGGGGAAGGCCCGATCGTCGACTGGTTTCGGCAAAGCGACCTGAACCCCATCGACGCCCGCGTCCAGCGGCTGCGCGCCACTGGCGAGGCGCGGCTGACCAGCGCATCGCATTTGCGCGTCATCTTTTTGAACGACGACCACGGCGTCGATCGCCTCGGGCCCGCCGTCGTGCCGCAATCGCAGTATGAAGAGTTCGGCATGGAGGATCCGCGGATCACGTCGCTGGAGGGCCGGTATTACATCACGTATGTCGCCGTGTCACGGCACGGCGCCGCGACGGCGCTCATGTCGACGGCCGACTTTGACTCATTCGAGCGTCACGGCATCATTTTCCCTCCCGAGAACAAAGACGTGACGCTGTTTTCGGAACGGATCGGCGGCCGCTACGTCGCCTTGCATCGACCGGTGTGCGCGATCCCCTTCACCGGCCCCGAGATGTGGCTCGCCTTCTCGCCGGACCTCAAGCACTGGGGCGATCACCGGCCGCTGTACCGCGGACGCAGCGCGTGGGAGACGGGCCGCGTCGGCGCCGGCGCGCCGCCGATTCGCACGCCGCGCGGCTGGCTCGAAATCTACCATGGAAATCTCCGACCCACGGCGCCCGGCGACGTCGGCGCGTACTGCGCCGGCGCGATGTTGCTCGACCTCGACGAGCCAACGCGAATCACGCAGCTTGCCGCGCAAGCCATCATCGAACCCACGGAACCCTACGAAACCTCCGGATTCGTCCCGAATGTCGTCTTTCCCGGCGGCTTCGTCGAATGCGACGACCGCGTTGCGGTATACTACGGTGCGGCCGACGAATCGACTGCCGTGGCGGAATCCACATGGGACGACGTGTGGACGGCCTTCGATTCGTGAGAGGAGCGGCTATGTTTCATAATCTGGAGATTCGCAAGATCGCGTTCATCGGCGACTATCTGCCGCGCAAGTGCGGCATCGCCACCTTCACGTTCGATCTGCGCGAAGCGATTGCCACGCAGTATCCCGAGACCGACTGCATCGTCGCGCCGGTGGACGACGTGGAGGGCGGCTACGACTACCCCAACGAAGTGCGGTTCGAATTCGCCGAGCAGGATCTCGACGCCTACCGCCGGGCGGCCCACTTCCTCAATTTCAGCAACGTCGACGTCGTGTGCCTGCAGCACGAGTTCGGCATCTACGGCGGGCCGGCCGGCGGGCACATCCTGGCGCTGCTCCGTGATCTCCGCATGCCGGTCGTCACCACGCTGCACACCGTGCTGCGCGAACCCAGCCCCGACCAGCGTCGCGTCCTGCGGCAACTGACCGCCCTGTCGGCGCGGGTGGTCGTCATGTCGCAGCGCGGCCGGGAGTTCCTCGAAAACATCTACGAGGTCCCGCCGGAGAAAATCGACGTCATCCACCACGGCATTCCTGACATGCCGTTCGTCGACCCCAATTTCTACAAGGATCAGTTCGACGTCGAAGGCCAGAACGTGCTGCTCACCTTCGGCCTGCTGTCGCCCAACAAAGGCATCGAGCACATGATCCACGCGATGCCCGACATCCTTCGCGAGTTTCCCAGCACGGTGTACTTCGTCCTCGGCGCCACGCACCCCAATCTGGTGCGCGACCACGGCGAGAGCTACCGCTTCGGGCTGGAACGGCTCGCCCACGATCTGGGCGTGCGCAAGCAGGTGGTGTTTCACAATCGCTTCGTCGATCTGCCCAAGCTCACCGAGTACCTCGGCGTCGCCGACGTGTACGTCACGCCGTATCTCAATCCCGCGCAAATCACCTCCGGCACGCTGGCCTATGCGTTCGGTTGCGGCAAGGCGGTTGTGTCGACGCCCTACTGGCACGCCGAGGAGTTGCTGGCCGATGGCCGCGGCGTGCTCGTACCCTTCGGCGACTCAGCGATGCTCGCTCGCGAAATCCGCGGCTTACTCGGCGACGAATCCCGACGCCACGCGATGCGCAAACGGGCGTACCTCGCCGGCCGCGAGATGATTTGGAGCCAGGTGGCTCAGCGCTACATGGAATCGTTCCTGCACGCCCGGCAAATCCCGCGCGAGATCGCCACCCGCCAGTCCGGCGCCTCCTTACGCGAGGACCGCGCGTTTCAACTGCCGCGGTTCAAGCTGGACCACGTTTGGCAAATGACCGACTCGACCGGCATGCTGCAGCACGCCGTGTACAACATTCCGAATTTCGCCGAGGGCTACTGCACCGACGACAACGCCCGGGCGCTGATCCTGACGGTGCTGCTCGAGGAGCTGGACTTCGACTCGCCGCGGCTGGACCGCGCCGCCACGACCTACGCCGCGTTTTTGCGTCACGCTTTCAACGGCGTCACCGGCCGGTTCCGCAACTTCATGTCGTTCGACCGCCGGTGGCTGGAGGAGAACGGCTCGGACGACAGCCTGGGGCGGTCCATTTGGGCGCTGGGCGCCTGCGTGGGTCGATCGCAGCGGCGCGGGCTGCAGTTCTCCGCCGTCGAGTTGTTGGAGCCCGCCCTCAAGGCGTGTCTCGAAACCACGTCGCCGCGCACCTGGGCCCTGGCCCTGATCGGCGTGCACGAATACCTGCGCCGAATGAGCGGCGACCGGCTGGCCGCCCACGTCCGCGACGTACTGACCGAACGGCTGGTCGAGCTCTACGCGGCCACCGCGACCGACGACTGGCCCTGGTTCGAGGACGTCGTCACCTACGACAACGCCAAGCTGTCCCACGCGCTGATCCTTAGCGGACGCTGGAGTGGCAACGAAGCCGCGTTCGAAATCGGTCTCACGTCGCTCCGCTGGCTGTGCGAGGTGCAAACCTCGCCCCGCGGTTGCTTCCGGCCGGTGGGCGTGCACGGGTTCTTCCGCCGCGGGGAAGATCGCGCGTCGTTCGACCAACAGCCGCTGGAGGCCCACGCCACGGTGTCGGCGTGCATCGAGGCCTATCGGACCACGGATGACGCCCAATGGCTGGAGAGGGCTCGGTGGGCGTTTGAGTGGTTCCTGGGACGCAACGACTTGGGGCTGCCAGTCTACGATGCCAGCACCGGCGGCTGTCGCGACGGGCTGCTGGAGGACCGCATCAACGAGAACCAGGGCGCCGAGTCGACGCTCGCCATGTTGCTGTCGCTGGCCGAGATGATGCTGCTGGAAGCCAGTCTCGCGGCAAGCGAGAAACCCGCGGAAATGCCCCGCGAATCGGCCGTCGCCGCCCCCGCGTCGGGGTAGGCTTCAAGTGGGTGTGCCGTGTCCACGTCTGCCTGGGCATGGTGAATCGCCGAACACCTGACCACGCCCCGCGCGGACTTGGGCGTGCCACACTTAGGCGCTGCCCTTGGAGTCCCCACCCGAGCAAGGCATAATCATGCCCCCGCCCGAACCCCGCCGCTCTCGTGTGAACCGGCAACGTTCCGCTGCCGAACCGGCGCCGACGACGACGCCACCGACGTCAGGAAGGATCCGACCCGTCATGGACATCAAGCGCACCGGCGTCATCCTTAAGCCGAACAACGCCCGGGTGCTCTTCCGCCCGTTCGAGCTGATGGATCAGCAGCGAGTCATGAAAATCATGGCCCGCGTGATGGAGCTCACCGACGTCGAGGTCGACGAGCTGGTCGCCGGCGTCATGGCCGATTTCCACGGCCGCCACCACCGCTTGCAGCAATTCTTCCTCGACCGCTTCGAGGCGTTCCGCGAACACATGATCACAGATCGGCCGCTAGGCGAGAACCGCCGGCTGCTGATCGGCTCGTACTTCACGCAGGAGTACGCCCTGGAGTCGGCCGCACTGTTCAACCCTTCGATCGTCTGGCATCCCGACCAGTCGGGAGTCGGCAAGGACTCGAAACGATTCATTCTCAGTCTGCGGGCGACCGGCGAGGGGCACATTTCGTCGATTTCGTTCCGCAGCGGCACGGTCGACTCGACCGGCAACATCGCCCTCGACAAGCCCACCGGGTTCGTCACCGCCCCCAGCGTCACGCCCAGCTTCGAATACGACAAGTCGCTCTTTCTCCGCAAGCTCGTCGAGTTGGGCGTGGCCAATGGGTTCGTCGAGCTGGTGTTCGGCGCCCTCGACGACAAGTTCACGTTGACCGACCTCGACACGAGCATCCGCTTCGTCCTCCGCCAGCACCGCACGCGGGTGCAGGATTGGACGCCGCTTTCCAAAACCGTGCTCGCGCTGGCGAAGGCCAACTACGAGATTGAGTACGGCCCGGAAACCGACGTCTCCGAGCGGATCATCTTTCCGTACTCTCCCACAGAGACGAACGGGATCGAGGACGCGCGCTTCGTCGAGTTCATCGACGACGACGGCAGCCGCACCTACTACGCCACGTACACGGCGTTCGACGGCAGCGTCACCTTCCCGCACCTCGTCGAAACGCAGGACTTTCTGCGGTTCCGCATCTCGACGCTCAACGGCCCCGAGGTGCGGAACAAGGGGATGGCCCTGTTCCCCCGCAAGATCGCCGGCAGCTACGCCATGCTCTCCCGCCAGGACGGCGAGAACATGTACCTCATGTACTCCGACATGCTGCACTTCTGGTACACGAAGCTGCCGCTGCTCAAGCCCACGTACTCGTGGGAGTTCGTCCAGGTGGGCAACTGCGGCTCGCCGATCGAGACGGAGGCCGGGTGGTTGGTGCTCACCCACGGCGTCGGCCCGATGCGCAAGTATGCCATCGGCGCGATCCTGCTCGACCGCGACGATCCGGCCAAGGTGATTGGCCGCCTGGCCCAGCCGCTGCTCGCCCCCGACGAGAACGAACGGGCCGGGTATGTGCCCAACGTCGTGTACAGTTGCGGCGCGCTCGTCCATGCCGACCGCCTGATCATCCCCTACGCAATGAGCGACTACGCCTCGACCTTCGCGACCGTGCCGCTGGCCGACGTGCTCAACGCGATGACGGCTGTTTGACAAGTATGGTCGGTACGAGATTTGCCGACGAGGGACGGTGATTTATTGAGCCTCAGATTGTTGGCTGAACGTGTGCCACTGCTGGCTTGCCCAGCAGTGGGCGCCGGGCGCCCGCTTCACACTGCTGGACGAGCCAGCAGTGGCACCCTCGCCGTTCAGTTTGTTTTCTGAGGCTCAATAAATGGGGCCGATCTGGTGCGCTCGCGCAAGCGCCCCCTGCGGCGGAAATGACAATGGCAAACCGTGAATTGCGACTGGGCGTGATCGGATTCGGCGGCTTCGCGCAGTTCGCCGTGCAGCAGTTTGTGCAGGTCCCCGGCGTGCGGCTCGCGGGCATG
>JBIOVA010000089.1:0-15065 GCA_044867485.1 Lacipirellulaceae bacterium | reverse complement strand
CGCTTTTGCGTTGCGCAGCGAGGGATGCAAGCAGGATTTGAAGCGCAGAGGTCTCGTCTAAACATCGGATGAAGCCCGCCCCGCAGTGCGTTGCCATGCCATGGAGCAGGCTCTACGATGCACGGACCCGCATCACATGCCGCGGAGCGCGGCGCACACTCCCTCCGAGGTCCAAGCAATGAACGCCAACGACGCAATCAAGTCATCGATGCACATGGGGCTGTTCGTTCTCGACAAATACCTCAGCGATCTGAGCGATGCCGACCTACTGCGGCGGCCGGCGCCTGGGTGCAATCACCTGGCGTGGCAGTTGGGGCATCTCATCAGTTCCGAGTCGGGGCTTGTGAATATGGTTTGCCCTGGGCAAGGCGGCGAGCTGCCCGCCGGGTTTCGCGAAGCTCACTCAAAGGAGAACACGGGCAGCGACGACGCGGCGCAGTTCAAGTCCAAGCAGGAGTATCTCGATCTCTACAAGCAGGTGCGAGCGAAGACCGTCGCTGCCCTCGATGCGCTGCCGGACGAGGCCCTCGGTGCGCCGGGGCCGGAGAATTTCCGCAACGTGTTCCCCCGCGTGCTCGACTTGTTCAATCTCATCGCCACGCACCCGCTGATGCATGCGGGCCAGTTCGTGGTTGTGCGCCGGCAGCTTGGGAAGCCGATCGTCATCTGAGCCCCCGCGTGGCTATTTGCCCAGCGGCGCCGTCTCCGCGGCGCGCTCCTGGCGGTCGACGCAGGCGGCGATCAGCACGTCGCCGGTGACGTTGACTGTCGTGCGGCACATGTCCAGGATGCGGTCGACGCCCAGGATGATGCCGATGCCCTCGGGCGGCACGCCGACCGACTGCAGCACGAGCGCCACCAGCGGCAGCGATCCGCCCGGGACGCCGGCCGTGCCGATGCCGGCCAGCACCGACATGAGAATCACTGTGATCTGCTGCGTCATGCTGAGCGGCACGTCGAACACCTGGGCCAGGAACAGGACGGTGAGCCCCTCGAACAACGCGGTGCCGTTTTGATTCGCGGTCGAGCCGACGGTGAGGACGAAGCTAGAGACTTCGCGTTTGACGCCGAGTTTTTCTTCCGTCACGCGGAGAGCGGTCGGCAGCGTGGCGCTGGACGAAGACGTCGCGAACGCAGTGAGGATGACGTCGCTGATGCGGCCGAAAAATTTTCGCGGCGAGATGCGGGCGAACGTGATCGCCACGAGCGAGTAGACGCCAAACATGTGGAGCGCGAGCCCCGCAATCACGGTTCCCACGTACCACGCCAACGTGGTGAGGATGTCGAGCCCCAGTCGACTGGAGAGCGAGAAGATGAGCCCCGCGACGCCCAGCGGCGCCAGGCGCATCGCCAGGCCGATGATCACCATGGCGATGTCGTAGACGCCCTGCAGAACGAGGACGAGCGTCGAGGTGCGTTCGGGGGCGAGCGTGATGGCCACTCCGACGAACAGCGCGAACACCATCACAGCAAGCATGCCGCCGCCGGGCGAACTGCCGTCGATGGCGCCGACCATCTCCTGGAGCGGGTTTTTAGGAATCAAGTCGAGCAGCAGATCGCGCACGCTTTTGGCTTGCTTGGCCTGTTGAGCGGCGGCTTCGCCCTTGGGCATGTACTCGTTCTTGAGCTGCTCGCGCTGCTCCGCGGGCAACCGGGCGCCGGGCCGCACCACATTGGCGAGCGTGAGCCCAATCGCCACCGACGCGCTCGACAGGATCAGCGTCATCAGCAGCGTCCGCAGTCCCATGCGCCCGAGTTTGCGCACATCGCCGATCTCAGCGACGCCGAGCACGAGCGCCGAGAACACCAATGGCACGACAACCATGAAGATCAGCCGCAGGAAGATCTGGCCGAGGGTCTCGGCGACATTCGTGGCGAACCAATCGAGGGCTTCGTTGGTCGTTCCATGGGCGACAGGCGGCCAGATGGCCCGCGCGGCAAGCCCGCCGACGGCGCCGACGGCCAGCCCGATGAGAATCTTCCAGTGCAGCGCGAGTCGACCACGTGATTCCATGGGGTTCACCGGCGACTTGCTGCGGGTAGTACGGCGGGTGAAAATGCGTGGATTCGACGGCCGGCCCGGCGACAAACCTACTTGCCTCGCCGGATTGAGTCAATCACGCCGTCCCGTCCACTACACCGCTCAAGTGTCTTGATGTCGCAGTCCGTCCCTCGCTACCTTGTCGCCTTCCACCCCAAGCGGGTGTCGCACCACTTCGTCGACGTGCTGGTCATCGGCGGGGGGATTGCCGGGCTGCGGGCGACGATGGCGATCGATCCGCGGCTGTCGGCGCTGGTGGTCACCAAGGACCAGCTCGAAGAGTCCAATAGTAATTACGCCCAGGGCGGGATCGCCGGCGTGTTGGGAGCCGACGACAAGTTCGAGGATCACATCGCCGACACGCTCACCGCCGGCGCCGGGCTGTGCGATCGCGAGATCGTCGAGATGGTCGTCCGCGAGGCGCCGGGGCACATTCGGCAGCTCGTTGAGTGGGGCACGTCGTTCGACGAGGCCGAGGGCGAGCTGCAGTTGGGCCGTGAAGGCGGGCACAGCCACAATCGCATCGTGCACGCGCTGGGCGACGCGACGGGCAAGGAGATCATGCGGGCGATGATCGCGCGGGCCCGCGACGAGCTTCGCGCCCAGGTGTGGCAGAATACGTTTACGATCGACCTATTGACGCACGAGGGCCGATGTCGCGGGGCGCTCGTGTGGAACGACCGCCACGGCAAGACTTACGTGTGGGCCAAGCAGACGATCCTGGCCACCGGCGGGTCGGGGCAAGTTTTTCGCGAGACGACCAATCCGCCCGTGGCCACCGGCGACGGTCACGCCGCGGCCTACCGCGCCGGCGCCGAGCTGATGGACATGGAGTTCATGCAGTTCCATCCCACGGTGTTGTACATCGCGGGGTCGAGCCGCAGCCTGATCACCGAAGCGGTGCGCGGCGAGGGCGGGCTGCTTGTCGACGGTGCGGGCGTGCGGTTCATGCCCGAGTACCATCCGCTTGCCGAATTGGCGCCGCGCGACGTGGTAAGCCAGGCGATCGTCGACCGCATGGAGAAGACGCAGCACCCGTGCGTCTATTTGGACATGAGCGGACAGCCCGCCGAGGCGGTGCGGGTGCGATTTCCGGGGATCGCGCGGATGTGCCGCGAGTTCGGGCTCGACCTGGCGACCGACCGCATCCCCGTGCGGCCGGGCGCCCACTACATGATCGGCGGCGTCAAGGTCGACGAGTACGGCGCCACGACGGTGCCGGGCTTGTGGGCGGCGGGGGAAGTCACTTCCAGCGGCTTGCACGGCGCCAACCGGCTGGCTTCGAACAGCCTGCTAGAAGGTCTCGTGTTTGGGGCGCGGTGCGGCGAGGCGGCGTCGGCGGCGGCGCTGGGGGAGCCAGATCGGTTCGAGGCGATCTCGCTGGCGAACCCGCCCACGGCGCCGCCGAGCGAGCAACTCGACCTCCAGGACGTTCGCAACGCGCTGAAGAGTCTCATGTGGCGGGCCGCCGGCGTGCGACGCAACGCCGTCGGCCTGCGAGACGCGGCGCGTACCATTGATGGCTGGCAGCGTTATGCGTTGGCGCAGCAGTTTGGCGACGCCGCCGGGTGGGAGCTGCAAAACATGCTGACGGTGTCCCGCGTGATGATCGGCGCCGCGCTGCGCCGCGAAGAGTCCCGCGGCGTGCACCTGCGAACCGACTTTCCGCAGCAGGACGACGAGCATTGGCGGGTGCGGCTCGGAGATGTTCGCCCGGCGGGCGACGGTCGAGACTGAAATATATGTTGGGTCGCGAACCGCCGCGGGGCGGGGGGCGTAGCCTCAGGTATAGACACGCGAAAACATGCGGGTTAGGCTTGCGGACTTGAGCCGTCATGGGAACTTCGTTGCGAGGCGCGACGAGGCTCCGGCGGAATTCGTAAGTCGTTGACAGAAATTGGGTTACGATTCGGACGAGGGTTCGCGTCGTGCCTCACTGACACTGCCAAACTTCCCACCCACGCGTCATTTGTCCGCATTGCCCGGGCGGCTGGCGCGTGCCGCCGCTGGCGTGAGGTCGCCGCGGTCGTGCTCGTCTGGTTTCCGCACGGCCCAGATCGCGTCGGTCCGGTGTTTACCTGGCGAAGTGGCCGGTACGGAGCATCCCCCATCCATGACTACACTGCTTGACGCCCAACCGCTGTCCGCCGGGCTTGCCGCCGGCGGAGAGACGATGATCGAGGCCGTCGGCCTCTCGAAGTTCTATGGCAACTTCGCGGCCGCCCGGGACGTGACGTTCGCAATCAACAAGGGTGAAGTGGCGGCCTTCCTGGGCCCCAACGGCGCCGGCAAGAGCACGACCATGAAGCTCCTGTCCGGCTACCTTGCCCCATCGGCGGGCACGGCGCGCATCGCTGGCTACAACATGGCCACGGAACGGCTGCTGGGCGCCGAGCGGTTGGGTTATCTCCCCGAAAACGGACCGCTGTATCCCGACATGTCGCCGCGGAGCCTGTTGCGGTTCTTCGGCGAGGCTCGTGGGTTAGCGGGCGTCGAGCTCGAGCGGCGGATGGAGTCCGTAATTTCGACGTGCCACCTGGAGGCGGTCATCGGCAAGCCGACCGGCAAGCTTTCTAAAGGTTATCGCCAGCGCGTGGGCGTGGCGCAGGCCCTGCTGCATGATCCTGATGTGCTGATCCTCGACGAGCCGACGGCGGGTCTGGACCCGAACCAGATTCTCGAAGTTCGCCGGATGATTCGCGAGCTGGGGGAGACCAAAACGATCCTGCTGTCGACGCACATCCTGCAGGAAGTCGACGCGATGTGCAATCGAGTGATTTTCATCAACGAGGGCCGCATCGTGTTCGACGGCACGCCCCGGCAATTGGCGACCGATCCGGTGCGGTACGCAGATCGGTTTCATGAACTGACGCGCGGGGCGCAGTTGAGTTAAATGTCCGAGTTGAATTGACAGGATAACCGCATCAGCAGGATTGCCAGGATCAAGGCAGTTAGAGTTCGTTGAAGAGATAGCCGGCTAGATCTTTGATCCTGTCGATCCTCCGCGATCCTGTCATCCTGTCCATTTCATCGACCACTAAATAAACGCCATGAAGTGGAACGTCCTTAAAGCGATCTTCAAGCGCGACTTCGTCAGCTACTTTTCCAGCCCGACGGGGTACGTGTTTATTTGCGTTTTCGTGATGCTCAGCGCGCTGGCCACGTTCTGGCCGCCGGAGTTCTTCGCGAACAACCTCGCGAACCTCGACCAGCTCAGCCGCTATTTGCCGTTCATCATGCTCGTGTTCGTGCCGGCGATCACGATGAGCATCTGGGCCGAGGAGCGGCGGCAGGGCACCGACGAGCTGCTGCTCACCATCCCGGCCAGCGACTTCGACGTGGTGCTCGGCAAGTACCTGGCCGGCGTGGCGATCTTCACGGTGTCGCTGTTGTTTTCCGGCGTGTCGATCTTCACGGTATTCAAGTACGGCCTGGGCGACCCCGACGTGGGGTTGTTCGTCAGCACGTTCATCGGCTACTGGTTCATCGGCATCGCGATGATCGCCATCGGCATGGTGGCGTCGTTTCTCACGTCGAACCTTACGGTGGGGTTCATCCTGGGGACACTGTTCAATTTGCCGCTGGCGGCGTTCGGCGTGGCCGATTGGTTCGTGAAGGACCCGGCATTGGCGGAGAAAATCCGCCGCTGGGGCGCCGTCCAACAATTCGGCGACTTTAGGCGCGGCGTGCTGAGCCTGGGCGGGGCGGCGTACTTCGTGATGATCGCCGTCGTGATGATCTATCTCAGCATGGTGCTCATCGGCCGGCGCCACTGGCAGGCGCGCGAAGAGGGCGGCTCGCTCGCCGGGCACTACTTGGTGCGAGCCTTCGCGCTGATGGCCGTCGCCGCGGGGCTCACGGTGCTCATCCAGAGCCGCAATTGGCTACGCGCCGACGTGAGCACGGAGAAGCTCAGCTCGTTGTCTCCCCAGACTCGCGAGCTGGTCGGCGAGCTGCTCGCCAAGGACGAGGAGGCGAAGGTCACGATTCACGCGTACGTCAGCCCGCAAGTCCCCAGCGAGTTTGCGGCGACGAAGCTCAATCTGATCAGCACGCTTGACGCACTGCGGGCGCTGGGCAACGGCCGAATCGTCGTCGAGATCAACGAAATCCCCAACTACGGCCCCGAGGCCGAGATCGCGGAGAAAAACTTCGGCATCACGCCCCAAGCCCAAATGGTGACCGAGCGCGCAGAAACTTCCGAGGAGGAGTTCTTCCTTGGCGTGGCGGTCACGTCGGGGCTCGATCGGGTCGTGACGCCGTTTCTCAACCGCGGGATTCCCGTCGAGTACGAGCTCGTCCGCTCGATCATGACCGTGTCGAGCGAGAAGCGAAAACGCGTGGGCGTCATCGAGACGGGGCTCCGGATGGTGAGCAGCACAGGCTCGCCGGAGGAAGAGTGGCCGCTGGTGACCGAGCTGCGCAAACAGTACGACGTGGTGAGCGTCGATCCCGCGCAGCCCATTCGCGGGAAGTACGACGCGCTCGTCGCGGTCCAGCCGACGATGCTCAACCCGGACTCGTTCGACAACGTGCTCAACGCGATCCGCGCCGGCATCCCGACGGCGGTTCTTGAGGATCCGTTCCCCTACTTCTTCGGCGAAGGCGTTCCCGGCACAGGCCAGCCGAAGGAATCGTCGATGGGCGGCATGGGCATGTTCTCGATGCCGCAGCAGGAGCCCAAGGGCGACCCCGCGTTGTTGTGGAAGCTGCTCGGCGTGACGATGGACGACCAGGTCGTCGTGTGGCAGAACTACGCCCCGGACCTCAGTGTCCGTGCCATGCAGGACCCGCAGTGGGTGTTCATCGACAAAGGCAACAACGCGGTGCAGCCGTTCAATGAGACGAATCCGATTACCTCTGGTCTCAACCAGTTGCTGCTGCTCTATCCCGGCGCTCTGGCGCAAGCCGAGGATTCAAAGCTGAAGTTCGATCAGCTCCTCCAGACGGGCGTCAAGATTTCGGGAACTGTGCCGATCGGCAACCCCCGCATGTTCATGGGCAGGGCGCTGGCGCGGTTTAACCCTGGTCGGCCCAATCCCAACCGTGAGATTCCGGGTCCGCCCACCAACGAGGGCTACGTCTTGGCGGCGCAGATCACGGGCACGCCGCCGGAAGACGACGCCGCACTGGCCGCCGCCGCAGCCGTGGAGGACGAGGTCGACCCGGCCGACGCCGCCGCGGCGAAGTCGGTCGGCGAGGACAAGCCGGAGACGAAGCTGAACGTCGTCGTGGTGGCAGACATCGACTGGATCATTCCCAGCTTCTTTCAGATTCGCGAAGGGGGCGACGAGAATTTTTTGCCCGCCACGCAGAATGTGACGTTTGTCCTCAACGTCGTCGACGCCCTAACCGGCGACGATCGATTTGTCGACATCCGCAAGCGCACCAGGCTCTATCGCACGCTGACGCGGATCGAGGACGCCACCGAGACTTATCGCGAAAAGGCGAGTAAGGAGCGCGAGGAGTTCAACGCCGACATTCAAGAGCAGGCGGAAGCCGCCACCGCGGCGATGCAGAAGAAGATCGAGGAGATCGAGGCCCGCACGGACCTGCAGAATCTGGAAAAGGAAGTGTTGTTAGAACAAACGCGGCGGATTGAGCAAGCCAAGCTCGACGCCGAGGGCGACGCGCGGGACGCCGAGCGGAAGCGAAAGCTCAAGGAGATCGAGTTCCAGCAGAGCCAGGACGTGCGCTCAGTTCAAGACCAATACAAGCTTTACGCGCTGCTCTTGCCGCCGATCCCGCCGCTGTTGTTGGCGCTGGCCGTGTTCTTCCGGCGGCGAGAACTGGAGCGGCAAGGCGTGTCGCGCGAGCGGCTCAAGTGAGAATCTGACAGCGCAGAAAAGTCTATGACCGAAACAGCCAAAACCATTGCGTTCGTCGTTGCGGGCGTCCTTGCCGTTGGAGGCGCCTATTTCGTCGATTATCGATCCGAGCCGGACGAGCTCGAACAGCTTGTTGGTCACTACATCAACGACAACATCGACGTGAGCGCCCCGAAGCGGCTGCGGATCGTCAAGTTTGACCGCGGCACGGCGAGCGTTCGCGAGTTTGAGGTGGCCGAACTGGACGGCGTTTGGAGTCTCCCCTCGAAAGACCACTACCCGGCCGACGCCACCGAGCAGATGGCCGCCGCGGCGACCGGCGTCGTCAATCGCAAGATTCTCCGCATTGCCGGCGAGTCGGCCGACACGCACGCGGAGTACGGCGTCGTCGATCCGCTGTCGAGCAAGCTCAATGCCAAGAGCACGGGCGTCGGCACGCGCGTGATCATGACGGATGCGGACGACGAGACGCTCGTCGACATGATCGTCGGCAAAGCGGTGAAGGACGCGCCGGGCCAACGCTACGTCCGCAACAGCAAGCAGAACGTGGTGTACGTCGTCGAGGTCGATCCCTCGAAGCTGTCCACAAACTTCGAGGACTGGATCAAAGACGATCTGTTGGAGCTGGACACATTCGCGTTGCGGCGGTTGTTCCTCAACGACTACTCCGCCGACTTGAGCATTGGCATGACCGGCGACGGACGGATCGTTCCGCAGGTTTCGCGGCAGCGGCGGGCCGAGATAACGCTGGCGCGTCCCGAGGAAGCGGCCTCGTGGGAGGTTGCGGCACTCAAGAAATATGATCGCCAATCGCAGACGATGGTCGACGACGCCGTGGCCGAGGACGAGCAGGTCAATCAGGACGCCGTCACGGAGCTGATCAGCGGGCTCGACGACTTGCTGATTGTCGACATTGCGAAGAAGCCCGCTGGCCTCAGCGCGGATCTGAAGGCAGGCGAGGACTTTCTGACCAATGAGGAGGCGTTTCAGGATCTGGCCTCGAAGGGCTTCATCCCGGTGGGCGGCGAGACAGGCTCCGAGATTCTGTCCAGCGAGGGCGAGGTCATTGGCACGTTGAACAACGGCGTGGAGTACGTGTTGCGATTCGGCCAACTCCAGGTGCAGACCGACAGCGCAGACAGCGGCGGCGACGACGAGGATGTTGACGAGGGAGCGGCCAAGGCCAGCGGCGCTAACGACGCTGTGGACGACGCGGCCGACGCACCAGCAGACGGCGGCGCCAGCGAAGGCGAGAAGTCGGACGGCGACGCCAAGGCTGGCGACGACGCCAAAGCGGGCGACGACGCCAAAGAGGATCCTGACGGCGAGAACCTCCGTCGGTATTTGTTCGTCACGGCGCGTTTCAACGAGGGGGCTGTGCAGCGGCCTGAGCTGAAGGAATTGCCGCCGCTTCCGGAGGAGACGACGGAGTCGGAAGCAGCGCCAGCCGCCGCGGATGCCGAAGCTGCGGCAGACGCTGAGGCGAGCGACCCCGCCGCGGATGGCGAAGCGGCCGACGCCGCTGCTGAACCGCCGATCGATGCCGCCGAGGACGCCGCCGATGAGCCCGCTGTGGACGAGGACTCCGACGCGGTCGACGACAAGCCGGACGCCGAGGCCGTGATGGCCGAGCGGAAGGAAATCGAAGCGGAGAACCAGCGGCTGATGGACGAGTATCAGTCGACGCTCGCCAGCGGCCAGCAAAAGGTCGCCCAACTCAACGAGCGGTTTGGCGACTGGTATTACGTCATCTCAAACGACGTCTACAAAAAAATCCACCTCGGTCGCGACCAGATAATCAAGAAGAAGGAGAAGCCGGCGGAGGGTGAGGCGGCAGCCGAAGCCGACGACGCGGCGGCTGGCCTGCCGAATCTTCCGACAGGCATCCCCGCCGGCGAAGCCGCGGGCGCCGATGCGGTCGTCGGCGACACGGCGGTTCCAGCGACGGAGCAACCGTGAGTTAGGACTCGAACGGAGTCCCCATTTCGCGGAGCGACTCGAGCGTAAAAATCCCCGTGTCGTGGCCGTCGCTGAAGTGGATCGAGTACGCGTACCGGCCAACAGGCTGCATAGCGGCGATTCGCAGCGGCTGCGTCTCGGCCGGGCTGAGCACGGTGAGCGAGGTCGGCGGCGGGGGCGGCGCCGTGCGGCGCTCGCGGCAGGTGGCGCAGGGGCAGTTCTCGCGCAGGTCGCGCACGGCGTACTCGCGCGTTTGGCCGTCGCTCCACGCAATGCGCAAACGGTCGGGGCCGACAAGCTTCAACTCTGTTGGCTGGGGCGTCATGCGGGCTCCTGCGTCTGACGGACGTCGATCAGCCGACGCCCCTTGCCTTCAAACCGCGGCAGCGACAGCGGCTCCGCCAGGAGCACCTCGACGTGCAGACCTAGCCGCACCGAAAACTCTTCGGCGATGCGCCGCGGCTCGCCGAGCCGGTCTTCGACTTCGACGACCAGCCCGTCCATCTCGCCGCGTTTGCGGGCGGTGACGCGATACTCGACGACTTCCGGGAAGCTGCGGAGGATCTGGTCGATCGCGCTGGGGAACACGTTCACGCCGCGGATGATGAGCATGTCGTCGGCGCGGGCCACGACGCCGCCCTCCAACAGCACGAACCGATTGGTTCCGCCCTGCGGCCAGACGGGTCGCACGAGGTCGCCAGTGCGGTAGCGGACGACCGGCATGCCGCGGCGGCCCAGCGGCGTGAGGACAAGGTGCGACAATTCACCCTCCGCGGCGGGCGCTCCTGTCTCCGCGGAGAAGAACTCAGCGATGAACTCGGACTCGAGGATGTGGAGGCCGCGGCGCTCGGCGTCGGCGTAACCCCACGGGCCGACTTCGGTGGCGCCGGCGTGGTCGATCACTTGGGCGTCCCACGCTTCCTCAATGCGTTGCCGCACGGCGGGCTGCGACCCGCCGGGCTCGCCGGCGACGATGATCCGCCGCACCGCGTAGTTGTGCAGTCCGATCTTGTGCTCGGCGGCCACCTCAACGAGCCGCAGCGCGTAACTAGGCGTGCAGCACAGCACGGTGGCGTCCGTGCGCTCCATGAGCTCCAGCCGCGCGAGGGAATTCATGCCGCCGCCTGGAATGGCCAGCGCGCCGCGCGCCACCAGCGCGTCGTGCGCCGTCCAGAAGCCGATGAACGGGCCGAACGAGAAGGCGAGCATCGCCCGGTCGTCGGCGGTCACTTCCGCGGCGTCGAGCACGTATTGCCAGCAGTCGATCCACCACTGCCAGTCGTCGGCCGTGTCGAGCACGGTGAGCGGCCGGCCGTGCGTGCCGGAGGTTTGGTGGAACCGCACGAACCGGGAGAGCGGGTAGGTGCACGCCTTGTGCGGCGCCGCGTCGGCAAGATCCTCCTTCGTCGTCAACGGTAGCTCGGCCAACTGGTCGAGCCGATCGAGCCGCCGCGGGGAGTCGCGCAATTTGGCGGCGTAGAACGGATTCTGCGGCACGATTGCCGCGAGCAGGTCGTTGAGCCGCTCAAGCTGCAGGGCTTCCAGCGCCGACCGATCGAGCGCCTCGGCGCGGCGGCGATCGGCGGCGCGGGCGCTCATGGTTTGCCCTCAACGCACAGCAGCGACTGGTCGGTGCGGATCAGCAGCCGGTCGTCGGCCACGGCGGGCGTGGCGACCACGGGCTCGCCCAGCTCGTGCCGGGCGATCAGCTCGTACTCGCGGCTTGCCGCCAGCACGACGACTTCGCCGGTGAGTGAAATGCAAAAAATGCGGTCGCCGATCTGCAGCGGCGAGCTGTGGAAGTTGCCGCCAATCCGCTCCCGCCAGTGGACCTTGCCGGTCGCCGCGTCGATGCAGGTGACCATCCCGCGGTCGTGCCACAGGAACACCAGGTCGCCGGCGACCACCGGCGTGGGAATGTTCGGGATGCTCTGCTTCATGCGGTACGCTTCCTCGGGCGCCTGGCTGGCCGACGTGAGCCGCATGGCGATGAGGTGCAGGCCATTGTTCCCTGATCCGCAGGAGACCAGCGCGTTGCCGCTGGCGATAATCAGCGAGCTGACGCAGCGGTCGGGCAGGTCGTGGGCCAGCACGTTCCAGGCTGTCTCGCCCGTGGCCGGGTCGTACGCCGTGAGTCCGGCGCCCATCGTCGACATGAGGATCAGGGTCTTGCCGTCGGGCGATTCCCACACGCACGGCGTTGCATACGAGGTTTTGCCGACGCCGCACGGCGTTCGCCAACGCTCGTCGCCGGTGCGGCGGTCGAGGGCGTAGATCACGCTGTCCTCGGCCACGTCGGTGTCGTTCGTCATGCAGACGACGTCGCCCACGAGCATCGGGGACGTGCCGAAGCCGTGCATCTCGGCCAGGTGGCCGACTTCGCGCTGCCACACGTCGCGGCCATCGTGTGTGAGCGCGGCGAGCATGACGGTTTCGCCGATTTTCCACGCGAAGTAAATCTGCTCGGCGTCGACGGTGGGTGTGCTGGTCGCGTAGCTGTTGACGCGGTGCATGGCATGCGGGGCGCCGGGGAAGCGCCGCTGCCACAGTTCGCGACCCGTCGCGAGTTCGAAGCACATCACGGAGAGCTCCGCGGTCTCGCCGTCGGCGGAGGTAACGAACACCCGGTCGTTCCACACCACCGGCGAACTGTGCCCCAGCCCGGCCAGCGGCACGCGCCAGGCGTAGTCGGCGTCGGTCCATTCGGAGGGGATGCCCGCGGAGTCGCTCTGGCCTTCGCCGTTGACGCCGCGGAACCGCGGCCAGGTATCGGCGTGCGCTGGCGCGGGCGCCAGCCACACCGTAAACGCAATAAGGCCTGCGAGAGCAATAACAGTTCGTTGCACGGGGCGGCCCTTGCGTGTGACGATTGGTTGTGTGCCACTGGCATCTTGCCAGTGTGAGGCGCCAAGCGACGTCGCTTCAATGTTAACCCTTGCAAGAAGTCCAGATTGACCCTGAAACAGCTTCGGGGTTCGGGCTGAAGCGTAACATCCGACTGTGTGCCCTGCGCCCACTGGCGACATGCCAGTGGCACACGGGAATCGAGTCCGCGTGGTCTCAGCGTTCAATGCCGTAGAGCTCGATCTTACGGTACAACGTGGCGCGGCCGATGGCTAGCAGGCGGGCGGCGTCGGGGACGTTGCCGTCGGCGCGGCGGAGCGCTTCGCGGATGAGCTTCTTTTCCCACACGTCGATTTCCAGCGAGTCGAGCTGGTCGCCGCCGCTGTCGCGAAGGCCCAGATCGTGGGGCTGGATTTCCTGGCCGTCGGCCAGCACCACCGCGCTGTCGATCACGTTGCGAAGCTGCCGGACGTTGCCGGGCCAGCGGTACGCGAGCAGCTTGGCGCGGGCCGGGTCGCTGAGCGTGAGTTTCGGCCGGCCGCGTTCGCGGCGATAGTGGGCGAGGAAGAAGTCGAGAAGCAGTCCCACGTCCTCGGCCCGATCGCGCAGCGGCGGAATGTGGAGCTCGAACACGCTGAGGCGATAGTACAGGTCCTCGCGAAACTTCTTGTCGCGCACGTAGACCTGCAAGTCCTGGTTCGTGGCGGCGATGACGCGGACGTCGACGCTCACCTCCTGCATGGCGCCCACGGGCAAGAAGGGATGCCCTTCCAGAATGCGCAACAGCTTGGCTTGGCCTTCGAGCGTGAGCTCGCCCACTTCGTCGAGGAACAGCGTTCCCAGGTCCGCCTGCTGGAAATATCCGGAGTGGTCGCGGTCGGCGCCGGTGAAGGCCCCGGCCTTGTGACCGAAAAGCTGGCTTTCCATGAGGTCGGCCGGGATCGCGGCGCAGTTGACCGAGACCATGGGCCGGTCGGAGCGGTGGCTGCCGCGATGAATGGCGCGGGCGACCAGCTCCTTGCCGGCGCCGCTCTCGCCGCGGATCAGCACGCACCCCGGCGCCCGGCTCACGCGATCGATCTTGGCCTTGAGCGCCAGCATCGGCTTGCTCTCGCCGATCAGTTCGTCGTAGCCCGGCGAGCTGCGGACCAGTTGGCGGTAATCGCTTTCCAGCGAGGTGTGCGCCCGGGCGCGGACCAGGGCGATCACCACGAGGTTGGCCACCGCGATGATGAAGTCGAAGTCCGACTGGCGGAACCGGCCTCGCTCCAGGTACACGTGCAGGGCGCCGAGCGTCTTGCGCTCGCCGTCGCGGCTTTTGCGCACCAAGGGAGCGCACACGGCGTCGGCAAAGTGGTCGACCGGCCCGGCCTGGGCGCCGGCGGTCTGATTGGCCACCCATACGGCGTGGCCCTGCGTGAGCACCAACTCGGTGAGGTTCTTGTTGAGCGTCACGCGATCGGCGGCGCCGGCGGGGATTACGAGCTTGGGCTTGAGCTGATCCTCGTCGTCGACCCACAGGAAGCCGATCACCGCGGCCCGGGTCCGCTCTTTGAGCAACTCCAGCGAAATACGGATCACCTCGTCCGGCTCGTCGCATCCCAGCAGGCGGATCGCGAGCTGGTACAGCAGCATCAGCTCTTGCACTTGCTCGGGCGTGGGCAGGGCCGCCAGCACCTCCTCGTTGCTTTGCCGCACGGCGATCGGCAGGTCCTGCACGATCGTCTGCGTCAGCGTCGGGTCGTCGGCTTCGGCCGTAGCGGGCTCCTCCGAAAGCCGGAACTCGAACTCGTGGGACCCGAGCTTGAGGGCGTTGCCGTCGACGAGGGTGGCTTCGTCGATCTTCTGGCCGTTGACCGTCGTACCGTTCCGGCTCCCCTGGTCGGCGATCGTCCAGCGGCCCTCGTCGCACCGCAGGATTGCGTGGACCCGCGAGCAGAGCGGGTCGGGCAGCGTGATGTGGCAGTCCGTGCCGCGGCCGATGAGCGTCTCGCGCGAAGGATCAAGCGGGAAGTTCGTGCCCGAGCGCCTGCCCGTGAGGATGGTGAGGTAGGCGTACACGCGGCGCTGGTCAAACCGAGTGAGGGGGCTGGCAACGGGGCCCAACCTGGCAGGCTGAAAGTCAATCCTACCGGACGGGGCGGGCGATGGAAACGCAGAGCACGGCCGGGGCCCGTCCGCCTTGCTGCGGCGCCCGTCGGCGGGTAAGCTAATGTGTTCGTCCATCGCGGCTGCGCAGGCCGCGTGGATCGGGGTGTAGCTCAGCTTGGCTAGAGCGCTACGTTCGGGTCGTAGAGGTCGCAAGTTCGAATCTTGTCACCCCGACTTGATGCAAAAAACAGCTCATTGCCACATGTGGCAATGAGCTGTTTTTTGCATCAAGTCGGGGTGAC
>JBIOVA010000088.1:0-4429 GCA_044867485.1 Lacipirellulaceae bacterium | reverse complement strand
GGGCGGGGGGGCCGTGATTCCGCGGAGTCGTTGCGCCGCGCGGACTGGTCGCTTAAGCGACCAGTCCGAAGCGGCTTGTAGCTCAGGTCCTCTTGAAGTTTCCACGGGCGCCGCCCGTTTTTTCTTCGAGCTGGATGGTTTCGATCGTCATCGCCCGGTCGACCGCCTTGCACATATCGTACACCGTCAGCGCCGCAGCGCTGACCGCGACGAGCGCTTCCATTTCAACGCCAGTCTTGGCCGTGGCCACGACCGTCGCCTCGATCCGCAGCTTTTGATCGCCCTCGGCCTGCAGATCGACCGTCACCGAATCCAACGACAGCGTATGGCAGAGCGGGATCAGCTCCGCCGTGCGCTTGGCCGCCATGATGCCGGCGAGCCGCGCCGCCTGCTCCACGTTGCCCTTGGCGATGCCGCCCGCGCTGATCGCCGCGAGCGTCTCCGGCTGCATGTGCACCGCGCCGCTGGCCCGGGCGGTGCGGCGCGTGACGGGCTTGTCGCCCACGTCGACCATGCGGGATTTGCCGCTGGCGTCGAAATGGGTGAAGTCGCTCATCGGCCGCCGCGCGGTGGAGGGCGCCAGTGGTGTGAGCCGCGCCACAGGTGCGCCGCGGCTACAAACCGATCATTCTACGGACTGGGCGTGCGGCGTCGAGTGTGCGGCCGCGACTCGCTCGCCAGGAAGAGAACCGCAGGCCGCGGCGGGATTAAACCCCTTGGGCCTATGCGGCCAACCCTATCGTCGCGTGACGGCGGGCGATTTGCTTTCGGCCGCGGCGGTGCGGGGTGGCCTGGCCGACGCGGCGGACGAGCCTTCGGGAGCGGCGACAAGCGAGGGCGTGATGGCCTTGACGATCCGCTTGACGATCGAGCGGGCGCCCGACTTGGGCGCCGGCGGCGACAGCTCGGGACCCACCAACGCCACGGCGGAGGCGCCGTCGCTGTCTGGCTCAATGGGCGGCAATTCGACGGGAAGCGACCAATCGAGCTCTGCGATGGGCTCCGCAGCGATGGTCGGCGCGGGCGGCGCGGCGTTCGTGGGCGCCGGCGCCAGCGAAGCTTGGCGCGACGCGACGGCGGTCACGGGCCTCGTCGGAACAGTCGGGTTGGCGATCGCCGTGGCGGCAATCGTAGGGGCGTCGGCTGGCGACGACTCAGTGGTCGGTTTCGACATGCGACGATCGAACGCCACGGGTTGGTATCTCGTGGGTCCCGTATGCGGAGGAAAGAAAGTTACGTTGCTGTGTAGCGCGGACATGAGCATTGCACTTCCCTGCGACGCAACCCAGTCGGCGGATTGTCTGGCCAACTGGGAAAGGGCCGCACATTGCTCGTTTTTGGCAATCCATTGAGCGGAGCGACGAGCCGCCGACTCGACCATATCCCACGACAGCGAGTCGCGCACTCCGGGCGGCCCGGTGGCGCGCGCGGCGAGGACGGCCGCGCGGTCGACAAGCTCCTTCACGTCGAGCGTCCACAAGCGAACGGCGCCGTCCATGCCAGCGGCGGCCATCCAGCGGTTGTCCGGCGAGAAGGTGAGCGTCAGCAGTTGGCTTTGTCCGCCGCGGAGCACGACCGCGGATTCCGCCGGGCCGGCGGGCGACAACTCCCAGGTGGAGACATTGCCGTCGGCGCCGATCGCCGCTAACCAACGACTGTCGGCGCTGATGCGAACAGCCGTGTGTGGACCCGATCCTCCCTGCCGCGCGAAGCGTCGCGGCTGCGGCTCATCTGTGCGGAGGTCCCACACCGCGACGCCGGCGCCCACCCCCGCGGCGACGAGCCATCGGCCGTCGGCGCTGGCGGCCACGGCGTGAACCGCCGGCAAGCCGCTGTCGAGAGCCACCGAAGCGGAAAGATCGCCGGCCCCCAAGGGCCAGAGTCGCACGACTCCGCCGGACGACCCCTGGACGCCGCAGGTCGCCAGCCATTTGCCGTCGGCGGTAAACTGAATCTTCGCGATGACGCCCTGCCGCAATTGCAAGTCGCGGGCGGTGACGGCCGGCTCGCGCGTGGCGAGATCCCAAAGTCGCACGGACTGGTCGACGGCAACCGCTAACCAGCGGCTGTCCGGGCTCATGGCCGCGTCGCGGATCACGCCGTCGAGCCCGGTCAGCTCGACGGCCGTCGCGGTTTTGACGCCGGCGGCGAGGTCCCAAAGCTGAGCGGACCCGCGGAGGCCGTTAGCGTTGGCGCAGTACGTGACAAGCCACCGCCCGTCAGGGCTCAAGGTCATCCCGGTGATGGGATTGCGGTTGCCGGGCAGAACGATGGGCGACTTGGCGGGATCGGAGGCCGTGAGGTCCCAAATGCATAAGGTCGCATCGCGGCTGCTGGTGGCTAACCACCTGCCGTCGGGGCTGGCGACGATGTTATTCACGCGGGCTCGATGGCGTCGCAGCTCGATGGGCGCCGCGGACGGGTCGGCGGCGGCGAGGTTCCACAGCCGGGCCACCTGGTCGTCGCCGCCGGTGACGAGCCAGCGTCCATCCGGGCTGGCCGCCAGCGCGACGACGGCGCCGCGATGTCCGGGAAGCGAAATGCAGTCGATGCGATGGGCCGCGGCGCAGCGACCCAGGGCGTCGCGCAGCGCCTGGTGGGCTTCCGGGACGATAGGCTCGCCGCGGGCCAGCGTGATTTGCACGGCCTCGACCGCGAGCGCCACGCCCCGCAGGGAGTCCGGCGGGTCGACGCCGTCGGCTTTGGCGGCGAGGTACTTGGCGGTCACGCTGCGCACTTCGCGTTCGACAGAGGCCCGACGGGCTTCCGCTTCGGTTCGCTCGCGGAGCTGCAAGTCGAGACTTCGCTCGACTTCCCGGTAGCGGTCAGCGGCGACGAACTGGGGCGCTGCTTCTGCCGCGTCTTGGCCGTCCAGCGATGTTGCACCAGGAGCCGCGGATCGACGCCCGCTCACGCCGAGCACGAGCGCGGCAATGGCCGCGGCCGCCAACGCGGCGTGTCGCCTAGTGAGCCGGCGCCTCGTCGTCGGCTGGGGGCGTGCGGCCACCATGAGCGACGCGGGGCGGGGCGGTTGGCGCTCGAGCCAACGCAGCAGGGCCTCTTCCGGGTTCGTCGCGTCGTCGTCGTCGTCGTCGTCGTCGTCGTCGGCCGAGGCGAGCGGCTCCGGCAGCGGCGGCGGCGATGCGTCGATCGTGCACGACAACCCGCACGACGGGCACACAACGGCCTGCGGCTCGGCCTGCTCGCGGACCTCGATGGCGCCCTGGCAGAGCGGGCAGGGCTTCGAAACCCACGGCGCGTCAGCCGAGTCCACGCCCACGGCGCGCAGCGCCGGCGCGCTGGGGGCGACGGATGCTTCGTTCTTGCGCCGCCCGCCTGCACTCATGAGCTTCACGTCCGGAGGATCCCTACGCCGTGCACGACTGGCACGACCCTCGTAGCTGGGAATCGTCCGACGGACCGGCGTTTCGCCCGTAAAACGTGCGGCGACAGCATGGCCGGCATAACCGATGCACTTGGTGCAATTCTTAGAAGCGTCGCGTTGATCGCACGGGGGCGCCGTTCGACCGCGCCGACGACAACCGGCCAATTTAGCCGCGGAGCTGGCTCCGCGGAGCCCGCCGCGAGCGGCGGGGCTAAATGGTTCGAGTCGTGGTTTGAAGCGCAACCTAGGCGGCGCGGCGCATCGGGAGCACGCGCTCCTCTTTGACGCCGAGGCCGCCGATCACGTCGTGACGCTTGGTCGACGACGGCGACTTCGAGGTCTGCAGCGCCTCGACCAGCTCCGGCAGGTTGAGCGAGCGGTTATCGATTTCCAGCGGCGATTCGCCCTGGGGGTCGCAGAACAGGTCGACCGCGTCGTCCTGCCGCAGCGCGTCCAAGTCGCGGAGCAGGCCGTCGACGACCGCCTGGCGAACCAGGTGGCCGCGCGTGGCCCGGGTCTCGGCGCCGGCGGAGCCGAGTGAATCGAGCGCCCGCTTGGCGAGCGCTGGCAGGTACTCGCTGGGAATTTCGATCGTCGTCGGCACGTAGATTTTCAGTTGCATCGCTCCCCACTCCTAAACCTGGCACGACGGGCATCTATCGTGGTATCGGCGCGCGGTTCTGCGGACTGTAGCGGAAGTTGGGGTTTTTCCGGAGTTGGGGGACGTCAGGCCGGAGGCCGGAGGCTGGAGGCTGGAGGCTGGAGGCTGGAGGGGAAGGGGGGCGCCTTTTCCTACAGCCTACGGCCTACAGCCTATAGCCTGCTGTAGGCGGGTTTATTGCGCGGAATGCATTTTTGGCGACATAATTCCCCCGGTTGGGGGGAGGCGGAAGGCTGTAGGCCCTAGGCTGCAGGCTGTAGGTCAGAGCTTGATTCTCGATGCTGGATGGCGGAAGGCGGAGGGGATTCACCACTAAGGCACGAAGAACACGAAGGGGGACTGCGGATTGGGGATTGGGGAAATGGAGGGGAGGCTTGAACCAC
>JBIOVA010000087.1:0-3414 GCA_044867485.1 Lacipirellulaceae bacterium | reverse complement strand
ATGGCGAAAGTCGCCACGGCGCCATCGCTTCGCCAGGCGCTTAACGACCTGCTCCACCAATCGCAGGCCCACGTCAATCGCCTGGACAAGATGTTCGTGCGGCTGGGGGTCGGCCCCAAGGGCGCCGCCTGCCTGGGCATCGAGGGACTCATCGCCGAGGGCAAGGACTTCCTTGGCGAGGACGCCCAGCCAACAGTCATGGACGCCGCGCTGATCGCGGTCGCTCAGCGGACGGGGCATTACCTGCTTGCCGACTTCGGGTGCGTTCGCACGCTGGCGGAACGGCTCGGACAAAATAAAGCTGCAGTCCTGCTGCAAGAGATGTTGGACGAGAACGTCGCCGCGGACAGGAGATTGACCGAGTTGGCCGAATCGATCCTCCAGGCGCCGGCCCCCGTCCTCGAAGCCCAGTCATGACGCAACGACCAATCGGCGAGAGACCGCGACGAGAGGTGTGATGGTCGAAACCTTTCCCTCAATGGCTCAGCGCGTCGCGCAGGCGGCGAGCGATTCTCAGCGTCAGCGCACGGGGCGGGCGCCAACGTCCGTGACGGCGGTGCTGAGCGAGGACACGCTGGTGGTGACGCTGCACGAAGCGTTGTCCGCGGCTGAGAAGGCCGTGGCCCAAACGCCGGAGGGCGCCGCCAAGGTTCAAGAGTTTCACCGGCAGCTCTTCTTGAGTTCGGTCGATGTCCTGCGTGAGGAGATCCAGTGCATCACAGGCGTGGCGGTGCGCGAAGCGGCCGTCGAGGTCGAGACGGCGCCGGCCGCGGTCGTCCACGCCTTCACCAGCGGCACGATGGTGCAAGTGTTCCAACTGGCCGGCGTCATTTCGGAGCAGGCGTGGAACGCCAGCGAAGCACGGTCCAACTAAGGAGGTACGCATGTTGGTTTTTACGAGAAGGCGCGGCGACGCGGTCGCCATGGGGGACCGCCGCGACGGCGCCCACGCGGTTAAAGTCACGGTGCTGGAAATTCGCGGCTCGCAGGTGAAGCTCGGCTTTGAGGCGTCCCACCACATTGCCGTCCACCGCTGGGAAGTGTGGCAGCGGATTCGCGACGAGGTCGCCGGCAGCGCGGCGCCGCCTACGGCGCCGTAGGGCCCGGCGGAACGCTGGGATAACGAGGGCGGGCCATTGCGCCCGGCGGCGGTGTGCCCGCCGACGCCTCGGTATTGATCGACTGTGGGCGTTGGCCGACAACGAGCCGGCGGCGACGCACTTCGACGACCGTCAGGTTCAATAGACAATTGCACAGTCTTCCCGCGTGGGAGCCGGGCGGCGATGCTTGGGCGTTGCGGCCGGCCTGCGGGGTCGATGGCGGCCCGCTCTTTTCCCTTGTTTTCCAGGAACTTCCATGCGAATTGCGTTGACGGCGGCGTACGCGGCGATCTTGGGCTTCTCGAACCTGGCGACGGCCATGGCTCAACGGCAAGGCAACGACGATTTTTACAAACTGGGACCCGACTCGCTGCGGCATGACGGCGTGCCGCACGGCGAGGTGAAGGGGCCGTTTGTTCTGCCGAGCGAGGCGTATCCCGGTACGCAACACGATTACTGGGTCTATGTGCCGGCGCAATACGACGACGCGAAGCCCGCGTGCTTGATGGTGTTTCAGGACGGGCACGCGTTCTTGAACCCCGAGGGGCAGGCGCGGGCGACCCATGTGATCGACAACCTGACGCATCGCCGCGAGATTCCCGTGATGATTGCCGTGTTCATCAACCCGGGCCGCACGCGGGAGCAGCCGATGGCGACCGCCGAGGAGTGGGGCGACCGCGGGAGCAATCGGCCGCAGGAGTACAACGCGCTCGACGACAAGTACGCGCGGGTGATCTGCGACGAATTGCTGCCGGAGCTCAAGAAGACGTGCACCATTTCGGACGACCCGGAGGACCGCGGGATCGGCGGGTGCAGCTCGGGGGCGATCGCGGCGTTCACCGTGGCGTGGGAGCGGCCGGATGAGTTCCGCAAGGTGCTGAGCCTGGTGGGGAGTTTTACGAACATCCGCGGCGGGCACAAGTACGCCGACATCGTGCGCGAGAGCGACCCCAAGCCGCTACGCGTGTTTCTGCAGGACGGTCGGAACGACAACCGCGGCCGGCGCCGCGGCGGCGAGTACGACGAGACGTGGGACTGGTTCCTGCAGAATGTGCGGTTGAAGGACGCGCTGGAGGCGCGAGGGTACGACGTGAACTACTCGTGGAGCATCGGCGTGCACGGGTTGAGGTCGGGCGGCGTGGTGCTGCCGGAGATGATGCGGTGGCTGTGGCGGGATCAGCCGGCGTCGACGGATGTGAACGACGAGGTGGAGCGGGCGTTCAATGAGTGAGGCTGGGAGCTGGAAGTCGGAGGTCGGAGGGGAGTGAGGGGTGTGTAGGGCATGCCCACGCGGACGAGGGCCTGGCGCCCGGATCACTTAGTGGCGGATGCTCGGGTCGCCGGTGGGGGGCGGGGCGTGGTCTTCGGCGGCGGGCGGGCCGAGCAGCTCGGTGAGCAGCGGCTTCAGGCCGTCGGCCCACACTTGATAGCCGGCGACCGACGGGTGCAAGCCGTCGGGAAACATATCGCGCCGCAGCGAGCCGGACTCGTCGACGAAGCGGTCGTTGACGCTGAGGAATCGTACTTGCTGGCCGTCGGCGAGCTTGGCGATTTGTTCGTTGACGGCGTTGATGATCGGCATCGCCGCACGGTTGTCGCTGCGCGGAAACATGGCGGTGAGGATGATCGTCGCGTCCGGGGCCTTGCGGCGGCAGGCGACGACGATCGCATCGATCCCGCGCGCGATCGAGGCGGCTTGCGCCTTCGCGGCGGCATCGGTTCGGCCCGCTTGCGGGTTGACGTTGTTCGTCCCGGCGAGGATGACGATCACGTTGGGATGAACGCCGTCGAGCTCGCCGTTCTCAACTCTCCAGAGAATGTTCTGCGTGGCGTCCGCCCCCCAGCCGAAGTTGCCGGCGTTCCAGCCGTGGAAGTTGGCCCGCCAGTTGGCGAGCAACTCGGCGTACTGTGGATCGCTGCACCCCCAGCGGCGGGTGATCGAGTCGCCAAGGAAGTACACGTCGATGCCGCCTTGCCGCGCTTTGGCGACGAGCTGTTCGTGGGCGAGTTGCGAGTTGGCGTCGGTGCGCGGCGCGGGTTGATCGGGGGTGTGCGGCGCGCCTTGCCCGGCGGCTTGTTGCGACAGGGCGAGGGCGACGAGGACGAGGATGGAAACGCGAACTGGACGGCGGTCGCCGAAGGATGCAGTGTTCATCGATTGGGCGGTTCGGTATCGACGGATCGTCGTCGATGATCGAAGAGTCATCGACGGGGACCGCGGAAAGGTCGCGGATGTGCACTGGCTGACTCTAACACAGGACGTCGACTGATTTCAACAACTACGCGCGGCGGACTTGAACCGGTGGTCGAGCTC
>JBIOVA010000086.1:0-14299 GCA_044867485.1 Lacipirellulaceae bacterium | reverse complement strand
ACCCGAGCCGTCGACGCCCTCGAAGAAACCATCGGCGAACTGCTCGACCGGTTCACGCCGCGAGAGTGCCACGCCTACTTCCGACACTGCGGATACTCCGCACGGTAATTGGAAAAACGCTCTAGCCATTCTACCCGCCCGGCCCTGCGGGGCGCTAACGTGGCCCCAGCAACGCCCACAGCAGCCCTAGTGCCACAGCCCAAACTAGCAGCGTGACGAGGAATCGGCTGGTCGGCGGCTGGTGCTCTGGTTCCATTGGCCGAGCCCTGCGGGAGGCGGCTGGGGCATTCTCGGCCCCATGCATCGTATTTGGCCATTACGGCAATTAGGACTAAACCGCAATTGCTGGGCCGTTGCGATTACCTCGTCCGCGCTCGTCCCATCCCTCACGCAGAGGCGCAGAGATCGCGGAGCCGGGAGAAGAGAATCCAACGCGGCCAACGACCCAACCTCGTCTCTGCGCCCTCTGCGCCTCTGCGTGAGACCGCCCCGCTTTACCCGCCCCAGCCTGCTAGACTGCGGGCATGTGGGAAGAGATTCTCTTGATTGCCGGTGTGGCGCTCTTGGGCAGGTTCGTTGCAGCGCCAATCGCGAGACGGATCATGCCCGAGCGATATACCGTCCGCTATCTGCTGTTGGCGACGACGGTGATTGCGATCTTTCTGGCTGCGTACACGGCATGGGCGCAGCACTGACTGCTCAATTCCGCCCGCCACGCTTAATCACAGACTACCGCGCTTAGGGCGCCCGATACGCGCCGCCGAAGACTGCGGAGTTCCTCACGCAGAGGCCTCCCCGACTCCACACGCCCCAGCCTGCTAGACTGCGGGCATGAAAATGCCAACGACCCATTGGCTGCTGCGCCTAGGGAGCAACGCATTACTTGCCGCGTCGCTGGTCGCGTCTTGCTCGTGGCGGTTTCAGATGCCAGCCGCTGATAGCTTGCTCATATTCGCCTGCGGATTTGCCAGCCTCATCGTTCGGGACGACTGTTTTCGACGCCGGCAGTCCGTCGCTTGACGATGGCGCCTGCTCAATTCCGCCCGCCACAAATACGCTCACACCACCGATTAATCGGTGGTGTGAGCGTATTTGTGGCCGGGGCGCGCCGGGCGAAACTTCTCTACTTGGATGCGCGGTCCGCAAACGGGGCACTCGATTTCGTAGTGCGCCCGGCACAGGGCCAGGTGGACCCGGCCCTTCTCGTCGATCTCCCTGGCAAAATGGTACTTGATGGTCACCAGACGCGCAATCCGGCCACAGCACTCGCCTTCGGAGCGCACCCCGTTGCATCGAATCGTCCTGGAATTCACGCCTGGCCTGCCGTTTCGCGCCGCGGGCGGCTGCGAGTGCAGATGGCGCGCCAGCGAGCGGGCGGCGTGGCGATGGGGCGTGCGGCAGCAAGTGGGCGCCCCGTCGTCCCGTGGCGGCGAGTGAGTGTCCGCAATTCTCGCAGGCGCCCGGAACGCGAGCCTTGCCTCGGGTTTTAACACGCCGTCGGTACGCGCCGCAGAGGCGCTGCAGTGATCGAAAGGCCCGGGCTTTGCCCGGGCCTTTCGCATTGGCGGAGTGGATGAAGGACGGTCACTTCTTCCCTAACTTGAATAGCAGACAGATTGACGCCGACGCCACAACGGCGACGATCGGCATCACGAACCAGTCCGCAAGGCGATTCTCCAAGACGAGCCACAGCCAGAATGCGGTCATCGCCATACAGGCAGGCAGACCGATCGCGACCGTGGTCGTCGCGTGAAGCATTTCCCGAACGCTGAATCGAAACCGGCGTTCCATGCGGCCCATTCTAGCAGCGCCGAGCCCTGCGGGGGGCCTGCGGGCAGTTGAGTGTGCAGCCCGGATTCGCCGGCTAGAATCCGGGCATGCGCCTCATCGCCGCCAGCGTCGCGTTGGTGATGTCCGCGGCATGCCTCCTCTTTGCCGCCGCGTTCGTTATCCTCGTCGCCTGGCATGCCAGCGCTGCGCGAACCTGGAACGAGTTGCTGGACAGATTCGACGACGTCGAACCGTGGCGGTGGGTCGTCGCGGGATCGGCCCTAGTGATCGGACTAGCGCTGCTGTCCGCGGGCCTGGCTCTGCTGTCCAAACGCAACCCGCCCGTCTGACCAGCCAACCGCCCGAGGGCGGTGACACCGCTTGCGCTCAAAGATGCGCGGCTGGAGCAGAGCCAAAGGCGGCGCCCCAATGGATTGCCCTGGAGCATTGCTTCGCTTGGTGCGCGTGGTCGGGCGCCGTGGGCCGCTAGAGTCAACGGACTCTCGCCATCTTACGCCGTCGGCGGCAATTGCGATGCGCCCATCCCGATTTCCTCTTGCAATTTCCAGTCCGCAAGTGGATACTTGCCGCGCGTTTCAGCGCCCCCTGGTCAAGCTTGGCCGCCGGAGTGTTCGCCATGATGTCCTACGAGTCGCAAATCGCACAGCTCAACACGTACGCGCAAGCCATTGGCGGCGCTTACCTCACGTTCTTTGCCTTCGTCGTCGCGGCGAACGTGGCGTGCGTCGCTTACGCGTTCGAACACTATCGTAGATCATGCCTTCTCGTGGTATTGATCCTCGCCTTGAATTTCATGTGCGCTGATTTTCATGATGACAACGCGTGGCGCCAATTTGATGTACTTAAGTGGCAGCACGATGACCTCGTGAATGAAATGACCGCCAACGCTGCGAATAATCCTGTCGCGAGCGCGCCAAGCAAGCTCTTCTTCTCATTCCCGTTCGACGAATGGAAACGAGTTGTCCGGCTCATCACCTACGTCTATTACGCGCTCGCCGCCGGATGGCTCGTCGATCTACTCTGGCGGGTGATTACCGGCATATGTCGCATGCGGAAGTACTTCTACGACAGGAATTGGCCGAAGCAGGGCCCAGGCGACGGGCACTATGTCATAAAACTAGCGCGCGCGATCAAACAGTACTTTTGGCCTCCAGACGACGCGAAGAGCGCCTACGACAAAGCGCTGGAGGCGCTTGATAAGACAATCAAGGCACTCACTGTTGCCAAACAAACCGTCGTGGAGTCGGAGGAGACGCTCAAGACCCGAATCGTGGAGCGCCTTGAACCAGAAATTCCCGCGATCGTGGCCGCCGAAGTGGCCAAAGCAATGGCCGGAACACCGCCCGCGGAGGCGTAGTTGGCGGCCTTTGCCGCTGCGTTCAAACGCCGCGGCATCCGCCAGGCTGTTCCCAGCGAAGGCGGTTGCTTCCACCCGCAAAGCCAGCCCTTCCACGGCCACGGCCGCCGGCCGTGAAGCTTGACGGCCACAACCCGCCGCGCGGTCCGTGCTCGACTCCTCCGGCGTGACATGCTCCCGCCGACTCGGCCCCCCTAGAAGGGTCAAGTCGCACCCAGCCATCACTCGGAGTCGCCCAAATGCGGATCACGCCGTTGCTCGCTCTCGGTCTGCTAGCAATCCACCTGGCCGTCGCCCCGGCCCGCGCCGAGACGCGCACCTATCGCTTCGTCCCCGACGGTTCGCTCCCCTACGCCGCGTCCTGCGGCGAGTGCGGGCTCCCTTACCTCGGCGCCAAGTCCGATATTGCCGGTACGTTCACCGTTACCTTTGATCAGCAGGCTGGCACAGGGTCGCTCGTCGCGCTCGACGATCAGCTCGTCAATTTCTTCGATCTCATCTGGACGCCAACCGGCTCCGAGCTGCAGCCGCCGGACCAGCCGCCGACCGGCGGCGTCATCCCTTCGTACTTCCCCGACCTGCACCCGCCGCTGGAAGGATCCCTCGTCGTCGACGGCGACGTCCTCCGTCTCACGGGCGACGGCTCGCGCCAAACCCCGCAGGGGACGCTCATCGGTTGGCCAACTTATGTGATCTCCATGACCGGCGATCAGGCGACGTTCAGCATGGATGTGCCCATCCTTGACTACGCCATCACCGTGACCAATGCCGCGGCCGTGCTCGTCCCCGAACCCGCCGCCTGGACGGCCATCCCCGTCGCCGTCGCATTCTTGCTCCGCCGCAGCCGCGTCCGATCATCCTGATCCGACAATCGCAACGACCACAGAGGCGCAACGGCGCGGCGTTGGAAACAGGCCCCCCATGCTCCCGCCGCGCCTTGGCTTGGCGCCTCTTCGAGAGCCTTCTCTGACTCGCCGACAGTGGTGGCCAATTCTGCCCGTGGAATTCCCCGCGCGAGTCCGCTAGGCTCGACCCTAAGCGAGGCCTCAGACCTCAGCCCTCAGGTCTGATCCCCCGACCCCTGACTCCTGACGCCTGACGCCTTCTTCCATGCCCGACGCCGACCGCTACCCCAAGATCGCTCAACTCCGCTCCGTGGCCGCCCTCCGCTTGCGGCTTAGCGAGCTCGGCTGCGATCTACCTGTGGCGGAGTCGGTCGCCACCGCCGCCGAGGGGTCGCCGCTCGCGGCGCCGATCACCATCGCCGGCCGCCGCGTGGGCAACCGCTGGTGCATTCACCCCATGGAAGGCTGGGACGCCAACCGCGACGGCTCGCCCAGCGCGCACACGCTGCGGCGCTGGCGCCACTTCGGCCGCAGCGGCGCCAAGCTCATCTGGGGCGGCGAGGCGGCCGCGGTCCAGCCCGCCGGCCGGGCCAACCCCAATCAGACGCTCGCCACTGAGAGTAACCGCGCCGGCTTGCGAGCGCTGCTGGAGGAGTGCTACGCCGGCCATTGCGAACAGACCGGCGGCGGGGCCGGCAGCGTCGACGATTTGCTCGTCGGCCTGCAGCTCACCCATTCGGGCCGCTTCTGCAAGCCCGAGGACCACAAGCGGTGGGCGCCGCGGATCGCGTACCACCATCCGCTGCTCGACGCCAAGTTCGGCATCGATCCCAAGGACTCGAGCGTCGTCCTCACCGACGACGACCTCGAGCGGCTGATCGACGACTACGTGGCCGCCGCCCGCCTGGCCGCGGAGGTCGGCTTTCACTTCGTCGACGTGAAGGCCTGCCACGGCTATCTGTTGCACGAGCTACTGAGCGCCCGCACCCGCCCCGGCCGTTTCGGCGGCGACCTCGAGGGACGCACCCGCGTTCTGTTCACCGTCATCGACCGCATCCGCAACGAGCTGCCGGAACTGCTCATCGGCGTCCGCCTCAGCGTGTTCGACTTCGTTCCCTACAAGACCAGCCGCGACGTGGGCGAGCCCATGGACTTCGCCGGCATCCTCCCCTACCAGCACGGCTTCGGCAGCGATGCCGAAAATCCGCTCCAGTACGATCTGTCGGAGCCGATCGAGCTCATGCAACGACTTGTCGCTGGCGGAGTGGCGGTGCTCAACCTCAGTTGCGGCAGCCCCTACTACAACCCCCACATCCAACGCCCCGCCATCTTTCCCCCCAGCGACGGCTACCAACCGCCCGAGGATCCGCTCGTGGGCGTGTGGCGACAGATCGATGTGGTGCGCCAGTGCAAGGCGGCTCTTCCCGACGTGCCGCTCGTGGGCACCGGCTACTCCTACCTCCAGGACTACCTGCCGCACGTCGCTCAGGCCGTGGTGGAGCAGGGCTGGGTCGACCTCGTCGGTCTCGGTCGGATGGTGCTCAGCTACCCCGAGCTGCCGCACGACGTGCTCACCACGGGCAAACTGGAGCGCAAGCTCGTCTGCCGCACATTCAGCGACTGTACGACCGCCCCGCGCCACGGCCTCATCTCCGGCTGCTATCCGCTCGATGAGCACTACAAGCGTCTGCCGCAGCGCGAGGAGCTCACCGAGATCAAGCAGCGGCTCGGAGCGTCGTGACGTGGTCGGCAGCGCGCGTCCCAGCAATGCCGTCACAACTTGCGTCACGGGAGTTTGCGGAGCGCCTTCGCTGGCCGGCATAACGCGACGCTGAAAACGCGCCGTCGCGCGCGACGGCGCAGCGACTTCGATGACGAGTGTCGTCGCTTCGACGGCGAAAGTTTCAAGGCGATACTTTCGACTCGCGCGCCGTCAAAGTCCGCATCCGCTTACGCGGCAATTGGTTCCATCACAGATGCAGCCTTTGGCATCGCGCGTGCGGTAGTGCCTCGCAGCGTCTTGAGCTCCTCATGCGCGGCGCACCGCGCGAGCTCGCGACAAATCTCGTTCACGCGGGCGCCGCTTACGCGCCCAGGGAGAGGACACATGTTTCGCAAGAGTCTGTTTGCGCTCGCCGCGATCGCCGCACTTGGCTTCGGCGTCGCCGGCACAGCCAGCACTGCCAACGCCGACCACTGCAACCGAGGCTATCACGGCGGTGGTTACCACGGCGGATACTACGGCCCTCCGCGGGGCTACGGCTACGGTTACGGCGGCGGCTATTATGGTCCGTCGCGCACCACCGTCCGTGCCTACTACGGTCCAAGCTACTCGCGGTACTACGGACCTCGTTATGGCGGTTATCCGGGCTACGGCCGCTACTACGGCGGCTCCGGCGTCAGCTTGTCGATCGGCTTCTGAAGTCCGCGGCGCTCCAATCTACGGCCCCCGCTACCCCGCATCCTCGCCGCGCTGCGGGGAGCGGGGGTCGCTGAGTGCCTCGTATGTCATCACAAAGGCGGCGCATTTGCGGTATCAAATCGGTTGTTAAGTGAGCTCTAAATGACTGCACGCCAACTTTTCTGATCAGGGCAATCACCTCACGAAATGTTCGTAAGTCATTGGAAAATAAAGACATGCCAACAATTTCCGGACAATTGGCACAGTGAATGCGTTTACCCCTTAGCAGAACGAGAGCAGCCGTCCAAAGCACTTCGCAACCAATGCTGCTCGCAGACCAACCTGCGAAGGGGAAACTAATCATGTTCAAGCGCATTCTGACCGTCGCCGTCCTGGGTATCGCGGGCGTGTGCACCGGAGCTGACAAGGCCGATGCTGGCATCTATTTCCGGCGGGTCGCGCCGGTTCGCCGCGTGGCGGCCCGTGCGGTTCTGCCGCCGTACCCGGTGGCACGCCGCGTCATGGTCCCCGGCCCGGTCGTGTATACCCCGTACGTGACGCCGGTTTACAGCCCGATGATTTACGGCGCGCCGTACATGTACGGCGGCGGCGTCTCGGTGGTCGTCGGTTACTGATCGTGGCCCGCCGTCCGCGACTTCGCGAAGGGGGCGCCACAACTGCCGTCAACTTGAAAACACGTCGTTCGCCAGGAGTGTGCGGGTAGCGAACGACTTAGCGCCGCCTGCCGGCTCGCAAGAGCCGACAGGCGGTTTGCTATTCGCCACGTCGAATCGTGCCCACATGCTTTGCGCCGCAACGAGTTACTGCAAATCGCAGAACATTCGCCGCGCCGCGTGCGTTTAGCCTTCTGTGGCATGAGGACTTGGCAGCGAACGGACTCCAGAGACCCCTGCCTCCTCACGCCTTGGTATAATGGGGTCGCCGCGCGAACCTGACGCCTGCCCCAGGGATCGCCCCCAAGCGGCGCCCATGCTCAGAGGAGGATTTCGAGTCATGACAACCCTCAAACGAATTAGCCTGCTCGCCGTGCTGCTCGGCGGCTTCGCCGTTAGCGCTGCGCCCCAGGCCGACGCCGGCATTTTTGTGCGGCGCATTGCGCCCGTGCGGCGCGTCGCAGCCCGAGTCGTGCTGCCGCCGTACCCGGTCGCGCGTCGGGCGGCGTTCGGGCCGGTCTATCGGCCGTACTATCGTCCGTACATCGGGCCCGGGTTCTACGGCCCCGGCGTCAGCGTGGGCGTGGGCGTCTACTAAACGCCCACGGCAGCCATCAACTTCCTCGGATCCTGAAGCAGCCCGCCGGCGAGCGATCGTCGGCGGGCTTTTTTGTGCTCCTATGCTGGCGCCGGCGCCGACGGCATAGCTTACGGGCGCGCAACAAACCTCAACCGGCCGCGCAGAGTTTGCCGATAGCAGAGGATGGACACGCAGCGATGCCGCGCCTGCGGCGCCGCGCTGTGCACGCGCAAGGGATTCCGCGCCGCCTCTTCGAGCCGCTCGCCATGTTGGTCATCATCAGCGATTTGCATCTGACCGACGGCACGAGCGGCTCGACGATCTCGGCCGGCGCCTTCCAGCTCTTGAGCGAGCGACTCGTCGACCTCGCCTGCGGCGCCTCCCAGCGTCGCGACGGCGGCTATCGGCCCGTCGAGCGCATCGACCTGGTGCTATTGGGCGACGTACTCGACGTGATCCGGTCCACGCGGTGGCTCGAAAGCGGCGTGCGCCCGTGGGACGATGCCGACTCGCCGCTGCTGTTCGAGGCGGTCGCCGGCATCACCGCCGACATCCTCCGCCGCAACGATGAGGCCTGTAGCGAATTCCGCAAGCTGGCCCAACACGGCGTCGCCGTGCCCGCCGCCACGCGCGACGGCCGCCCGGCCAGTCGCGAGCAGCACAAAGTTCCCGTGGCCGTTCACTACATGGTGGGCAACCACGACTGGTTCTTCCACCTGCCCGGCGAGAACTACAACCGCCTGCGGCGGCAGATCGCCGATCCGATGGGCCTGGCCACAGATCCTGGCGCCCCCTTTCCACATGAAGCGTGGGAGGACAACGAGCTGCTGCAAACCATGCGGCGGCACAAAGTGTTCGCCCGCCACGGCGACGTGTACGACCCGTTCAACTACGAAGGCGATCGCAACGCCAGTAGCCTCGGCGACGTCGTGGTCATCGAGTTGCTCAACCGCTTTGGCGTGCAAGTGGCTCGGGAGCTCGCCGACGACCTGCCGGAAAGCGCGCTCGCGGGCTTACGCGAGATCGACAACATCCGCCCACTCCTTCTCGTACCCGTGTGGATCGACGGCCTACTCGAGCGAAGCTGCCCCCAACCTTCCGTGCGCAAGCAAGTGAAGAAGGTTTGGGACGCCCTGGCCGACGAATTCCTCGATCAGCCGTTCGTCCGCCGCCGCGACACGTGGTGCCCGGTCGACGTGGTCGACGGCCTGCAAAAGGCCCTGAAATTCAGTCGCCGGCTGTCGGTCGGCTGGGCCAGTTGGATCGCCCAGTGGATGTGGCAACTTCGCGGGGCCGACACGGGCTCCTATTACCAGCACGCCCTCAGCGAGCAGGACTTCCGCAACCGCCGCGCCCGGCACATCGTCTACGGCCACACCCACCACGCCGAGGTCGTGCCGCTGGACGCCAGCTTCGCGGAAGGGTATGTCTTGCATCAGGCCTACTTCAACAGCGGCACTTGGCGGCGGGTGTACGAGCAAACGCAGCTGGCTCCCAGCGAGCATGAATTCATCGCGGCCGACACGCTCACCTATCTAGCGTTTTTCAAGGACGACGAACGCCGCGGCCGGCCTTACGAAACGTGGAACGGCACGCTGGGCATCGCGCCACACGCCGACACCTGGCGCCGGCTTGATACGCGAGGCACGAGCGATGCCGCGGGGGAACCGATTTCGACACCAAGCGTACCGATCCGAGCGCCCCACTTCGCCGTTCCGATTGCTCCCGTCCGGAGCGCCGAGCGAGCCGTCGTCACCTGAGTTCGCCGGGCGGCTCTCGGCCGCGGGCGCGGCGATGGGTCGGGCCAACGTCGCCGCCGTCTACCTCGTCCACGGCACGTTCTGCGGCAACGATCCGCTCGGGCTGCTCACCGAGCTCGCCCGCTACGCGCCCCGGGGGAGCGAATCGCTCCGCCGGTTCACCAAGGGCGCGTTCGATTTGCTGCTCGGCGAGGCAGGCAACTACACGGCCGCGTTCGCCGCACGGATGGAGTCGGCGCTCAGCACCGGCGCCGGGCGGACGATCCCGGTGCGGCGATTCCACTGGTCGAGCCAGAATCACCACATCGGCCGGGCCGACGGCGCCGTGCGGCTGATCGACGAGTTGGCGGACTTCGCCGCGACGATATCCCCCTCCGGCCCCCTCCCCCCTGTGGGGAGGGCTGGGGAGGGGGGTGGCGCGGGTACACGGCGCGACACCCCTCCCCCAACCCCTCCCCATCAAGGGGAGGGGAGCGGATCGCGCGGTGTGCCGCCGCGCGTTCTCCTGTGGGGTCATAGTCACGGCGGCAATATTTTCGCCCTCGCGTCGAACTTGCTCGGCAGCGACGGCGCGACGCGGCGCGAGTTCTTCCACGCCGCTCGTTCGTTCTACCAGCGGTGGCGCTCGGCGCGCATCGACTTTCCCGTATGGCAGCGCGTCGAGGATCTGCTCACCTCGACCACGCATCCGTTGCGACGCGTCGCGCTCGACATGGTCACGTTCGGCACGCCCATTCGCTACGGCTGGGAGTCGGCGGGCTACTCGCGATTGCTCCACTTCGTCGGCCATCGGCCGCACGATCCCGAGCGCCATTGGCTGGCGCCGTACCCGCCGCGGCTGCACGGCGTGCTGACTGCGTTGCATGGCGATTTCGTGCATCACCTGGGCATCGCCGGCTCGGGTTTCCCGCCGTTTCCGCTCGCCTTCCGCACGCTGGCTGCAAACCGCCGCATGAGGCGCATCCTCGCCCGCCACGTTCCGGGCTGGCTGCTCACACGAATGCGGGCCGGCTCGCGCGTTCACCATGATGGTGCAACAATGTTGGTCGACTACGCCGACCCGGTGCGGTTCCCTCTGCTGCACATTTTCGGCCACGCCCTCTACACGCGCAGCCATTGGCTGCCGCTGCACTGCGAGCTTGTGGCGAAGGAGTTTTACGGTCACGCGACGTGATATGATGTTGCCATGCCCGACTTCCTCCAAGTCTCCACCGCCGCCGGCAGCCGCGAGGACGCGGAGCAGATTGCCGCCGCGCTCGTCGAGCGGCGTCTGGCCGGCTGCGTGCAAGTCGTCGGGCCGGTGCGCAGCGTGTATCGCTGGCAGGGCCGGGTTGAGCAGGCCGACGAGTGGCTGTGCCTCGCGAAGACGACAAGCGATCGATTCGCCGCCGTTGAGGCGGCCATCCGCGAGCTGCATTCGTACGAGTGCCCGGAGATCGTTGCCACTCCCATCGTCGCCGGCAGCGCCGCGTATCTCGCGTGGCTGGCTGAGCAGACGGCGGATGCGGGATAACTCCGCCAGTCCGCCTGGGCGGAGCGAACTTTTATGCCGACCATTCTGAAAATCACCGCGGAGCGGACTTAATTCGAGCATTCTGTCCGCCGGCGTTGGGACGCGAGGCGGGAAATCGCAGGGTGAGAGCGATCCCTGAGGGGACATCATTCGGGCGACTTGTGTCCGCTCGCGCACGACGTCGCAGTGGACATCATTCCGACTGGCGGTTTGGCGGCGGGGACGGGAAGGCTGGAGGTCTCCGCAGGCGACTCGCCGTGGCGAGCTGGAGACTGTCGGCTGGAGGTCGAAGGGGGCGGAGGCGGGCATGGTCGTTCTCCAGGGGCGCATTCTTTTCGTGGCGCGCGAGGCGTGCCGCGGTCGTGATACCGATTCCCCTCGACCGCAGGCCTCGTACACGACGCTGCCAGCGTCGTCCGTGGTCTTACGACGCTGGCAGCGTCGTGTACGGACAAACGGTATCACTCCCCGTGCCGTTGGGCGGGGCTTTGTCGCGAAACGCGATTTTTGGCGACATAATTCCCCCATTCGGGTGGGGACGATTGGATGCTGGATGCTGGATGCTGGATGAATGACGAAGCGCAGAGGATGTCCGGACCGCGGCGCTGGCGGAGCGCACGGCGAGGCGTGGAACAACGGGCTCGGGAAGCGAATGCGCGTCCGGCGGCGGTGCAGAGTAACGGGTCAACGCCAGGCGTCGCCCGGCCGCTCGGGGATTGGGGGACTTTTGTATACTACACGATCGGCGGCCTGACGTCAAGAAGGAGAATGGGCCGCCCATCGATTCGGGGCCTCACGAGCCTCACGCAAAGGCGCCGAGGGGGCGGCACCGCCTTCGATCCCTAGCAGCGCTTGCTGCGAGACGCTACTGCCGAACGCCGGCGGGTCACAGAAACACTTGCTTGCGCAAGGCTGTATGCCATGTACGACAGACCGTCGTCACGCAGCACATGGGCGAAGTTCCACGCCTTGGCGACGATTTACTGGGATGCGTTGCTCATCGGGCCGATGCAGCTAGACCGCGGCGCACGGCGCTTCCATCGGCGTTGCCGTCGGTTCCAAGCACCATTGAACCATCGCCAACTCGTCGGCGATTGCTTCGGGCCGAATCACGGACTCGATAATGATGGGCGTCGCCTCTGGGATCAATTGTGCCACGCGGCGAAATGCCGATGCCGCCGCACTGCTGATAGCGCGATGCTTGCACTCCCAGTTCACCTCGCTGATGTGAACCTCGGCCAACCGATCTCGGTAGCGCAGGAGCAATTCGACCGCGACGCTCATCGTTGGGTCAATTTGCCGCGCGTGCCCAATATCGAAGCAGAATCTCGCCTCCGGCAATCGATCAAAATAGGACGCCATCTCTTGCGCCGTCCGGCACACCGGCTTGCGGCCATCCATGTTCTCCAGTAACACGCTGCCGCCCAGCGAGCGCCAAGCCGCGAAGTCCGCGTCCTCGATGATATCGGGGTGAACAACAATCGGAAGGCCGAGAGCAACGACAGGCGCGAGCCGTTCAACCAATTGCGCTCCAGTCAGCTCATCGAGCGCGCTGGGGGCGTGAAACGACTTGAACTTGAATTGGCCGAGGTCCAGCGACGGAATTGCCGGAATCAGTTCCGCCAACTCCGACTCACGAAGCGCCGACAGCTCGATGGCCGACACGCCATCGATTCGCTGCAACTCGATCCCGCAGCGAAAATTGCCATAGGCCAATGCACCGGTTGAGAATCCGATTCTTCGCATCAGAAGACTCCGTACTTCTGGGTGAGCGTGACTAGATGCTGCGGACCACGAAAGAATAGCTCTTCAAGCGATTCGCCAAACTCGCGACCGATCTCATGGCGAATTTGCGTGAATCGTTCATCGTTCACAGCAGCGTCGAAAGTCAGCTCTTCCAAATGTTTGCGATTGGACGCGTCGTCCATGAATTCGAGGAATGCGTTGTATCGGCTGAGTATAGGTTCAGCCAGCCCCCCATTATCTTGCGCTAACAGCACTCGACTGAGCGCGTCGAGTGGGGTAAGCTCGGTAACCCATTCCGCGCCTGCGAGAAGCCGCTCTTCGAGAAGCGTTCCGTCTGCGCCCGGAGGCGGAGCCAAACTACGCCACGGCTCTTCCGCTGCGAACAGCTCACAATCAAAGCAGAGCAGCAGGCCCTTGGCGAAAATAATCTTGCGCGATACGCGCAGTTTCGCATTTCGCAATGCCCATTTTTTGTTGGATTGCTCCCATTTCTTGGCGGCGTAGTCCACGCACATGGTGCGCCAGTAACGAACAACGTCGTTCAACAGAAATCGCGGAACGCGAAACTTGGACTCTTCATTCTCGCGAACGCCGCGCCCGCACACGATGTAGCGGTTAAGCACGGTTCGCAAGACTCGAAGACGCACTTGTTCGTTGACGACGGCTCGCGACTCCAACAAGAGCAGCAGCCGGCGAGTCATATTCCGATTGGAGTCGTCCAGACCGCCCACATGATGGACCAAATCGTGGCTACTAGCGAGCGATCCAAACGTCTCCGTTGCGCCAGGTTCCCCAAAACCATGCCCTTCCAGGGCGGCACGAATGTCAGTGGCGAGTTGAAAATGTTGCGGGTCGGCCGGGCCATCAACGAGCAGCGTCCAATCAACGTCGCTGCCGCTTGTCCATTCGCGTCTCGCCATCGAACCGAAGACAACTAACGACACGGTCGTGTCGTCGAACTTTAGCCCCGCGCTTGCGAGGGCGCGCTGCATCTCGCCCAGCTTATGCTCCGACTGCTTCCGCGCCTGGTCAATGGCCTGATACTTCAGGCCGAATTTCTTGCACAATGCGTCGAACGGCGACTTGTCGTCCGCAATTACCTGAGACATGGGACGGAGCGCGGCTAAGTGTGGTCGACTGGGCGCTTGCGCGTCCTTCTACTTCTACGATAGCAGCAACGCCGCTGGCCTGCACCCAGTTGGCGACAAGTCAGACCCCATTACGTGCAGCAACTCGGGGATTCACGGAAATCAACCTGCAAAGCATTGTTCACTTCGGTTCGGACGAGATCGCATTCTCCTTGCTTACCAAGTCATTCATCTCTTCTTCCGAAGTCGTGCCGATGAATCCTCCAGCAAAGCACTCGGCCCCGTACATGCACTTGCGGCCCGGCATTACGCGGTAATAGCCTTTCATGTCACTCGAATCCTCGAATTGAACACTACTGCCGTAGGCGAAGCCCTATGAACGCCGCAGCCATTCACCGGTCGTTTAGTTTAGAGAGATGAGGTGCTCGGGAATTTTCGGACAGTGTGACTCGCTAATTCGGGGCGTTGTTTAGGGCTTCGAATTGGATGGGGCTGAGGTATCCGAGCGAGCTGTGTCGGCGTTCGAGATTGTAGTAGGTCAGGT
>JBIOVA010000085.1:0-26879 GCA_044867485.1 Lacipirellulaceae bacterium | reverse complement strand
CGAGTTTGATGCATCATAAAGGACGTTATGATATGCACCAAGCGACCGAAAGGGGCTCATTCCAACCGTTGTTTTGTGCATCAAATCGGTGCAGATTTTCGACGGAGCGTATGGGTAAGGAACGCTGGCTACATCGAAAAGCACAAGGCATCCCCGCCAACCGGGTAAAAAAGGGGATGGGGCGCGTCGGGAGGGGAAAAGGAAAAGGGGACGGGAGTCATTTCTCCGACAAATGACTCGCGTCCCCTTTTCTACTCCTACTACTCTTTTCTACTACTCTTTTCTACTGCCCTTTTCTACTGCCCTTTTCTACTGCCGCTGCTCTAACCGACACGGCTCGTGAAGCCGTTCAGCACCGCCTCCGGTCGAGGGGGTGGCACATTTCCCCCCTTGAAATCCGGCCGCGACTCGCGTAGTATACATGCGTCTGCTAATTCCCGAGCGGCCGGGCGACGCCTTGCGTTGACCCGTAACTCTGCACCGCCGCCGGACGCGCTTTCGCTTCCCGCGCCCGTTGTTCCACGCCTCGCCCTGCGCTCCGACAGCGCCGCAGCCCAAACATCCCATGCGCTCCTTCATTCGTCATTCTTCGAGCATCCAGCATCGACTATCGAGCGTTGACCCCGCGCCTCGCGCCTCGCGCCTTCCGCCCCCCCAAACGGGGGAATTATGTCGCCAAAAATGCGTTTCGCGACAAAATGCCAGTGGCGTGCCGGCAACGGCCGCGCCGCTTCACGCGCACAGCCCTCACGTGCACAGGGCTCACATGCAAAACGCGCAAATCGTGCGCCGTGCTCGATGTTTGGGGGGATTTGCCTGTTTCGCTCGCCGCCGTCCGTTGCCGAACTCAGACGACGCAACTCCTTGGAGCCCAACGCGCTGCGACAACCGGTCGCGAGGTCCGAATTGGCGCCTGGCGCATATCCCTTCGGCGCGAGGCCGAGGACGCAACGCCATGCGGCGCGACGGCTTACCAGCCGCCGTCCACGCGCAAATCGGACCCTGCCCGAGTATTGCACGCCTTGCGCGAGTTCGCGCTGGCGTGCAAAACCCTTCCGGCAGCGGCGCGCCATTGCCGCCGTGATCCCGCGCCGGAGCCGTTGCGTAGAATTGCCCAGCCATCCGCTAAGAGCCCATCCGAGAACCGTCTCCGGAAGGGGGACAGTCCCAATTTGCTCCGAAGACTCCGCAAATTTGGGACAGTCCCCGACGGTTCCCTGTTCACACCCCAACAACTCATGAAAATCGACTCCCCTTCCCACATTTGGCAAGTTGTCGCCGGCGAGCCGCTGTCGCCCCAGCCGCAGCCCGCCCGGCCTGACGGCCCGGCGGCCAGCGACGTCGATCTGCTCGACGCCTACTCCCGCGCAGTGGTCGGCGTCGTCGACGCCCTCGGCCCCGCGGTCATCTGCGTCGAAGGCCCGCGCGGCGAGAACCGTGGCGGACAGGGCTCCGGCGTGCTACTCACGCCGGACGGCTACGCGCTGACCAACAGCCACGTCGCGGGCGGACGGCGTCAGTTGACCGCCGTCACCGAAGAGGGCGATCGGCTCGACGCTGAGCTGGTCGGCGACGACCCTCACTCGGACTTAGCGCTCGTGCGGCTCTCGGCCCGGGATCTGCCCTACGCGGAGCTCGGCGACAGCGACGCCCTGCGCGTCGGACAGCTCGTGATTGCGATGGGCAACCCGCTGGGATTCCGTTCGACTGTCTCGACGGGCGTGGTGAGCGCCACGGGCCGGTCGATGCGCGGCGTCGGCGGCCGACTGATCGACAACATCGTGCAGCACACGGCGCCGCTCAATCCCGGCAACTCTGGCGGTCCGCTCGTCGACACGCGGGGCCGCGTCGTGGGCGTCAACACGGCGATCATCGCGATGGCCCAGGGGCTCGGCTTTGCCGTGCCTGCAAACACGGCGCGATGGGTCGTGAGCGAGCTGCTCACGCACGGCCAGGTGCGACGTCGCTGGCTGGGCATCACCGGGACGACCGTGGCGCTCTCCCGGGCGCTTGTGCGCGAACACGACTTGGTTGCTGACGAAGCCGTGAAAGTCATTGAAGTTGCTGCCAAGAGTCCCGCCGCCCGGGCCGGACTGCAAGCTGGCGACGCCATCGTCTCCGCGGCCGGTCGCGTAACGACCAACGTCGATGAGCTGACGCGGGTCATTGGCCTCGTCCCTGCAGGCCAGGCGCTCGCCTTGGAGGTGCTCCGCGGCGAGCGCCTCATTGAGTTGACCGCCGATGCCGAGCAGCCGGCGTAAGACAAACCCCGCGGACTCAGCCCGCAGGCTGACCGCCGTTGGCGCCGTCGCCGCCGATGCGGAACAGGTGCTGCTCGCCGCGGATCAGGAGTCCGTTTCGCACAGGCACGGGGGTGGCGATGATCTTCTCGCCCATATCGTTTTCGCTCAGTTGCTTGAACCCCTCGGCAACGCTCACGACAAAGATCACGCCATCTTCACGGGCACAGTAGAGCTTGCCGCCGGCCAGTACCGGCGAGGCATAGTACTTGTTGCGATTCCGCGGTAGCGCGCCTTTCCACATCTCGTCGCCCGAGCGGAGTTCGAGGCACGTGATTTGGCCGCCATCGCCGAGCAGGTACACCTTTTCGCCGTCGATCACCGGCGTCGGCACATCGGAGCCTAGGTCTCGCTTCTCCCAGAGGAATTTGGAGGCAAATTCGCCCGGTCCTTGCAGTTGTATAGCGCTCAACAGGCCGCCGCGGCCGTACGGAATGACGACCACGTCATCGCCGATGGCTTGCGACGCGATGACGCGCCACATCGCCTGATCGTCGGGATTGAAGCCGCTGTACTGCGATACGAGCTCGCCCGTGGCGACGTCGTGCGTGGTGAGGTGATCGGCCCCCCAGGTGACGATCACCTCGCGGCCGTCGACGTTGGCCAACTGCGGCGTGGTGTACGATTGGTCCGATTCACGCGGGCGCTCGTACTGCCGCTGCTGCTTCCAGATTTCGTCGCCCGTCGCCACGTTGAGCGCCGCGAGATACGAGTCGCCGTCCTGCATCACCGCGACGATCACCCGATCGCCAGCCAGCACGGGCGACGTGGCGAGGTCCCACCACAGCGTGTCCTGGCCGTACTTTTCCTGCAGGTTGATTTTCCAAAGCTCTTCACCGGCGAGGTCGAAGCAGGCCAGCGTACCGCTCTTGAAATAGGCGATGACATGCTCGCCGTCGGTCACCGGCGAGGGATTGCTGCCGCTGGCATGGTTGTTCTTGCCGGGGCGTTCGGGGCCGAGCTGTTTCCGCCAGAGTTCCTGCCCGCCGAAGTCGTAGGCGACGACGCTATCCTGCCCGGCGATCCCGCACGTGACGAAGATGCGATCGTCCCACACGGCCGGCGTCGACATCCCGAGACCCGGCAGTTCGACCTTCCAGGCGACGCCTTCTTCGGCGGAAAACGTCACCGGATAATCGCCATCGGCGGCGACGCCATTGGACTGCGGCCCGCGCCACTGCGGCCAGTTGTCCGCGGCGAGCAACTGCGAAGCAAGGCAAGTGACGAAAAGACTCAATGCGATTTGCGATGGGATGAGAGGACGCATAGAACTCCAGGACGATGGAGCGAGGAATGAGTGCACTGCACGGCGGGCCTGCATTGTACCAATTAGCCCCCGGTCAGCGACCGGGGGGCCATTCGCCGCGTGACGTTATACCCCGTCCGCGCCACGGAGTTCCGTCGACGACACATCCTCGCGAAACTCGGCGGCCGGGACCTCGTCGCACAAATCGCGGAGGCTCGCGGGCAAGTCGAGGTTGGCGACCGTTTGGAATTGGTCCCCGACCTGCCGACCGAATACCAGGAAATGGCAGCCGCGATCCGCGATTTGCCCGAGGGCGTCGTCTCGACCAGCCGCGTCGCCGCCGTAGTATCGCAGGTCGGCGATCCGTGCGATCGTGTCGGCGCCGACGACGAATGTGGCGTCCGGAAACAGGCGAGCCTTTTCTCGGAACGTCGGCGCGGAAGTGATCGCAATCAGCCGCGCGGAATCCTCGCGACGCAGCGCTTCGACGCGCTCGCGCATGGCGAGGAAATCAAGCGGCGGCTTGTCGACGTTGGCCACCGAAAGTTCCCACGCGACGGGTTGGCCAAGCCGCCGCTCCGCCTCAGCCGCCATCCGCAGATGGCCGACGTGCGGGGGGTTGAACGCGCCGGGGAACACGACCGGCAACGGCGGCGTCCCGGCTTCGTCGAAAATGTTGTTCGTGCTGCCGCGCTTCACGACGGCGCTGCGGCGCGTGCCCAGGATCAACTCGCTGAGCGCGGCCGGCGCTCGCTCGCGCTCCGAGACTAACGGCTCTCCCGCGGCTTCCCCGGCAGTGTGCGCGACGAGCGTCTCACGAACCGTCCCCGCGTCGACGCCGCATGCGTCGCCAACGGCCCACAAAACCAGCTCGGTCGCGAGCAACTCTTCGGCGGCGCGGTCCCGGCGGCCCTTTTCTAAATGCAATGAATGCGACGCCGTCTCGCGCGCCGTTTGGACGCCGACATGGATGCGGTGGTCGCCGCGCCTGGTCCGATTCGTCGCCAAGCTCGCCGTGCAGCCAATGCCCACGAGCCGCTGCGGATCGACCAGCGGCGCCAGCCGCCGGGCGCGCGCAAACGCCGCCATGGCCATCGCTCGGGCGGTCGGTGCGCTGCAGGCCTGCATGGGCTGCCCGCCGAGCCATTGTTCCAACGCGGCGTCGGCATAGGGAACGACGGCTTCGAGCATCGTCCGCGACGCACCCGGCACTTGCAGAAGGGCACTGATGGCCCCGCTGCCGCCGCCCGTGACGGCGATCACCGCTTGGCGCCCGCTGGCATGAATCGCGTGAATGAGGTCGGCGTGGGACAAGGAATGCTTGATGCTTGAGACGCGAGGCGTACCGTTTGAGACCCTAGTCTGAAGTCTCAAGCCTCAGGTCTCAAGCCTCATGCCTTGTCCCCGTGCGGTCCCGCGACGGCGCCGTCTGAGAAAGGGCGCGCCAGAGGCGCTGCCTCTCTCAGACGGTCGCCGCGGCGACCGCCGTCCCCCCTGATCCCGGCGAACCGTCGCAATCCTTGCCACGACTCGCCGAGCGGCGAAAATCCATCCTCCGCCGGAAGAGAAAGTGATCGGTGACTTGTGACCCGTGACTAGCAATTCGTCGTTGGCGATCGTCATACCGATCACCGATCACCGATCACCAGTCACTAGTTACCCTACCTCTATGGCCGCTGCTGCTCGCTGATTTGGTCGGCGCGCTGCTCGGCGAGTGCGGCCGCCTCGTTCGACAGTTTGAACTCGGGGCCAGGAGCGTAGTACTGCACGTCGTCCTTGAGGTGGTACGGACTTGGCAGCGTCTGGCCAGCGATGTCGACCTGGCAGCCGGTCGAGGCCGTGCAGGCCGCCATCAGCAGCAAGCCCATGAACAGGCCGCCGCGGCGTTGGGGGGACGTGAGATTCACGAGAGCGGCTCCTGCGAGGAGTTCGGTGTGCAGTGCGCGGTTGCCGGATCGACCAGTGGCGCGCTGGAGGCGCCGGGTCGGCTCGGCTCGCGCGACTCGTACAACCGTTATCGGCGACCCAGGCGGCAAACTTTCACAAAGTGTGCAGAATCGACGGCGCCGAGCCGTGCCGGCAGAGCTAGCGGCGTGGCGGGGAACGCTGGCCGTTTCCTCGGCCATTTGCGAGGCAAACCCCGCGAAAATCGTCCTCTGGCAAGCAAACTGATAGAATGGCGACGAGCGCTCGCGGGCTTGCCCCGCCCAGGACCCGCCGCGCCGAGACGCTTCACCGGAGCAGAGACATGCAAGCAGTGGTACGCTGGCGCCGCACTGGGGCCAGTGCAATCGTTGCGGCCGCGACGCTCGGGGCGCTGGCGCCGACGGCCTGCGCCCAGCTCGGCAATTCCATCCCGTCGCGGGCGTACTTCGCCGGCGTCGAGCAACTCTATCGCGGCGACTATCGCGACGCCCAGCGCACGTTCCAACGCGCGCTCACGGGCGCCGTCAAGACGCTCGGACCCAACGGGCAGATTCGCTGGGTCGACTCGATTTGCTACCACGCCATGCTCGGCGAGACCTATTACCAATGGGGTCAGCCGGCGCAGGCGTTGGAGCAGTTCGATTTCGCGTGCTCGCTGCTGCTGCAATATCCCCGCTGGATGCTGCGCGTGCAATTTGACGTTGCGCCGCGACCCAGCACGCAACTCGCGCGATCGGTCGCCCCCTGGGGAGCCAGCGGGCGCCAGGCCACGCCGGGCGACTTTCCCGACACCTACGGCGTCGCCCAAGGGCAGATCGACAATACCCGGGCTGTCCAGCAAGGCGGCCTTGTGCAAGGGCCGCAACTGTGGCCTGTCAATGTGGGCGAGGTGGTCCGTTGCTCGGCTCTGGCGATTCGCCGCCGCGGGGAGCTGTTAGGCCCGCTCGCGCCGTTCGATCAGATTTCCAAGAACCTCGTGCTGACGCTCTCGCGGGCCGGCACGGCGCCGCCCAATCACTGGTCGACGGCTTGGGTCGACGTCGAGCGAGGCATGGCCCACGCCGCGATCGGCGAAGCCGAGCAGGCCCTGCAATTCCTCGAACGCGGAGCCCTCGTCGCCGGGCAGCTCGATCACCCGCTCACCGGGCTCGCACTTCTGGAACAGGGCCGGATCGCCCTCGACGCCGGCGACTCCGAAACGGCGGGACGGCTCCTGGCCGAGGCAAGTTACTCGGCCTTTCAGTTCGAAGACGCCGGAGTGATCGACGAAGCGTTTCGCCTCGGCGAGTTGAACCAAGTGGCGAGCGGCTCCGTCGGCGTGAATCCGGCGCTGCCGCTGGCAGCCGAGTGGGCGCGCCGCGAGCGGTTCGATCACATCGCCTGTCGGATCAATCTCGCCATCGCCGAGCAACTAATGACGACCGGCGATTGGGACGATGCGACCGCGGCCGTCGCCGCCGGGCAGTCGCAATTGCAGGACGCCCGCAACGGGCCGCTCGGCAATCGTGCGCTGTATCTCGAAGCGAAGCTCGACTACCGCCGCGGCCGCGAGGCAGGCGCGGCCAAGCTGGCCACGGCGCTTGAAGGCCAGATGGTCATGTCGCTGCAGAATTTCCAGATCGGCCTGGCCAACTCGATGTTCGACGCCCAGTCGCTGCCGGTGCGATCGGCGCCGGCAGTGTACGAGTTGCTCTTGTCCGACCCGACGCCCGCCGACGCGGTGCTGCACCTGCTGGAGTCGATGGCGGTGATGAAGACGCCGCACGACGAGGCGTTCCAGCGATGGCTGATCGCGGCGCTGGAGCGGGGCAACATGGGCGCCGCCGTCGAAGTGACGGATCGCGCCAAACGGCGGCGGTTCCACAATGCTCTGCCCTGGGGCGGCCGGCTCGCCGCGGTGCGCGAACTGTTGACGACGACGGCGGGCCCGCTTGACCGCCAAGGCGGGCAGCGTCGCAATGAACTGCGGGCTCGGTTTCCTGAGTTTGCCGACGCCGTCGAGACGGCCGACGGACTTCGCAAGGAGCTCCAGCAATCCTGGCTCCCTGCGATGGACGACGACGCCCGACGCACGACGTCAGAGCTGTGGAAGAGGTATGCCACGGCGACCAACGCCCGTGAATTGCGGTTGGGTGAAGTGGCGCTGGCGCCCGTCGCCGCCGAGCAGGCCTTCCCGCCGCTCATGACGGCGGCCGAACTACAAACGGCCTTGGAGCCCGGGCAGGCGGTGCTCGTGTATCACGACACGCCCGATGGGCTCTTGGGCTTCCTATTCACCTCCAAAGCCGTGACGCACTGGAACTGCGGCCCCAGCGCTCGGCTAGCGGGTCCGGTATCGCAGCTGCTGCGAGAGTTGGGCAACTACGACGCGAACCGCGAGATGACGACGGAGACGCTCCTGGGGAGCGAGTGGCAAAAGTCGGCCGAACTGCTTTACGCGGGATTGTTGGAGGGTTCATCGCTGGGGCCCTCCGCGATGAAGGAGTTGATCGTCGTGCCCGACGGCATCGCGTGGTACGTGCCGTTCGAGGCGCTGGCGGTGAAGAACGGCGACGCAGTGGCGCCGTTGATTTCGTTTGCCGAGGTGCGCTACGCTCCGACCGTCGGAACGGCGTTCAGCTTCGCCGGCCGGTGGCGCCGCGTGCAGCGCACCGGACTGCTCGCCGGCGACATGGTCCCAGGGGAGAAGCCGGAGGAACGCGCCGCGGCGGTGGCGCCCTTGGCCGCGGCCGTGCCGGGCGCGTTTCCGCTGGACGCGCCCAGCGAGATTCCTTCGCCGACGCTCGCGACGCTGCTCGACGCCCTCGTCGTGCTGGCGGACGTCAATGCGGAGGGCGTTGATCCCCTCGCCTGGTCGCCGCTGCCGATCGATCGGGCGGACCAGGTCGGCATGCTTGACCAGTGGCTTGCGCTGCCCGGCGACGGGCCGCAACGCATTCTGCTTCCCGGCATGCACACGCTGGCGGAACGCGGCGGCAAGCCATCGCGTCGCCGGGGGGCCGCGGCGCCTGGCAACGAGTTGTTTTTTGCTAGTTGCAGTCTCATGTCGGCCGGGGCGGAGACGCTGCTCCTGAGCCGATGGCGCGTGGGAGGGCAATCGACTCTCGACCTGGTGCGGGAGTTTGTCCAGGAACTTCCCAACGCGCCGGCCGGCGGCGCCTGGCGACGCAGCGTGCAGTTGGCGATGGAAACGCCCGTCGATCCAGCGGCCGAGCTGCGCGTAAAGGCCGGCAAGGACCCCGTCGAGTTGACCGCCAAGCATCCGTTCTTTTGGGCGGGCTACCTGGTCGTCGACAGCGGTTGGCGACCGCCGGAGGAAGAAGCGGATGCAGCAGCCGATCCCGCGCCTGCCGACGCGGGGGCCGCGGCTCTGCCTGCCGCCGGTCAACGGCCGGCGAACCCGGCGCCGGCCGATCCCGCGCCTGGCGGCGCCAAGGCTCCGAGCGAGCCCGCTCAACCCTGAGCCAGCGCGGCGCGCCTCCAAAGCGGGTGAAGGGAATCGAACCCTCGCCTAAAGCTTGGGAAGCTTTCGTTCTACCATTGAACTACACCCGCACACCGGCAAGTCTACCGAGCGAGGCAGGCGGCTGGCAAGCAGACGCTGCGCAGGGAGGCGTGCCCAACGTGTCGATCCTGCGCCCCATAGATGATCAAAAGTAGTATGCCGGCCAGATGGCCCAATTTGGGGCGATTCTCTCCAAAGATGATCTAAAGTCGGTGCGGCGAATCTCCAAAGATGATCATCAGCTGCGTGACGGAATAGCGGGCCGTTTGTCTCGGCCGTCTTCGCTTGAGATGATCCTCCGACGCGGCAAGCCGCAGGGACGTCTCGAAGCTGGGCCGTCCGCGAACGTTTGGGCGGCCTAGCGGGCGTCGCGCGCCGCGGCGTTCAGGGCGCGGAGCCGTTCGGAAAGCGTGCGGTTGGCCCCCTGCTGGGCGTCGAAGTCGTTGAGAAAGTCGCCGTCGTCGTCAATGAGCCGCTGCTCGACGAGGCGCACCGTCTCGCTCATCGGCCGCGGCGGGGCGACGATTCGTCGCTCGCGAGGCGTCAGCGATTGGTAGTAAAGCACCACAAATTGGTACTGGACGGCAAGCTGCTCGAGCTGGGCCACCAACGGCTCAAGCTTCGCTCCGGAGAGGTCGCCGCCGGCGAGGATTTCGGCTTCAACTTCGGCAAGTCCCAGGTGGTAGCCGCGAATTCGGGCGTTGAGCTCTTCGAGGTTGAGTTGCACGCGATCGACTGGGCGAACCACGGCTGGCGACGAAGGCGGGTGAGCGGGAACGGTGACCGAGTGCTCGTGCGCGTTGATGGATGGAGTGGCTGCCTCGGCGGCCGGTAAGCTCGCCGTGTTGTCGTCAGCGACTTCGACGGGGTCGTACGGCGTGACGGTCGGCAGTTCGGGAAGTTCTGCTTTAGGCTCAGGGACCGTGGCAATCGTTGCCTGGCCAGGCGGTTTAGAATCAGTGCGGGTCGGCGGCGAATCGGACTCAGTCGTCGCCAGCGCCGTTAGCGGCTGTGGGCGTTTGACGCCGAATTCCGGCCGGCGCGGCATCTTGCTCGTGCGGCCGGGCATCGACGCGACGATGGCATCGCGGAACCAGATCACCAGGAGGCGGTGATCGTCCTCGGACTGCGGCGATCGCCTCCAGGCGTCCAACGTTCGCTCCAGACCTCGCACATGAGCTTGGTGCAACGAATAGTCGTGGCCGAACGCCATATCGAACTGGAACCGCAAGTCCGATTCGAGACGAGCGAGCACGTCGCCGCGCCGCGGACGGGCCTGCTGAGCGGTCACCGCGGCGCTGAGAATTGCGACGGCGACGACGGTGCTCATCACCGCGGTGAATCGTTCGACTGAGGTGGATGCGGGCATGGCAGCGGTTCTGCGTGAGACGCGTGGGCGAACCTGGACGCGGGCGAGGCCGCGCCGCGGCTTCCCAGGGAAACCCTACGCTGGCAGCCCCTCAAGTCAAAACCGCCGCGGCGGCGCTGTGCCCGCTTGGTCGCAGGCCCGCAACGCACCGTGGGGATACCGGCCCGCAAGGTCCTCTTAACCGGAAGAGCCGGCGCCCAAGCTGTCGCGGGGCGCGGCGGCGCCTCGGCCCCATTGGGGCGTTTCCATCAGCGATTCGTGAAGATTGCGGCTAGCCTCAAAGGTTCAGACGCCGACCGCCGATAGGTCACAGTGGTTATGCGGACATTTACAAAGATCGTGCTGGCGCCGGTTGATTCGGCGACGCCGATCGCGCCGCGAGACCTGCATTTCCCCGCCCGTTGACCGCCCGCCAATTAGCCGCCCGCCGCCGATCGCTCGCCGTCCCTGTTCGGCGGCCGTTGAGCGTCCTCGAACGAATCGTGGAGTCGACCCATGCGCGCTTGGAAAGCCCACGTTGTTTGTCTCATGCTCGCCAGCATGGTCTTGCAGACGCTGGCGGCGACGCCGGCGTCGGCGGATCACTTCTTCGGGCGGCTGTGGCGCCTGGAGTACGAAAAGTGGTACCACGGCGAGCCGCCCGAAACGATGTGCCAAGACGACGCTGTCGAGGAGCTGGCGAAGAACATCGACTGGCTGGAGCACCACATCGACAAGTACGGGTCGATTGTGGCGAAGCAGCCCGACGTGTGGGGCGAGGCGCGGATGACCAAGCACCGCGACGAGTACGAGCGGATGATGTTCGAGCGGCTCAATCAGTTCGGTCCCAGCATCAACGCTGCGATCGCCCAGTCCGACAGCTCATTTCTGTCCCAGGCGTTTGCGTTGAGCGCGGCCGTTGATGGAAAGTCACCAGGAACCGCTACAACGTCGGTTCAAGTCGACGCGAAGACGGCGACCTCGACGGCCACGTCCGCGGCAGCCACAACCGTTAGCGCTCCAGAGACTGAGCTTGAGACTAAGGACATCGTGCTTCCGAAGGACGTTTCTCTTGAACCGACGCTCTTTCTGGACCAAATGTCTCGCTATCTGCAACACCTCCATGAGCTGCGTCGGATCAATGAGGGCGACGACACGAGCGATTCGCCCGGTTACGCAATGAACCTCGTCCGCGTCCCCGTCTCAATGCTGCCTGGCAAGATGACGCGCGAGGGGTGGGGCGCGGAGATTACGATCACGGGCACGCCGGTTCTGAGCGACGATCTCTTGCCCAATACGTTTCGCAACCTGGCTGTGAATGATCTGGTCGACCAACTTAGTCTGCCGCTCGTGAAGACAGTAGAACGTCCGGATCTGCTGACGAGGTGGAATCAAGTTCGCTCGGCGCCGCAAGCGCTCGAGCGAGCGGAGCGCGCTTTCACCCAATGGAGCTTCTTCAACAACAACGCAGACCAACAAGAGGTCACGAAGATCGTCGCGGACGTGCTAAACAATCCCATGGCGCTGCTTGTCATCCAAAAGGCAATGGAGGTCTACTTTGCGGGCTCGGCTGGCAACAAGTTTCCTACGATCACCAAGGCGCTCGAAGATCCAACGCGTCACGAACGCATCAAGACGGAGTTTCAAGAAATTGCCGCCACGCCTGAATTTGCGGCCGACCATATTGCTGAATTTGTGGACAAGATCAGGCGATTCGGAAACACAGCGGACCGGAACGACGTTGCGCTGGCCCAACGAAATCTTGTATTTGCCGTCATCTCAATGGGCATGCAGGACATGAGCGGCGAGGCCAAGGCGGTTCGAGGAATGCTTGCCGAAGGTATCATCCGAACCCAGGAGCGTGCCGTTCAACAAGTGCTCCCGGTGGTTCCATCGCCCCCCGGCGTCTCAGCTACCGACGCGAATGCAGCGCGCACTTTGCGCGATGCGAGAGCGGCTCAGATTGGCAAGACTGTTGACCTACTGAACGAAATCGACGGCGTCTTTGATGAGTTTGCCCAAGCGCTCCAGGACTTGCCCGCCGTTCCGGTAGAATTCGAAGACGCCATGGAACTAGGCGCCTCGAGCACCGCGGTTGCCGTCTCCGGACGTGCTCGGCGCGCCAGCCAGCCCGTTCCGCCTTCGCAAGTCGTGGGCGTCTATGGCTTGAACTTGTTATACAGCGCCGCCAACTTCTTCTGCCCGGCTTACAGAGGCCGACAGGTCCGTTGGAGCGGCGAGCCCCATTGCTCGGTCTTCCAGGCGAATGGCAATGCAGCCGCGGCGCCGCCGGAATTTCGCGTCGACCTGCTAGATGTGCAGAAATGGCTCCAGGCCGAAATCAGCGAAGCGCATGAGTTCTTGTCGCAGCCCAATCACCTTCAGCTTTGGTACGACCTGGCGAATCCTCGCTCGGGCCTCGCGGCGGCGATCCGCAGCAACCATCTCCGCGGCAAGCCTGTTCCCGTTCTCGTCAAACAAAATCCGATCGCCCCCACAAGCTTTAACGAGGGTGCTCTCGACGAAACAATCAACCCCGGATTTGTTTCTGAATGGCAAGAGACGACTGCGATTGTGACTCCCTACGTGATCGGCACATTGGCACAACCCGGTCAACCGGGTCCGCACGCATCGGTTGAAGCCTATCGCGACTACTTCTTTGAGCAAATCCACAAACTTCATTTCGAATCTCAGAGCGACCCGCACCTGGAAGTTCTCGAGAACTTAGCATGGGCCCTGGTCGTTGAGACGGCACTGCTCAATCACCGGCTCAATGAAGATGTCCGCAAAGTCGCGACAGCGAAGGAATGCGGCTGCATTCCGATTAGCGACGAGGACTTGAGTTTCTTCTTGCCCGAAGCTGCAGCGAAACCGGAAAGTCAGGTATCGGAAGAATTCTTCGCCGCCACGCGCGTCTTCCAGGAGTACGTGAAGTGCCGCTGGCCGATTCACGTGTTTGCCATTGATCCGCGCGAACAGGACCAAAACGTGGCCGATGCGTCCGCCCGCCGCCGGGAACTGCAATTCGCCCTAGCGTTGGGCTTCGTCACAGGCGAGATCAGCGCGAGTTCGCTCACCAACTACTCCCGCGAATTGGAGACGCAAGTACAAACGATTTCCCTCAACCGCACCGCCGTGGGATTCTCGCACGGCCATGATACGTTCGGCTGGCGATTCTACCCGCGGGTTCAAGCCCTCGATGTCCCGGGCACTTTGGGGACGGTTTGGCAGTCGATTCATGGAACGCCGCGCGACGCGGACATTCGCAAGCGGCAGCTCGAGCCAGGCATGCGCGAATGCGTGGCCATCGTGCTGATGCCGTCGTTTGTGCCGTACGCCGACTTCGACGTTCGGAGCAATTGGTTTCGGCTCACGAATGCGAAAAACGCGGCCATCACGATGAAGGAGACGGTCCTCTACAGCCGGGCCATCACGGCGATGCGCAACTCGCAAGCGCAGTGCGCCGCATGTGCCCACTGCTATCGGGAAGGCGAGGTCGAACGGCTGCTGAAGCGCGTCGAGCAGCTCGACCGCGAGCTTCCGCTGCAGTCGATGCGGGCTCAGGTGCCGTACGAAAACACGCTGGGCGGCTTCGAGATGTTCAATACGGGCATCACGGACCTGGCGCCGCAGCTCATCGGCTGGTACGGGGCTCCGGGAGTCGTCGTCACGCCGCCGGGCGTCGATCCGCAATATAGCTGCGGCTGTTATAAGCAGTGTGAGCACTGCCAATGCGCGACATGCAACAATTGTCCTGCTTGCACGTGCCCAACTACCACGGCTGGACAGCCGGCGGTGCGACCGTTGGCGCAGCCTCCCGCCATTTGCGAGGGCCAGGGGACGACGGTGTTCGTCGTCGGCGATCACCTCAGCGTGCACGACACTAAAATCATCGCAGGCGGCGTGTGCATCCCGCACGTTCAACTTGTGAGTCGGCAGATTGCCCGCGTGACAATCCCGTCTTGCGTCAATACGGTCAACGTCGACGGTAAGGACTACGTCGCGGTTTATGCGGCGACGCCCTATGGGATCACAAATCACCTCCATATCCCCGTTCACTCTCGGCTGGCCCCTAAGGTGGAGACGGACTTGCAGAAAGCCGTCGCGACATTGCAGCAGCGCGTTGAGCTGCTTGGATCGGCCACGCCGGAGTTTTCGGCAGGTACGAAGAAACTCGAATTCGACGCGGAATGCGCTTCGCCAGATACCACGGCATTGGAATTCCGATCCAAGATGCCAGCGGCCATCGACCTGACATTCAAGACGCCAATTCCGCCGCTGAATAGCGCGACGATCACGATGGGGATTTTTTATTTTGGGCAATTCCAAGGCAAGACGTTCCCCGTCAACTTGAAGCCAATCACGCTGGCGAATGGGACTGCTTATCGCTTGGATTTGACGGCGATCAGCGCCGAGATCGATCGACGGCTGGAAGCCGCAGTGCCGGAAATCACTATGTCGAGCTTCAGCAAAGAGCGAAAGGTCGCAGCGAAGGCGCTGCTGTTCTATAAGACGGCTGATTGCTGCGAGCAGCGGATGGCCGGCGAGATTCCGATCGAAATCACGCTGGTGTGCGATTGCTGCGAACCGCCGGCGGCGGGAGGCGCGGCCTCGGGGACGCCGCAAGCGGCAATGCCTGGCGGTGAGCCGATTGCCCCCGTTGCCGAACCGCTACCGCCGGGACTGCCGACGGCGGTTGGGCCGGAGCTATCGCCGACCAGCACCGCCGCGGGGTGCGACTGCGCAGCGGCGCCGTCAGACCTGCTCGTTCGCTAACTCGCCGCGCTAAGCCGCGAGCGGCGTTAGGGCTTTGCAGTGCGCGTCAGGCCGCCCAGCAGCAAGTCGCGGATCGACGGCATTTCGCGCGGCAGGCGGTCGTACATCTTGAAGAACAGCTCGTCGTGGGAGGCAAGCTCGGCGAGCCATTCGTTCTTGTCGGCCGTCATCACTTGGTCGAACTGCTCGGGCGTGAACTTCAGGCCGCGCCAGTCGAGGTCTTCGTACCGCGGCGTCCAGCCGAGCGGGCCTTCGCTGGCAAATGCCTTGCCGGTCACGCGGCCGACGATCCACTTGAGCACGCGGAAATTGTCGCCGAAGCCGGGCCACAGGAACTTGCCGTCTTTGTCGCGGCGGAACCAGTTGACGTTGAAAATCCGCGGGGGGTTCTTCAGCGTGCGGCCGAAGCTCAGCCAGTGGTTCCAGTAGTCCGCCATGTGGTAGCCGCAGAAGGGGAGCATGGCGAACGGGTCGCGGCGGACTTGGCCGAGCTGGCCGAAGGCGGCGGCGGTCATCTCGGAGCCCATCGTGGCGGCGCCATACACGCCGAAGGCCCAGTTGAACGCCTGGCTCACCAGCGGCACGGCGGTGCTGCGGCGACCACCGAAGATGAACGCGGCGATGGGGACGCCCTGGGGGTCGTTGTACGCCGGGTCGGCCGAGGGGCACTGCGACATGGGGGCCGTGAAGCGGCTGTTGGCGTGGGCCGCCTTGGCTTCGCCGCCGGGGGTCCAGTCCTTGCCCTGCCAATCGATGGCGTGCTTCGGCGGGTCGCCGTCCATTCCCTCCCACCAGACGTCGCCGTCGTCGGTGAGGGCGACGTTGGTGAAGATGGTGTTCTCGCGGATCGAGGCCATCGCGTTGGGATTGGTCTTTTCGTTCGTGCCGGGGGCGACGCCGAAGAAACCAGCCTCGGGGTTGATGGCGTAGATCTGGCCGTCGGCGCCGGGTTTGATCCAGGCGATGTCGTCGCCGACGGTAGTGACCTCCCAACCTTCTTGCTTGAATTCCTTGGGCGGGATGAGCATCGCGAAGTTTGTCTTGCCGCACGCCGATGGGAACGCGGCAGCCACGTAGGTGCGCGAGCCGTCGGGGGCCTTCACGCCGGTGATGAGCATGTGCTCGGCGAGCCAGCCCTGGTCGCGGGCCATGACCGAGGCGATGCGGAGGGCGAGGCACTTCTTGCCCAGCAGGGCGTTGCCGCCGTAGCCGGAGCCATAGCTCCAGATGGCGCGCTCCTCGGGAAAGTGGACGATGTACTTGTCCTTGGGATCGGGGCTGCAGGGCCAGGGCACGTCTTTCTCGCCGGCCCCAAGCGGCATGCCGACGGTGTGCAGGCATTTGACGAACTCGCCGCTGGCGCCGAGGGCTTTGAGCACGGCGTCGCCCATGCGGGTCATGATCCGCATGTTCACGACGACATAGGGCGAGTCGGAGACCTGCACGCCGATCTTCGCGATGGGCGACCCGACGGGGCCCATGCTGAAGGGGATGACGTACATCGTGCGGCCCTGCATGCAGCCGTCGAACTTGGGCGTGAGGATGCCCTTCATCTTGTCGGGCGCCATCCAATTGTTCGTGGGGCCGGCGTCGCTCTCATGGACCGAGCAGATGTACGTGCGGTCCTCGACGCGGGCGACGTCGCTGGGATGGCTGCGGGCGAGAAAGCTATTGGGGCGCAGCTCGGGGTTCAGCCGGATGAACGTGCCGGCTTCGACCATCTCGTCGCAGAGGCGGTCGTATTCCTCCTGGGAGCCGTTGCACCAAACGACCTGCTCGGGCTTGCAGAGCTGGGCCATTTCGTGGACCCAGGCGACGAGGTCCTTGTGCTTGGTGGGGGCGGCGGCGGGAACGGTCGTGGGGGCAGGCACGGCAAATCTCCTCGAACGGCAGGTGTGACGTGGACGACGGCTGGCCCTGGTACGCGCCGCCTTGGCAGGGCGAGCACCGCATTTTGCGATTTTGGGGGCGATGTTGCAACGGGCGGGGCGATTGGGTAGTGTCCTAGCAGTGCGGGTTGTTCGGCACTCCGTCCGCACGTGAAATCACCGCAGAGCGGACAGTATTCGAGCATTCTGTCCGCCGGCGCGGCGGCGCGAGGCGGGAAATCGCGGGGTCCGCACGCTTGGCGGAGGGACAAAAGTCGGGTGATTTTTGTCCGGTGACTTCTGGCGTCGAGCGGACAGAAATGGACAGGAGGGGAGAGTCGCTTTACCACGACGGCACGACGAGCACGACGGCGATGATTCGGCGGCCGCCTCGAATTCCCGTCGCGTCCGTCGCGTCCGTCGTGTCGCGGTGATTGGGTAATTTCTGCTCGACGCGGGAGTGGTTTCGTCGCGAAGCGCATTTTTGGCGACATAATTCCCCCATTTGGGTGGGTGGGACGATTCGATGCTGGATGCTGGATGCTCGATGCTTGATGCTGGAAGAATGATGAAGCGCATGGGATGTCCGGACCGCGGCGGTTGGGCGCGCGGGTTCGTAGGGGGGCAGTCCCCATTTACTCCGAGGACTGCGCAAATGGGGACAGTCCCCGGCGGGATATGGCGGACAGTCCCGGGGAGTTTCCGGTGACGGTCGCTGAGGGGCGGTGTCCGGCGGCGAAACAGAGTAACGGGTCAACGCGAAAGGCGTCGCCCGGCCGCTCGGGAATTGAGTGACGTTTGTATACTACACGTTGGACGGCTCGATGTCAAGGCCGAAAAAGAACCGTCCCTTGATCGAGGGTATTGAGAGTCTCGCGCAAAGACGCCAAGGCGCGGAGGGCGCTCCAGGTTGCCGTCTGCGGTTACTTAGCGACAGAGGTTGATCATGCGCAACCTCCCGCGGCTGCGCCGCCCAGGTAGCCGGTGGACCGGCAACTTGGGCCACCCGCGAGTTTCTCCGAAACTAGCAACTCTGCGGGCTTAGGACCCCGAGGGCGCCCGAATTGCCGTCCACGGCTATCGGGGCGTCGCAGACGCAAGAGGTTTGATCTACATCACGCCGCGGCCAATTCACTTCACCATGATGGGTACACGGCGGAACGAGGCCCCAATCTACGAATTGGCGGCACACCCAGACGCCCTACGTCGGTGCCGCGCAGCCCCCGCCAGCGCTACTAAGCTTAAGACGCCCGCCGACGGCTCCGGCGCCGCCAGCCAACGAACGACGTTCTGGCGGAACTCGACGCTCGTTGCCAACGTAACGTGCTCGAACGGGCTTACGTCGAGCACGGTGACGACCTGTTCGTTCCACAATGTCGCCCAGTTCTGGGTAAACAGCTGCGTCCCGCCTGCCGCCACGCCGTGGGAATTTTGAGCGAAGTTGATCGGTCCGACGTCGGCGGTCAGTTCCGGGTGGACCGGCAACGGCGTCACCACAGTCCTCGGCCCCTCTCCGGCGTAGGTGCCGCCGACGAGCCCCAGGATCTGTTCGTTCCAAGTCCGCCAAACATTGTTCTCGCCAATCATGACGGCCCGCCGTCCCGTCACGAGAAACGCCTCGATATTGGCCAGTTCCGTGGCCGAGAGGGCGCTGGGTACCCAGCGCTGATCGAGCCAAAGCCGGTCATGCGCGAGCAACTGGGCCAAGTTCTCCAGGTTCGGGGCGACCGTGACGACGTCGAAAGCCTGATTGATCTCCGCCGTCAGCTCCTGCCAGCGCGATCCGCCGTAATAATAATTGGCGTCGTTAACCGTGGTGCCTTTGCCCTGGCTGACCAGAAGATCGAGTGCGAAAGCGGGCGCCGACGATGCCAGCGCGATTCCAAAAAGAAGCGTGCCTCTCGCGATGCTTGTCATGAGCGAATCTCCGCCGTGTGACGTGGCCTGTCCGGCGATTTTGAACGGCCGGCGGTTCGAGGTCAACAAGTCGCCGCGATCGGCTCCCTAATCGACCGAGTTCGTAGGGTGGCTCGCCGCTCCACGCCGCGTCGACTCCTAAAGGCTTACCGCAACGCGGTTACATATTGTAGCCAAGCGGCATCCGAAATCCGAATGACGAATGACGATTGACGGCGGGTGGCATGCTACGCCGTTAACCTTTTTTCGTAACCTCTAGAAACACTGAGAATTGCGGCATTTCTCGATCACCATCGCTTCGGGCTGCTATTGCTGCTATCAAAGTCCTATTCAGATTCATCTTCGTGAGACTCGGTAAACTACGGAATTCGACGGTTTTCCCGAGGCCCATAAGGTTAACGGCGTAGGGTGGCATGCCCTCGGAGGGCCGCCGACGTGGGCATGTTCAGGAGGCGGCGAGCATGCTCACGCGGACGAGAGCATGGCACACGAAACGGGCTCCTCTCGTCGCGTCTGGGGTGACTATGGTCTACGGCCAAACGATCGTGCATTCGGGGCGCTTTCCTAGGGCGGCGCTGCGCTTGCCCTAGGCTACGGTGGAGAGTGGCCTGCGGCCAAGGGACAAGCCGGTCACGTGGTTCCATCGTTGGCCGAAGGCCATTGCCTTTTACTTCCGCGGCTTACGACGGGGCGTCGCGGAGCGAGCTCCGCGGCTCAATGACTTTGGGGCAAATTGCCCCCACTACCCAATGGCCGGTTCGCCGGCGTCGCAGGTGGCTTCGGCGGCGGCGGCGAGGCTGAGAGACTCGGCGGGGACAGGGTACGCTTCGGCCTGGCGGACTCGGCCGGCGAGGTAGAGCGTGGCGAGCGTCGTGGCGCCGGCGATCCAGCCGACGATTGGGTAGTGGAGCAGGCGGTGGTCGGGGGCCTCGGCGATGATCAGGCCGCCGATCCAGGCGCCGAGCCCCGCGGAGACATGCTGGACCGAGGCGTTCGCGCTAAGGAATCCGCCGCGACGGCTGGGGAGCACGCTGCCGGTGATCATCGCCATGGCGGCGATCATGCGGCCGGAGTTGGCCACGAGCAGCAGCGAGAAGAGGATCGCGGCGACGGCCAGCGGCGCCGGCGGCAGGTAGGTGACGACCACCAGCAGCACCGCGGAAAAAGGGGCGATGACGCGGTAGACGCGCAGTTTGCCGTAGCGGTCGGCGAGCTTGCCGATGAGCGGCGACGAAACGAGCGTGAAGGCGCCGCCGAGGATGTAGACAAAGGAAAGTTGTTCGTCGCTGAGGCCGACGTTGGCCACCAGATACGCGGCGAGGTAGGGGATCACGGCGAAGCCGCCAATCATCAGGGCGGCCATGAGAGCGAAAGCGCGAAGGTGGTCGGCGTGCGAAAAGTTCTCGGCCACCTGCCGCAGCGGATGCTGGCGCTGGTGGTGAAGGTGATCGCGGAGCGGCGGCAAGGCGACCGCGGCGAGCGGCAATACGGGGAAGCCGACGACGACGAGCGCCATGAACGCGACGTGCCAGCCGAAGCGCGTGCCGAGCTCGATCCCGGCGGGGACGCCGAAGGTGGTGGCCAGTGCGAAGCCGGTCATGAGGGCGCCGGTGGCGCGGCCGCGGCGCTCGTCGGGGAAGACGTCGCCGATGATGGCCATCGCCATGCCGCCGAGGATGCCGCCAAAGGCGCCGGTGATAATGCGAGCGGCGAGCAGCGCGTGGTACGTGGGCGCCAGGGCGCAGCAGAGCGTTCCTAGCAGGAAGCCTGCGTAGAGCGTGAGGAAGGCAGTGCGGCGGGCGAAGCGGTCGACGACGGCCGCGGCGACCAGCCCCGCGGCGCCGGCGGCGAAGGTGTATGACGAGACGATGAGGCCGAATTGTGCCGGGTCGATGCGTAGTGACCGCATGAGCTGCGGCCCCAGCGGCATGATGACCATGAAGTCAACGATCGTCGTGAACTGCACCGCGGCGAGGACGGCGATGATGAGCCGCTCGCGGCGGCGCTGGGCGGGATCGAGCGGCTGGGATTCGGCGGTCGGCGCCGCGGGAGTTGCACCGGGAGTCGGCATGGCGCACGCGGGGCTGGGCTTCGAGGCGAGAGTGTTGTCGGTAGGAGGGAGGATTGTACATGGCGGTTCGCGCGAAGGGCAGCGCGAGGGGGCACCGCTCCGAATGCGAGGGGAACGAGAAGACTTGGAGAGACGCGGAGGCGGGGACGCGCTCCGCTGCGGCGGGCCTTCGCGTCGCGGCTAACGGGATGGAGCAGGCGCCGTTACTCCTTGATGATATCCTTCACCGTGCGGCCGCCGGGGATCATGGGGAGGACGTGCTCCTGGTACGGCGTGGCGACGTCGAGGACGTAGGGGCCGTCGTAAGCGAGCATCTCTTTGATCGCCGGGATGAGGTCGGCTTTCTTGTCGACGTACGCGCCGCCGCAGCCGAAGCCTTTGGCGACGTCGACGAAGTGGGGATAGCGATCCTCCTGCTTGAGGCGACCGATGCCATCGCCTTGGCCGCTCCACTCGGGGTGATCGATCGGGCCGAGGTACGTGTGGGCGCGGTTGCCTTGGTGGAACCGGTCTTCCCACTGGACGACCATGCCGAGGTGCTGGTTGTTGAGCAGCAGCACCTTCACGGGGAGCTTCTCGCAATAGCAGGTGGCCAGCTCCTGGACGTTCATCAGGAAGCTGCCGTCGCCGTCGATGTCGACGCAGAGGCGGCCGGGGTGGGCGGCTTGGGCGCCCATGGCGGCGGGGAGGCCGAAGCCCATCGTGCCCAGGCCGCTGGAGCTGAGCCAACGGCGCGGCTGGTCGAACCGGTAAAACTGGGCGGCCCACATTTGGTGCTGGCCCACGCCGACGGAGATCACCGGATCCTTGTCGTGGGTCAGTTCCCAGAGCGTGCGGATGGCGTGCTGCTGGAGGATGCCCTGATACGACTGGTCGTACTTGAACGGCTCCTCGGCCTTCCACTTCTTGCACTGGGCGACCCAGGGGGCAATGTCCTCGGGCGGCTCGACGACCTTGTTCAACTCGTCGAGGGCGTACTTTACGTCGCTGCAGACGGGGAAGTGCGCGGGCTTGTTCTTGTTGAGCTCCGAGGCGTCGACGTCGATGTGGATGATCTTGCCGTGCTTGCAGAACTCCTCGACCTTGCCGGTGACGCGGTCGTCGAATCGCACGCCCAGCGCGATGAGCAGGTCGGCCTCGTCCACGGCGTAGTTGGCGTACACCGAGCCGTGCATGCCGAGCATGTCGAGGGCGAGCGGGTCGGAGTAGGGGAAGATCCCCAGGCCCATGACGGTCGTGGTCACGGGGATGCCGGTTTTCTTGGCGAACTTGCGGAGGGCGTCGCTGGCTTCGGCAATGACGATGCCGCCGCCAGCGTAGATGATGGGCCGCTTGGCCCGTTTGATCGCGGCAGCGATCTGGTTGATCTGCTCGGGGCGTGCGTGCGGCGACTCGTGCTTGTAGCCGGGGAGGATCGGCTGGGCGTTGTAGTCGGGGATGCAGGACTCGAGCTGCACGTTCTTGGGCATGTCGACCAGCACGGGGCCGGGCCGGCCCGTGGTGGCGATGAGGACGGCCTCGCGGAGCACGCGGGCAACATCGTTGACGTCGGTCACCAGGTAATGGTGCTTGGTGATGCCGCGGCAGACTTCGACGATGGGGGTTTCCTGAAAGCCGTCGGAGCCGATGACGTGGGTGGGGACCTGTCCAGTAATGGCCAAGAGCGGGACGCTGTCGAGCTTGGCGTCGGCGATGGCAGTCACCAGGTTGGTGGCGCCGGGGCCGCTGGTGGCCATACAGACGCCGAGCTTGCCGGTGCTGCGGGCGTAACCCTGGGCCGCGAAGCCGCCGCCTTGCTCGTGGCGGGGGAGGATGGTGCGGAGGCGGTCGCTGAACCGGGTGAGAGCCTGGTGGAGCGGCATGCTGCAGCCGCCGGGGTAAGCGAAGATCGTGTCGACCCCCATGTTCACCAGCGACTGGACGAGGATGTCGGCGCCGGAGGTGAGTTCGGTCTTGGCGGCGGGCTTTTTGGTGACGGTGGCCATGGGGAGGGCGAGGGGCTAGGGGCGAGGATCGAGAGGCGCGTCTTACGAGGGGATTGGGGAGGGACCGAATTTTATGCTTTCCGGTTCGCGACAGGTTAGCGAAGCGTGGGATCGTCCCAAACCCGTTTATGGTAAACGGGTTAGTGCGGGAAGACAATGCGGTGCGCGTGGCGGAGGGAACCACGTCACCCCGAGGTCTGCCGAGGCGTCCAGCCGAAAGTCTACAAACCGGACCCCTCGGCGAACCTCGGGGTGACAACTTCCGGGTCTCTGGCCATCTCGACGCCTACGTCGCTACCCGGCGCGGGATGGTGAAGGAGTACAGGACGACGACGGCGCCGCCGGCCATGAGGCTCCAGGGGGCCCATTCGGGCGGGTCGACGATTTTCTGAACGGTCGCCGAGCCTTCGGGCCGTTTGAGGACCGCCTGGTCGATAAACAGGGCCTCGGCGCCGAGCAGCAAGCTCGACGCGCCCAGGGCCAAAAAAAGTGCTCGCCACATGGCTGGGTGCGCCTCCAAGAGCAAATGAATGCGTCCTTGGCGCGGTATCGGCACGAGGCGCCAGCATTCTGGAGGTGTTGGGCGATTGGGAGGAACTTGCCGTGGATGCGGGTTAGCGCGTGGCGCGTGAACCACAAACCTGCCGATGGAACCAACGGCTTTCCAATTGAGCCTTTTTTCCAAATCGCCTAGCATCCCCTTTCTCCTCTCGCCAAGTGCGCCTCGGGCGCCGGAGACCCCGCGATGCGGTTGCCCCTGACGCTGCTGGTGACGTGCAAGAACGAGCGCGCGAACGTGGGTCCCTGTCTCGACTCGGCGCGGGCGATCGCGGACGAGGTGCTCGTGGCGGACTCGGGGTCGACCGACGGCACGCTGGAGTACCTGCGCTCGCGAGGCGATTGCCGGGTGATCGAGCGGGAGTACATCACCGCGGGGGACTTCAAGAACTGGGCGATCCCGCAGGCGACGCACACGTGGGTGCTGGTGCTCGACGCGGACGAGCGGGTCACTCGGGCGTTGAGCGACGAGATTCGCGGATTGCTGGCGGGCGAGCCGCCACGCGACGGATATTTCATTCGCCGGGCCAACCACTTGATGGGTCGTCCCATACGGCATGGCGACTGGGCGCGCGATTGGGTGCTGCGATTGTTCCGCCGGGACGTGTCCCACTATGACGGGCCGAGCGACCATGGCTCGGTGCACGTGCGCACGGGCAATGTCGGACGGCTCAAGCATCCGATGGACCACTACACGATTTGGACGTGGGAGCAGTACCTCAAGAAGTTCGACCGTTACACGCGCATCCAGGCCGAGCAGTGGCGGGCCGTGGGACGGCCGCCGAGCTTTCTGCGGATGGCCATGCAGCCGCCGCTGAGATTTCTGCGGGACTACGTGTTGCACCGCGGCTTTCTGGACGGCGCCGCGGGGTTGCAGTTGGCGTGGATGAGCGCGTTCTACACGTTCATGAAGCAAGCCCGGCTGTGGGAAGAGCGGTACGGGCTGAAGCAAGCCGACGTCGAGGCCGAGGCGATGGCGGCGGCGGAGCGGAAGAGCCGCGAGGCGGCGTGAGCGTACGGCCAGTGCATGCAGCCCGTTAGCCGCGACGCGGTCGCGGAGCGTTTGTGCGGTAATGGCGGATGGCGCGCCTTGTCGCCGCGCCGCGCTCCGCTTCGGCGGACCTTCGCGTCGCGGCTAACGTCGCTTCCTTGCTACAATCGGCGCACCATGAGCGCCGCTCCTCGCCGACTTTTCGGGCTTCGCCTCCGCACGCTTGTGTGGCTCATTCTGCTGACGACGGTCGGGCTGAGCGTCTCTTCGTACTGGTCGGACTACGCGGAGCGGGCGGCGCGGCGGAAGCGCGAGCTGCTCTCGCCGTCGGCCGGCGATCTGTGCACGGTCGTGCTGCGGGCGGACTCGCTGGGTCTCGACCGGATGTCGCCGCGCCAGGGGAGCTTCAACGGCGTGGAGAACTACGTCCGGGGGCGGTTCGTGCTGATGAACGACCAGTGGCTGAAGTTGGACGGGGTCCGTGATGGCGAACCGCAGCAGTGGATTCCTCGGGAGAATGTGTTACTGATCCAGGTGAGCGAGCCGTAATCGGGCAATTGGCCCCCGGTCAGTGACCGAGGGCGAAATGGCGAGGTCGCGTTTCCGGTTTCCGGCGTTCGGCGTAGAATCCTCGCGTGGCGACGGATTTGGTCGAGGCGGCCGAAACGTCGGGCGTTGCGGCGCTGGCGTCCCTGGCCGCCCAATTGGAGACGCAAAGCGGCTTTTCCGAGGTTCTGGCCGGCCTGAGCGAAGGGCGGGCCGGGACGCTTGGCGGAGTCTGGGGGTCTTCGCGCGCGCTCGTGGCGGCGGCGCTGGCGCGGCGCTGCCCGGGGACGCTGGTCGTCGTGCTGCCGCATCTGGCCGATATCGACGCGCTGGCGGACGATCTGGCGCTGTTCACCGACGCGGAGGTGGAGCGGCTGCCCGCGTGGGAAAGCGACGCCGGCGAGCGCGTGCTGCATGACGAGGTGTTTGGGCAGCGCACGCGACTGCTCAAGCGGCTTGCCGGGGACAGTCCCCTTTTCTCAGGAGCAGAAAAGGGGACAGTCCCCGGGGGAAAAAAGGGGACAGTCCCCGCGATTGTTGTTACTTCGATTCAGGCGTTGCTGCAGCCGACGCCGAGCGGCGACGAACTAACGGCGGCGACGCGGCGCGTGGCGGTCGGCGAGCGGCTCGACACGGACGAGCTGACGCGCTGGCTGGCCGAGCGCGGGTGCCATGGGACGACGGCGGTTGAGCTGCCCGGCGAGTTCTCGCTGCGCGGCGGCATTCTCGATGTGTTTCCGCCAGACGCGCTCAACCCGGTTCGCATCGAACTGTTCGGCGACGAGGTGGAGTCCGTCCGCACGTTCGATGCGGCGACCCAGCGCAGCCTCGAAACGCTTGCCGCGGCGGACATGACGGTGCTCGCGGCCAGCGGACGGCATCGCACGCACTTCGCCAGTTACTTGCCAGCGGGCAGTTGGTTCATGCTCGTTGAGCCGGCGGACCTCGAGGAGGAGGGGAAGCATTTTCATCGGCGGCTGGAGCGGCCCGGGGATTACTTCGCCACGTCGACGGCGCTGGCCGAGGCGTACAAGTTTCCCTCGGTGACGGCCTCCGGCGTGCCGGCCGGGTCGTACGAGACGACGGCCCACTTGCACTTCGAGTCGGTCGAGCAGTTCAGCGGCGACGTGGCCCGCGTACGGAACGAACTGGAATCGGCCGCCGAGGGGCAGCAGGTGATTCTCGTGTGTGAGACCGACGCCGAAATGGAACGGCTGGCGGAGGTGTTTCGCGAGACGCGGCTGGCGGCGGAGGGGCGGCTGTCGTTGGTGCGCGGGCGGTTGGCGAATGGGTTTCGGTTTCTCTCGCCTGTTACTTCGTCTGAGATGATTCCTCCGGCCCCCTCCCCTCGGTGGGGAGGGCTGGGGAGGGGGGATGAGCCTAGTACCAGCGTCGCACTCCCTCCCCACACGGGGGAGGGGGACGGAGAGATTGCGCGCGCGGGCGGCGGCGTAGTGCTGATCAGCGCGGCGGAGTTGTTTCATCGTACGGCGGAGCTTGCGCGGCCTTCGTCGCGGTTTTCGGGGCGCGCGATCGACAGCTTCTTGCAGCTTCGCGAGGGCGACCTTGTCGTGCACCTGGCCCACGGCATTGGGCGGTATCGCGGGATCGAGCTTCTGGAAAAGGACGGCGGCGCCGAGGAGCATCTGGAGCTGGAGTATGCCGAGGGGACGCGAATCTACGTTCCCACGAGCAAGATCGAGCTGGTGCAGAAATACGTCGGCGGGCGCAAGGCCAAGCCGATGCTCGCGAAGATTGGCGGAGCGAGTTGGCTGCGGCAGAAGAAGGCGGCCGAGCGGGCGGTGGCCGACCTGGCCAGCGACATGTTGCAACTGCAGGCGG
>JBIOVA010000084.1:0-10699 GCA_044867485.1 Lacipirellulaceae bacterium | reverse complement strand
ATTTCATAGCTTCAGCCTAAACGACTCAGGACACGCCCACTGGACGCAGTCGAGCGAGAAGATCGTCGCAGCTTGGGTTTGTCTCGCCTCAACATGAAAGCGATCGGCTCGAGCTCGATTTGGACGGGTCCGCTTTGCACAGATGAGCATCGGAAGAAGTGCTCTATTGGGGAGGCCAACGACCCTCGCAACGACCTTACCTGATCGTCACCAAGGGATTCATGGCGCCTCGTCCCACCGATCACGGACGCACCCAGTTCAGGCAACCGCCTGGACGAGTCAACTCCTAGCTGAAGACGGACTCCAGGAGTTTTTCGGAGAGCCAAGCGACTACGTCGGTCGTCGGCTCTTGCGAACTCTCACGCACCGCGTCGTCCTCCTTCGTTGCGGCGGCAGAGAAAGCCGAACTCAACGTAGGCGTCTCTTCAACGCCAACCGGCAACAGGACTTGTTCTACCGGGCCGGGGGACTCGCTTTTCCCAACATTCAAGGTCAGGTTGGCCAGGGCCATGGCCGCGTCGACCAGTTCGGCAAAGGAGCCGCTCGTCCCTTCCGGTACGGCGTCTGACTCGGCGCCAGCGGCGAACGCGGCCACCGATGGCGTTGTGCTGACTACGCCATACGTCGCCTGCCACGCGGCCAGGTCGGCGGCGTCGACGTCCGCGTCGCCATCGCTGTCGCCATCGGCATGCACGGCATTTGGCTTGCCGACGTTGCGCTGCCAGGCGAGGAAATCGGCTCCGTCGACCCTGCCATCAGAATTAAAATCGGCGGCCGGCGCGGACTGCAATTCGTAGGCGCCGACGTCAATCTTGGCGCCCGCTTGCCGCGCGAAGGGCGCCCCGCGCTGGTCGAAATCGGGGAGCGGCGCCGTGGCAAACGCCTCGGTCACCTCCGCGGCGCCGAGCGCATGGTCATAGAGGCGGATGCGGTCGACGGCCCCCGCGCCCGGCGGGCCGAAGCCGTTTTGGCTGCGAAACAACCGGACGACGCGCGTGTCGCCGCCGCCCGCTTCGCTGAACACCGCCAGCGCGTGGCCCCCGAACGACTCGGGGTAGGTCTTGTCGAACGCACCGTCGACGTACGTGTTGATCTCGACCGTCGGGCCGCCGCTCCGCGTCAGCACCACGTGGTGCATTGTATTGGCAGTCAGGATTTGCGTTCCTGTAAAAAAACTGACGCCATCATTGGCCACGACGTAGCGCAGGCGATTGTTGAATACATAGAGGCCCGCGTCGGGGTTCGCCGGCGTGCTGAAGTCGATCAGCTTCTGGTAACCCGACGAGGCGCTGACATTCTCGAGCTTGAACCATAGCTCCAGCGAATAATCAGCGGCCTCGGTCATGGGGATCTCCGTCTGCAGCCCCTGGTTCGCGCCGAAATTGTACGCCTCGCCGGTGAGCGCGCCGCCGAGCGGCACGAGGTCGCCGCCCAGAGCGAGCGCGTCCTCAAAGGCCTCGTTCAGCGGATAGTGGTAAAGTGGCGTCAACGCCGCATCGAGCGCCGGGCTGCCAGGCAGCAACGCGTGCGTGGGCGTGGGACCGCCGTTGTCGGCCAGCGGGCCGAGCAGCGGGTCGCCGGAGAGAACGTTGTTGCTGTCGCTGGCAAGCGTGCCGAACACATTGTCGAAGTTCGCAGCGTGATTCCCGGCAATGATGCTGCTCGACACGCTGACGGTCCCAAGGGCCGAGAGTCCTCCCCCCAGTTGGCCCGCTGAATTGTCGGTTATCGTGCTGCGCGCAATGGTGAGATCCCCGCCCGTGAAGTTGTAGATGCCTCCGCCGCGCATCGTCGCGGAGTTGCCCGAGATCGTGCTGTCGATTAGCGTCGTCTCGCCGAGATTCGCGACGGCCCCGCCAAGTGCTGCAAAGTTGCCGCTCAGCGTGCTTCGCTCGACGACCAAGACTCCCGTGTTGTTGACGGCGCCTCCGTGGAGAGTTGCCGCGTTGCCCGCGATCACGCTTTCGCGAAGCGTGAGGATTTCCCCGTTTGCAATGCCGCCCCCGCTCGAATTGACGTCGCCGCCGGTGAGCGTCAGGCCGCTGATCAGGACTTCCTTGTCGGCAGTTCCATTCCCGTCGGTGATGTTGAACACGCGACTGCCGTTGCCGTCGTTCGCGGCGGGCGTGGGGTCGTTTCCGCTGGCGTCGATGATCAGCCGATCGGCGCCAGGACCGACGATGACCGCGTTTCCGCTGATTTGCAACTCGCCCATTGTCAATGCGATCGTCGCGGGCGACGACGTCCCGCCGCCGGTCAAGGTCGGGTCGAATCCGATGCGAAAAAGCGAGGGGTCGACGTTGACCCGCTCGATGGCCTCGCGGAGCGACAGATCGCCCGCCGAAAAGTCGCCGTCCGATTCGTCCACGAGCGTGTCGACCACCTGCCCCGCCTCCACGGAGCCGACGTCGATCCGCCCGACGACGCGACGAAATGGCGCGCCGCGCCCGTCGAACTCGGGCACGCCGCCCACGCCGGCAATCGCGCTCGGGTCGCCAGCGTCGAAGGCCGGGCTGCCGTACAGCAGCGCGTGGGTATCGGTGGGCCCGCCGTTGTCGGCGAGCGGCCCGAGAAGTGGGTCGCCGACGATCGTGTCGCTCAGTCCGTCGCTGCCGTCCTCAACGAGATTGTGCGAGCCTTGCACGGTCGCACTAGGGGCGAAAGAGATGTCGTCTCCGGAAAGACTGTTCGCCACAATCGTGTGCATCAGCGAAAGTGGCGCGAATCCATGTAATATGCCGCCGCCACTGCCCCCCTGGTTTCCGCTCAGCGTACTGTGGGCGATGGTCAGCGGTCCTGAGGAGATGATGCCCCCGCCAGCCACATTCGCGCGGTTTCCGCTCAGCGTGCTGTTGACGACTTGAACCGAACCATAATTGGCAATCCCCCCACCATAATCGCCGATATTTCCGCTCAGCGTGCTGTCTCGGACAAGGAGCGTTCCTCGATTGTGGATGCCCGCGCCAACACCCGCCCCCGTATTGTCGCGAATGACGCAACGCAGAATGGTAAGATTCTCGTCGTTCGCAATGGCCCCGCGAGGAGAGCCATTATGGGAGCCGGTCAGCGTGAGACCGCTCATCGAGACGTTGAACTCGCTGGCAAGATTACCGTCGTCGATGAGAAAAGTAGAAAAAAAGCCGCCTCCCCCGGTGTCGATTGTCAGCAGTCTCGCGCCCGGCCCGTCGATGTGCAATTCTTGAGTAATCGTCGGCAGCCGCGACGCGATAGGGATCGTCCCGGTCACCGAAAAGTCGATGGTGTCGGCGCCGGCCGTTCCGTTGGCCGCCGTGATGGCGGCCCGCAGACTGCCTGCGCCGGCGTCGGCAAGATTGCTCACGGTAAACACGGCCAACAGCCGGCGGTCTTCCAGCGGCTCAAACCGCAGCCGACGGCGATTCGACTGCCGGCTTTTCTGCAGAGGCGTCCCACAACGACGTGATCCTCGCGACGAACGACGACGAGAGAGACTCATAAGGAGCGTTCCCGAAGAGGGCCATTGTTCGTTTCGAGAAACGAGAGAAACGCGGAATCCGCGGCGAAGATTGCCTCAAGAGACTCGCTCCCAACCCAGAAGGCATACGGAGCTAGTCTAGTCGTCAGCGGGTTCCCCCGCCACCAATTCGCGGGGAACGAATTTAGACGAATGTCCCCGTGAGCGATCTCGGGCAAAAAGAAAATAGAGATCCCCGCATGCGAGCCGCGGACATCCTGCCACTCGATTCGCTCCGCAGTCAAGGGGAAGGTGGAGCCGTCCGAGGCCTGTTGGCAACGCTCCAAACGACACAGGCTTGACGCTCCTTGGTCCGATCGCAAAGTGGTCTTAGCTGCAAAGGACGAAACGTCATGAGGCACTGAGGTCGCATTTGTCGCGGCGGTCGCATCGGCCGAGATTGATTCGGGGGCACATCGGGGGCAACATTGGCAATGCGGAGCCAGCACGGTTGCAATGCGACATCAATCACTTCCACCCAATAACCGTGAGCTGCACAACGACTTAGACACGAATCCAATACTAGCCTAACGTGTCCGCAATGTGGCAAGACTAGGTTCGAGTCCTACCGGGGGAGGGCTGGATTCAATCCCACGAGACCCATGATACGAAGGCGATGAAGGCCACGAAGATCACAACCCCACAATACGCCCCCACGACTGATCGCCGGCCCAATGCTTGGCAATTGAAGCCGCCAATCCTGCGAGGGCTACTGCCGGAATCACGACTGTGCAAACTTCCGCAGCCCAAGCGAAAAGTAAATCCGGTGTGCTGCTGTCGGAAAGAAACTGAGAGCCGCCGATGAACACGGCCACCCAGACTGCCAGAACGGCGGTCACCAAAAGTAGACGGCCGGCGCTAAACCGAAACCGCTGGCCCATGCCGCTCATTCTACCCGCCCCCGGCTATGATGGGGGCATGGACTTCTTCGTCGAATTCGTCGTCGCCCCCGCCATTGCCGCAGTAATCTTTGCTCCTCTGGTGATTAGCATCATCAAATTTGCCCGGCGCGGCAGCGGCCCCCCGATTCCCCGGGCCCCTGACCCGCCCCCGGCCCGCTCCGTGAGCTCTGCGGGAGGCGGCTGGGGCTACTTCGCATCCCGTCGCTCAAAGTAGTCGACGCCCAGCCGCCACTCAATCTCTTCCTGCTCTTCCAAAAGCTCGACCTCGTCGGGATGCTCGGCGTAGTTGACGCGCAGGTCGGCTACGTCTTGGAGTTTGGCTCCGATTCCCAAGTTGCGAGCGCCGAAGATTTCATGTTCGCGGTGCGTCACTGCCCGATGGCAACCGGTTAGAACGCGGACTCTTGCTCGGCCAGACGGTCGCGCACTTCGCGAAACGGCGCCTCGGCCAGATAAGAGTGTTCGAGCACCGCCGTTTCGCCGGCGTCGGTTTCAGCTGTTACCTTCGCGACGAAGGGAATCAGCACGTTCGCCGGCTTTTTGCGGAGGACTTTGCCGTACTGCGCGGCGGCCTGTTTGAGGTAGGCCTGGAGCTGCTGGTTGATGTTGAGCTCCCGCTGGCCGTCCCATTGAAAACGCTTCACTTCCTCGAGCGCAAGTTGAACGAGCGAGGCTCTCTGTTGATCGTCCAAGGAAGGGATCGTGAACTTGCCGTCGGGAGACGTGTCCTCGAAGTAGGGTTCAGGCGACGAGGGCCAACTGAGGGTGAGCCGGAAGCGGTCGGCGCCCGGCGCCTTGTATTGCACGCGCGTCGGCCGCGCGGGGTTGAGGACAAACTCCGATTGCAGCGGCACGAAGCGGAGTGCAGTGCTCTCGGCGACGCCGAAGTCGGCAAACGGCACGCGGTAGATCTTGCCGTCATGGATGGCCGCGATAAAGTCGGCGCCCCAGGCGACGGCTCGCTCCGACGTACCGCTGCGGAGGTAACTAAGTCCGGGCGGGGCGGCCACGCGAATCATGAACGGCGGGTCCGGCTTCGGCTGACCGAAAGGCGTTTCCACCGTGGCCGCGATGAGACCCGAGTCGTCGAAGACGATCCGTTGCGGGAACTCGAACGTCGCCGTGGTCAGTTCGGGGGACCGGGAAAGTTGATCGTTCGCGTCGTTGCTCGGCGTCGGTTTGAGCAACAATAGCGGCCTTTCGAAAGTGTCGTCGTAGAGCACCGAATCCCAGATCCATCCCGCACGCACGCGGCGGCAGAGGACGACGTTGTGCGGCGAAATGACCGCGGGGGGCACGGGCTTGAGATCCGGAATCGTGAATCGTTCGCGCCCGGTGACGCCGAGCGTCAGGTAGCGATCCGCCATCACATGCAGCCCCCCAGTGGGGACCTCGCACAGGATTTGATCCTCGGACTCAAGGCTGGGAAGTTTGAGCTTCACGATCTGCGTTGCTCTGGTCGAGCCCGCGGGGTTGCTGGGATCAAGCCCGGCAGGGGCGACGTACAGATGACGCGAGCTCATCGCGGCGGTGAATGTCTCTTGCGGCAGCTCGCGGTGGGCAAGCAGTTTGTTGCGCTGGAAGTCGACGACGCCGATGTGGAACCGGCGCGCCGGCTCAGCTTCGTTGGCCGTTTGTTCCTTGGTGGAGCCCCAAATGACGGCGCGAACGCGCTTGGCGGGCTCCATCGATAGTCCCGCCACGTCGAACGGAACTTCAAGCGGACGATAGGAAACGTGGAACGGCCAGACCCATTCGTGGGACGTCTGCCCCAGGCTGGCCCGCACGCGGATGGTTTGCCGCCCAACGTCGCCAGGCGCAGGAGTCCAGTGCAGGGCGTCGCGCTTGACGGCGGGTTTTGCGTTGCCGGAGAACTCCGCCACTTGAAAGGCGGCGGCGGCGGACGCGAGGGGAACGACGACTTCCTCGCCGACAAACGCGTCGAGCGGCGCGGCGCTTCGCACCGTCAGATTCGGTTCCTGGGGCAAGTCGACATTGGCCAACGGCACAATCACCAACTGCTCGTTGAGCACGACCATGGCCAACTGGCGGGCGTCGTCGGCGTAAACCGCCAGGTAGAGCGGGTCGAACAAGATCAGACCGCTTCGATAGCGGAAGTCGCCCGTTTCCTGCCTGGCGAGTTCCCAACGATCTTGCCAATTGCTGGGCGGGAACCACGCTGCGGGAAGCGGAATGGAAGCGAGTTCGCGGTAGTCGTTTGCCGAGGCGAGGATCACTTCGCTGTCGCGAATGCCCACGATGAGCGGCAGGCGGTCGAAGAACGCCTTGGGCTGATACGGCATGTTTTGGTAGGGTTCGCCGATCATGTCGGCCGCGTGCAGGTTGAAGCCCGTGGCCACGACGCCCCCGAAGGGGCTGAGCATGTAGTCGGTCGTATCGTCGTGCTCATCCAGGAGCCGGCCGACGCGGGCGTCGTCGTAGCGGGCGCCTCGCCAGCGGACGACGTTAACGCCCGTGGGACTGCTTGGGCCGCGATGGTAGAGGAGCCGGCCGTCGGCGCTGACGGCGGCGTCCATGACGTCGTCGTTTTGGTAGAGGCGGAACGTTTCGTCCCGCTGCATGGATTGGAGGTCGAAGCGCCCAGCGTAGGGAGTTGCACGGCCGCCGTTGGGCAGCGGCTCGCCGGCGAGCGTCCCCCCCAGGGCGTAGAACACATAGGGGTCGTCGGGATCGGCGCTGGCGGCGAGCCAGTCGACGTAGTAGTCGTTGTCGAGCGTTAGCTGACCGACAAGTTCGTGCGTGTTGGCGTCATGAACGCGGATCGCCGATTCGCCTTTTCCGGCGACGATCAGCAGGCGCCGCCCCTTGTAGGTCTTGTACGCAGCGGCGGCGACGGGGCCTTTGGTCTCCAGCAACGCGGCGGCCGCGGATTTGCCGACGAGCAGGTCGTCGACGTTGTAGAACGCGAGGGCCGACTTGGCGTCGTCGTTGATTGCCAGCCGCCCAGCGGCCGGGTCGTAGACGCTGAGCCACACGCGGTCGGGAAACTGTAGGGCGGTGACGCGCGGGTCGGCGTCGAGCTTGGGCCAGGACGCCGGGGCCACGTCGCTGGCGGCAGGCTCTTCAGCCGCCGGCGGCGCTTGCAGGGCCACTTCCGCCGGCTCGGCGACGGGCTCCGCGACTGGCTCTGCAACCGTCGCCGGCGCGAGTGGCGGCGATTCGACGGGCGGTTGAGCCGGCAATGGCGGCGAAGGCAGCGCGGCCTGCTGGGCGTCGCCGCCGAAGAGCAGCACGCCAACCCCGCCGACCACAAGGAGGCCAACGGTGAGTCCGCCGGCGATTGCCAACCGCGTCGCCATGCTCATAGCGGCAGGCGGCTCCGGTTGCTTCTTAGCGGCGACTGGCGCCGTCTTGGCAGGCGGTTGATTCCTGGGTTGCGGGGGTTGGCCCATGGCAAATTGCACTCCTCGCGAACTGCCCCCCGACGAGCGCGGCGACGGCAACCGGCGACGACCGCCGTCTGCCGCGAAGGGGACAAGTTTTGGTTGTCGAGACGGATAAGATCATACACAATATGGAACAGCCAGCGGCCAGTGGCAATTGCTCCTTGCGGATTTGGATGCCGCCGCCGGAGCGCGCCAGGCGCCGATCGCCGGAGAGGAGCCGGCGCATGGGGTTCTCATCCAACAGATAGCCGCCGATGGCCAAACCTGCTGTCGTATTCCTTGGCGTAGCGGCAGGCGTTTCGACGGCGGGCGGCCTGGCGTTGGCGGTGGCCTGGCTCTTCATGGGTGGGAGTTCTCCGGAGCCGCGCGCCGGCGTTGAAGCCGCCGCGATAGCGCCGGTGCCAGACATTGGACCGACGCCACCCGAGCCAGCCCCGGCGGAGGTTGCAGCAGCGGACGTTCCGGTCGAGGTCGCGAACGAACCGGCGCGGTCGACGGCGGCCGTCGAGTCTGTCGAGCTGGCGGCCGACGCCGCGGGCCCCGTCTTCGTCAATCTTCCGAACTACTCGGAGCATTTCGCACACGACCCGCAACACGGCCGGCTGGCAATCGTTGGAGCGTGGGAGAGGGCGGTTGGCTTTCTTAGTCGGAATGAGTTGCGCGACGGCGTCGCCGAAGTCACCAAGCTGGTGAACGTTGAAGGAACGCCAACTTCTGTGGCGTTCAAGCCGACGGACCAAGGCGGCATGTTCGTCGTCGGACAGCAGGGTCCGCCCGCGCTGGTGCTCATCGACGCCGAATCGCTGAGCGTGACGAGGACGATTTCACTGAGCGGCGAAACGGAGCACGGCCCGGTTGCGCTTACGGCGAGTTCCAATGCGGCCGATCCGTATGTTTATGCAATGCTGGGGGAGCATTCTCCGGAAACCGCCGCGCGACTCAATGTGCTTGGGCGCGAGCCGCCCGTGCCGTGGAATCGCCGCGTGTCGCGGATGGCGGCCGCCGCGGACGGAAACGCCGTTTACGCCATGCTGGACGACGACCCCCAGGGACTTTGCGTCGTGGGCTCGGGGCTCTCGCGCCCTGACGGGACAGGCGATGATTGGCGCATCGTGGCGCAGGCAACGGACGCGCACGAGCATGTTCCTGTGGTGGTCGATGGCGCCGGCGGGTGGATGGCGCTGGGACGCGACGTGTATTTCGCCGACCTGCGGCGGCGGTTCAGCCAGCTCGCGTTTCGGCCGCTGGCGTTCTTGCAGGCGCCATGGGCGTTCGGCGCAGCGGAGAAGGAGCTAGTGATTGCGTCCATCAACAACGGCGAAGTCGCTGCGCGCTTTCCATTGATCGGGCCGGAAGAACTGTCATCCTTCGAGGGCGAGCGCGACCAAATGTTGAGGCAATGGAGCGAGGCGCTGCTGGCGGCGTTCGTCGACCCCGTCGCTCATCGCTTGATCGTGACGTCCGGGCGGAGCGTGGCGACTTATCCGCTGCCGACGCAACCGTTGCCGGAGCAACCAATCCTGGTGCTCGACGCCTTGCCGGGCGACGCGGCGACGGTCGCCGAGCCGTACTCCTGTGAACTGACGACCGCGGCGCCCGACGGCGTTGCGGAACTCGTCGACGGTCCGACCGGGGCGACGATCGAGAACAACCAATTGCGGTGGACGCCGGCGCTGGACGACGTCGGCAGGGTCGAGTTCCGCGTCAAGCTCAGCGGCGGCGGCGCGGAACACGAAGAGACATGGAGCGTCGGGGTTTTTCATCGCATGCTCGACGTGCCGTTTGGGGTCATCGGCTGCGACCCCGATGAGACGACGGGCGATCGCGCGGTGGTGTGGGGCGTGGACTTTGCCGACGCGCCCGCCGACGGGGCGATCGATCCGCTCACGCAAACCCACCTCGCGGTGGTTGATCTTGCGACGCGTCAGGTGACCGCCCAACGGACGGTTCCCATCTGCGTTTCGCAGGCGGAGCTGAATGCGACCGGAGTCTATGTGATTCCGGACACGAGCCGCGTGCCACTCCCGCCGTCGAGCGGTCCGCCGGCGATGCAAGTCGTTCGGCTGTCGCGCGACGATCTTTCGACGTTGGGCCAGTCCCTGATCCAACCCGGCAACATCGCTTCGTTGGCCGACAAGTTCCTCGTCACCGCGACTTCGGACGGCAGTAAACGGTACACGTTGCCAGACTTGCAGGCCGTCGAGACGCATCCGCGGCAGAAGAAGTTTTTTGAAGGTGCGCCGCTCAACGGGCGCGTGGCGGACGGCTGGATCCTGGACGGGGCACTATGGGACGAGACACTCGACAAGCCACTGCTGCTAATCGCGCAGTTGGGGTCGGAGGTGCGGCTCGACAGCGATCCGCGCATCGCCAACGAGTTCTGGCAGGTCATGCGCGGGTACTTGCTGTATTCGGCGGCGAAAGAAGATCACAACGCTCGGTACACCTATCCGAGTTGGCATCTCCCATTTTCGCCGTACATTCCCGCCATGCTGCGTATCGACGACAAAAACGGCAGGGTCTTGGAACAGCTCGATCTCTATTCTAAAAAAGTTCTGAGGCGGACGAGATTGACGAGCTATCAGCAAGACCGCGGCCGCGATCGCCAGATCCGGCTCGGCGATGGCCGACGCATTTGGCCGGAGTTGACCGGGTTCGCCACGACCCGCAACGATTTTCTGATGGTTTACTCAGGCCGCGTGCTGACGGTCCCCATCGCTAGCCTCGGCGAGCCGCTGCCAACGCCCTTCCGCATCGAACCGGTGCAGTCGACGTTCACGCTATCCGCGTCGAGGCAATGCGCCGCTCGCTTTTGCATCCTCGGGAATTTGCGCGTTAATCTGGCCCGCAGACACATAGAGGAGCGGGATGTCCTCGCCGTCGAGCTGGACAGCGGG
>JBIOVA010000083.1:0-13115 GCA_044867485.1 Lacipirellulaceae bacterium | reverse complement strand
CCGGAAGCTTCACCCGGGCGGCGGAGCGGTGCTTTGTTTCGCAGCCGTCGTTGAGCCAGCAGATCATCAAACTCGAGGAGGAGTTGGGGCGACCGCTGCTGGAGCGGCTGGGGCGAACGGTCAAGCTGACCGACGCCGGCCGGTCGCTCTACGAGCGTGCGGTGCGGATCCTAGCCGCGATCGAGGAGGCGAAGCAGTCCGCCCGGTCGTCGGACGACTGGATGGCGGGGCAGGCGTCGATCGGCGCCATTTTGACGGTGGCGCCGTACCTGCTTCCCGATTTCGTGCAACGATTTCTCGCCGACTACCCGCAGGCGCAGCTCGTGGTGCGGGAGGGCTTTACCAATGAGCTTGTGAAGGACTGCCTGGCGGGCGATCTCGACGTGGCGCTGGCCGCGTTGCCGATCGACGACAACCGACTGCGCGTGGAGCCGTTGTTCAGCGAGGAGTTGTTGTTGGCCGCGCCGCCGAATCATCCGGTGCTGGCGAAAAAGCGGATTACCATCACCGATTTGAGCGAGTTGCCGTTCGTGCTGCTCGACGAAATTCACTGTCTGGGCGATCAAATCGTCAGTTTCTGCCGGCAGAACAATTGCCTGCCAGTGGTCACCTGCAAGACGGCTCAACTGCTGACGGTGCAGGAAATGGTGGCGTTGGGGCAGGGAACGTCGCTGGTGCCGGAGCTGGCGGCGGCGCGCGACGCATCGGGGCGGCTGGCGTACCGTTCGCTAGGGACCGAGGCGCCGCGGCGCACGATCGTGATGATGTGGCGGCGGGACCGGCATTTGAGCCCGTTGGTGGAGCGGCTGATCGGGGCGCTGCGACAACATTACGGGCCAGCTGCGGATCGCAATGGCCGATCGGTGAAGTCGCGCCAAGCAACCGTCTAGAACTGCGTGTATCGCGATGCTCGCGGATCGGCCTCTCGATGGGCGTCGCACATTTCGTGCTAGCTGACGATTCCTCTGCCCAGTCGACGTCGCGCTGAGGGTGATTGGGAACGGAGCCATACTGCATGTGTTTTGACCGCTTTTTGACCGGCATGTTCACATCGCTTTGTTCGCGGCGATATTCGCCAAAATGTTTGTGCCAATCGGCGTTCGGTCGTAAACTTACGAGCTATGGTGGGACCGGCGTGGGTCGGCCGGCTGATCCCAAACACTGCGATCGCTGCACGAATACTAGGGACGTTGGACCGACTTCACGAGCGGCCCAACGCCTTCGACGCAACCGGAACGGCCGCTACGATGACCCGTCATGTATCCTGCACGCGCCGCCGCGCTCGGTGGCTGCAGCGTTCTCTCTGCATCGAGACTCTAGAGCCCCGCCTGGCGCTGAGCAGCCAGAACGCCCTCGATGCCGGCGCGGCGGCAACTGGGGCCGTCCTCGCCTTTCCGGATGGGCTGAATCATGCGGATCCAATGGTTCGCGCAGTAATTTCGTCGGTCACGACATCCGCACCCGTGGACGAGTTTTTCCATCTTGTCGACCCCTATCCGGTCGGAGCAGAACAGGACGACGCCCCCACTGCGTCATTGATTGAGGCCGGCGCGCTGGTCGGTCTGAACGATTTTCGCGAAGACTTGCGATTTGCCGGCGTCGACGGGTCGGGTTATTCCATCGTAATCATCGACTCAGGCATCGATCTCGATCATCCGTTTTTCGGACCTGATGCGAACGGCGACGGAGTGGCGGATCGGATCGTCTATCGGGCCGACTTTGTCGAACCGGGCGGCAGCGGCGACGATCTCTACGGTCACGGGACGCACGTTTCCAGCATCGCAGCCTCCCAGGATGAGACATATGCCGGCGTGGCGCCGGGCGTCAATATTATTAACCTGCGAGCGCTGAATGCCTTCGGCAGCGGATCGGCGGCGGCTCTGGAGGAAGCCCTGCAATGGGTCGTGGCCAACGTCAGCGCGTACAACATTGTGAGCGTGAATATGTCGCTGAGTTTCGGCGACAACAACGCGGCGCCGACCACGAAGCCGGCGCTGGGGCTTAGCGACGAGATTGCCGCGTTGGCGGCCCAGGACGTGGTGGTGGCTTCGGCATCAGGGAACTTGTTCTTTGGCTACCAGGGCGTTCCCGGAGTTGCCTATCCGTCGGCTGACCCCAACTCGCTCTCGATCGGAGCGGTGTGGGACTCCAATGCCGGGGGGCCGTTTGTCTGGAGCGGAGGAGGTCAAGATTTTACGACCGACGCCGATCGGCTCGTGTCATTCAGCCAGCGGCATCCGACGCTCACAACGGTGTTCGCGCCGGGGGCGGCCGTCGCGGCGGCCGCGATGGGCGGGGGCGTGACAACGCTCGGCGGCACCAGCATGGCGACGCCTTTCGTCACGGGCCTCGTGGCGCTCGCGCAGCAATTGTCCGTTCAAGTCTCCGGCGAGCGCCTTTCGGTCGCCGAGTTTAAGCAATTGATCAAGCAGACGGGAGTTCCCATCTTCGATGGCGATGATGAGGATGACAACGTCCCTAATACGCACGAAGAGTACCGTCGCATCGACGTGCTGGCGATGGCGAACGCCATTCTTTCTGGCGGCTTGAGCGAGCTGACAATTCCCGGCGGCGCGACGCTGGAATCGTCGACCGCTTCCCCCGGCGGGCAAGCCCGCATCGACTTCACGCTGGCCAATCAAGGCGCCTCGGCTACGGGACCATTCACGACCGCGATCTACCTGTCGGCCGACGACGTGATTGACGCCTCCGACGTGTTGCTTGGAACCGTCACGGACGAGCTTGCCGCCGGGCAAGCGATTGCGCGAAAGAACTTCACAATTCCCATGCCGACCGACTTAGCGGCGGGAACCTACTACTTCGGGCTGTTGGTCGATGACGGAAATCAAGTGACCGAAGGCAACGAAAGCAACAATGTCTTTGCGGCGCCGCTGGAGATTCTTGCGGCCGCGGCTGAAATCTATGTGACCGACGTCGCGTCAGGCGCCACGGTGGCCGACGGGACGGGCGTGCTTCAGTTTGGCGAGATTGAAGAAGGCACGGGCGACGTCGTCAGGACGCTTCGCCTGCACAATGACGGAAATACGACGCTCGAGCTGGGAGATATCGTCCTTCCTACAGGATTTGCGGCCGAAGGTTTTCCCGCTTCGCTCGCTCCGCTCTCGACGGCGGACTTCACAATCCGCCTGGAGGACGGCAGCGATCCGGGCGCGTACGCCGGCAATGCCTCGTTCGCAAGCAACGACGCGAACGAGAGTCCGTTTGAGATTTCGCTCAGCGGCGCCATCATCGAGTCCGACGATCACGGCAACGACGCGGCGCACGCTACGGCAATCAACGTCCCAGGCGAGGTTCAGGGGTCGATTTTTCCGGCTGGAGACGTGGATTGGTTTCGATTCTCCGCAGCCGCCGGCGCGACCTATCAGTTCGCGGTCACGGTCGACACGCTCGGCGATTCCGCACTCACGCTCATTAACGGCAACGGCACAACGATTCTGGCGGTCGGTCAAGCCAGTAGCGCGAGCGGCGGCTCGACGATTGTTTGGACCGCTCCTGTGGATGGGGATTACTTTCTCGAAGTTCGCGGCCAGGGGGCCCTGCAAGGCTCCTATCAATTGGCACTCAGCGCCGAGGACGACCACGGCAACGAGGCGTCGACGGCGACGCCCACGTCGGATCCCAGCGTGAATGTTGGCATTCTCGAAACCCCCGGCGACGCCGACTGGTTCTCATTCGCGGCGCTGGCAGGCGTGCAATACAGGTTTGAGGCGGCGTCAACGGCGCCGACCGACGTCGCGCTCATGGTGGTCGACGTTGACGGAACAACCGTATTGCAGGGCGGCGGCGGCGATCTTGCGCTTATTGATTGGACGGCGACCGCGGACGCCACATACTACGTCGTCGTGGTCGGCGAGCTGCCAGAATCGATCGGCGGATATGCGTTAACGATCTTGGGCAAGGATGATCATGGCGACAATGCGCCCAATGCCACAGTTGTCCCGCTGCCAGCAACCGTGAGCGCGGCGATCGAGGCGCCTCAAGACGTTGACTGGTATGCCTTCGCGGCCGTGCAGGGGGCGCAGTACCAGTTCGTCGCGGCGCCGGGAACCCTGAGCGCTTCGAGATTGCAGCTTTATGCTCAAGATGGCCAAACCGTTCTCCTCGAAGACGATGACGGCGGGACCGGGTTGGCGTCATCCATTGATTGGACGGCCCCGTCGTCCGGCATTTACTTCATCGCGGTCAGCGGATTCCCATTGCAGACGGGCACATACGACCTGTCGCTTGACGTGACTGACGATCATGGCGACGCCGCCGCTGTCGCGACGCCGACGACTGATCCGAGCGTCAGCGCCGGCATCTTAGAATTGGAAGACGATGCGGATTGGTTTTCTTTTCAGGCGTTTGCTGGCGTCGAGTACAGTTTCGGAATGACGCTGGGAGCCCTGTCCAGCGCGGTGCTGCGGGTCGTCGGACAGGATGGGCTGACGGAATTGGCTGTGGCAGGCGGGGCCCCCGGCGCATCGCCGGTCATCCTTTGGACCGCGCCGGCCGACGGCCTGTACTACCTCGAAGCGGCCACGACTGCCGGCAGCCAACTCGGAGACTATCAACTCGTCGTCACGGGGGACGACGACCACGGCGACAATTCGCTCAATGCCACGCCGTTAGCGATTCCCTCGAGCACGGACGGCGTCATCGAGCGTTCTAGCGACGCCGATTGGTTTGCCGTCGAGTCCGTGCCGGACGTTGAATATCGCGTCGAAGTCGCGTTGGGCACATTGTCGGGCGTGAGAGTGCGTGTGGTGGCGTCGGACGCCGTGTCAGAAGTGGCCGTGGGCATTGGCGGCGGAGAGTCCGTGAGCGTCTCGTGGACCGCGACGGAACGCGGCGCGTATTTTATCGAGGTGATCGGAATGGCGGTCGAACAGGCCCCGGCCTCGGAATCCGTAGAACTTCCGGTCGTCGTCGAAGTGGAGGTTCCTGGAAGCCCGACGGGCAGTTATCAAATCTCGATCGCGGCGACTTCGGCAATTCCGGGCGATTACAATCGCGACTTGATCGTCGACGGCGCCGACTTTCTCGCATGGCAACGCACGCTCGGCACGGGCGGCGCCGCCACTCCCTCTCCGCTCGATTCGCTGGGGTTTGAGGACTACGCTCCCGGACCGTTGCACCAACAGAACGGTTGGGTGCAGTTGGGGCCGCGCCGCGGCACGGCCGTGGTGCAGTCCTCGGTTGTTGCCTCGGGAAGTCAAGCGGTGCAAGTGGATCGCTTCCGCAACGTCGACAATTGGTGGGGCGTGCCGCTGGGCGAACAGTCGGCGTTCGGGCCGCTGGTGCTCGTGCAATGGGATATGCGCGTGACGGCCACCGAGGCTGTGGACGGAGCCTTCGGCCCGTTTTTTGGCGTGCAGGCCTATGACGGCGAGGGGCCCATCGGGCTCCTTGGCTCGCTTGGCGTTGACGCGACGACGCTCGATGTGATGTACCAGCAGTCTGGCGATGGCGTGCTCGTCGAAACCGGCGTCACGGCGTCGCCCGACGTGTGGCACAGCTTCGCTCTCCTCTTGGACTTCGACTCGGACCAGTTCACGGTGTTTTTTGAGGGTCAAGCGCTGGGGACTAGTAGTTTTGTCGATTTGGGCGTTGCCGGAGTCGAGCTCGATCGGCTGACCGACGCCGACATTGCGGCGCTGGCAGCCCAGCTTGAGGAGCCCTCGCAGCGGATCGCTGGCACAGCGTACTTCGACAATTTCCGCATTCTCGACGCGGTTTCCAGCTCCTTGTACCCGGCCGATGGAAACGGCGACGGCGTGGTCGATGGCCTCGACCTTGCCGTGTGGAAGGCCAACTACGGAGTGTCGTATGCGCCGGAGGCCAGCAATTCGGAGGGTGGCGCCGCGGCATCGTTCGTCGCTCACGCGCCGCTGTCTTACGCGTTAGCGTCAGCGAATTCGTCGGCGTCTGTCGCCACTCGCCTCAATGCCGCGGGGAACGTTCCGCCGTCGCTGACGTCGCTTGCGCCGCTGGCTCAGCGGATCGCCAACGCAGCTCCGGCGTCCACCGATCGGCTGCCCGAGACGTATCGCGATCGGGCGCTGCTTGTCTTGGAGCACCTACCGCAACGTGTTTCGCGCCTGCCGGAGATTCAACGAGTATTCGGCGTCGATCACTCCGCGGGTGAGGACCGCGCGTCGAAGGACGAATCTGAGGTGAGCGCCGAACTCGACGCGGCGTTGGGCGCCCTGTTTGGCTAACATCGCCAGCTCGGCGTGCGCCATTGCGGCAGCGGACCGCCAAGGGAGCGCCCTTCAGGCCGCCAGACGCACCGGCTCGGCGGCGTCGGCTGGTTCGCAGCGCTCGCCGGCGCCGTTCCACCGCCGCAGGGCGATCGCCGCCAGGTGTCCGCCGAAGGCGATCGAAATCTTGACGGCGTGCTCGAATTTGCGGCGACGGCCGACGAGCGGGACGCAATCGAGATCGCATTCAGGGTCGGGGTGCGTGAGATTGACCGTGGGCGGCGCAAAGCCGTCACGCAGGGCGAGCGTGGTGATGGCCAGTTCGACGACGCCGGCGGCGTTGACCAGGTGTCCCAGGTTGCCCTTCACAGTGCTCAGGCAAAGGTCGTTGGCTGCGGGGCCGAAGGCGGCGCGGATGCCGCGAGTTTCCATGGCGTCGTTTTGTTTGGTGCCCGTGCCGTGCGCGTTGATATAAGCTACGTCGCGGGGTGACAGACGCGACCGACGGAGCATTGTCCCGAGCAAATACGTGAGCGGCGTGCTGTCGACGCTGAGGTCCGTGACATGCGTCGCGTCGCTCACCAGGGCGCCGCCGAGCATCTCGGCGTAGATCCGCGCCCCGCGGGCGCGGGCGTCGCTGAGCCGCTCGAGCACGAGGGCCGCGGCGCCCTCGCCCATGACGAAGCCGCTGCGATTGGCGTCGAACGGCCGGCACGCGGCCGCGGGGTCGTCGGCTTTGGCCAGCACGCGCATGTTGTAGAAGCCGGCGGCCAGTATCGGGTGGATCGTTTGGGCGCCGAAGGCGATCATCTTGTCGCACTGGCCGTCGCGGATCGCCTTGTACGCGTTGAGGGTGGCAATCGTGCCGGTGGCGCACGCGGTCGAGTTGCACAGCCGTGGGCCGAGCAGCTTGAGCTTGTCCGCCACTCGGGCCGCGGGCGAGGCCAGATACATGTTGTCCCACCACTGCACCGGGGCGGTCATCCGCGCGCGGCGGCGAATTTCTTCGGCCATCCAGGGCGTGGGCCCGCCGCAGGTGCCATAGGAGGCGCCGACGCGGGTGCGATCGACTTCGTCGAGGTCGAGCTCGCTGTCGTCGAGGGCTTCGCTGGCGGCGGCTAATGCGAGCGGGTGGTTGCGATCACCCCGGCAGTCGGGCGGCGCGTCTTCGACCGTGGCGGCCAGCAGCAGGCCGTCGGGGAGGCCCGGCACGTCGCACAGGCGGCGCACGCCGCTGCGGCCTTGCTTGACGCCGCGCCACGAGCTTTCGCGGTCGTGGCCGACGGCCGTCACAAGGCCAACGCCGGTGATGACGACGCGGTCGTCCATGCGGGTCATGCGGTCGGGTGGGGAATCGAGGATAGCGCGCGGGGCCGCGCACACGGTCGTGCTCAGCGGCCGGGAAAAGGCCGCCTTGCCGCTCGCGTGGGGGGGAAGAAATACGCGAAACGGGCGGTGGCCGCCACCCTGATTTGCGGGGAAGGCTGCGGGGTAGAACTTGGAAGGGCGTGAGGCGGCGGTCGTGTGACTTAGGGCGACTCAGGCTCCATAGATGATCACAATGTCACACACGGGAGCGGCCCAGATTTCCCCGAGTTTTCGCCCATAGGTGATCAAAAGTGCCGGCGAGGCGGCTGTCGCCGTAAGTAGCGCCGATGGCGAGGTGGGAAAAAGTGCGTCCACTACCCGACGGAGGGGCTTGCGAAGTGGGCGATCCCCCGTAGAATCACGCCGTACTTCTGAGGGAAAGCGGCCCAAAAGGCGCGATTAATCTCATTGTCATGTGGGTTATGAGCCCAATTAACAACACCATGGAGGAGTTTCACGCCAAGCAGACGGCCAAATATCCTCGATGATCGAAGCCACCGAGCTGTTTTTGGGCGAGTACGCCCGGTCGCTCGACGAGCGGCATCGCCTGTCGCTCCCGGCGGAATGGGCGGACTTGCTAGCAGGCGAGGCAGCCGAGTGCACACTGGCCAAAGAACGGCCCGGGTGCCTCAGCCTGTGGAACAGCGGCCAGTGGCAAAGCTGGCTCGACAGCGGGGTCGACCTGCTGCGGAGCAAGCTTCGCGGCGGGCGGCTGACCCGCAGCGTCGACGAGGTGCAGATGTTTGGCCGGCTGCTGTCGACGCGGCACCGCAATGTGCCGATCGCGGGTCGCGGCCGGCTGGCGATCCCGGACAGCTTTCGCGAGTTCCTCGGCGTCGAGGGCGGGGGCGAGGTGCTGGTCGTGGGCGCCGCGGTGTGCGTCGAGGTGTGGCATCCCCAGCGGTGGGGCGACCACATCGGTCAGCACATGCCGGAGTTTCGGAAGTTGTTTGATGAATTGACGGAATAAGAGAGGCTATCGGCAATTGGCTGTCGGCTCTCGGCCAGAGGGGAGATTGCGACTTTCTGGCTGATAGCCGACAGCCGATAGCTGACAGCCTTTGCACGCCATGCCCGGCTGGCACGCTAAGCCTGCCTCATTAATCCCGTCCGATGTCACGCTGGTTCGGGGATGCCAAGTCTGATGGAAGGCGAAGCGGCAACGGAAGCTGCGTTGATCGCCAGCCGGGCATGGGTGTGTTTGAAAAGCTGTCAGCTATCAGCCAGAAGTCGTTGAACTGCTCCCAGGCTGAGGGGCTGATCGCTCATCGCGGCCCTTCGTGGCGATGAACGCCATTCTTAATTGGTGGAGCAGGTCGCCGAGGCCGCGATCTTCGCCGGGGGTGAGATTGCCTTTGGTTTTCTCCGCGAGCATCTCGAGCATGTCGATGGCGTAGCGGGCTTGCTCGGCGTCGGCGTGCATCTGGCCGGTGAGCGGGTGGGGGATTTGGCCCAGGCCGATCATGGCTTCGGTGGCGAGGGCGGTGACGAGCATTTCGAAGGAGGCTGGGGGGAGCGGAGGGCGCTCGGTTGGTGAGGCAGCGCCTTGCGTTGCGCGCCCGCCCGCTGAAGCGGGCTCGCCGTATGCCGATGCGGGCTCGCTAGGGGCGGAGGGCGCTTCAGCGCCGCGCTGGCGGGCGAGGGCTTCTTTCTCAGCGGCGACTTGGGACTTCCAGTCTTCGTCGACGATGATTTTTTTCTCGTCGCTCATGGCGTCCTTGGCGGTTGTTCGTCCCTACGCATCTTGGCGCTGCGGACGTGCAGCGGATTTTCTCTCGGCCTTGTCGCCGCTCTCTGAGGCGCGTTCGTGTTTGGCGGCGTGATGGTCGACGGCCGCGGCGATGAATCCGGCGAACAGTGGGTGGGCTGCGGTCGGCTTTGACTTAAACTCCGGGTGAAATTGCACGGCCACGAACCAGCGGTGTGCGGGCAATTCGATGATCTCCACGAGGCTGCCGTCGGGGCTTGTGGCGGCGACCTGCAGGCCGTGGGCGGCGAACTGCTGGCGGTAGATGTTGTTGAACTCGTAGCGGTGGCGGTGGCGTTCGGAAATCTGGGTGGTTCCGTAGCAGCGGGCCGATGCGCTCTGCGGATCAAGCGTTGCCGGCTGGGCGCCCAGGCGCATCGTGCCGCCCTTGTCGGTGATGGACTGCTGCTCGTCGAGCAGGCAGATCACCGGGTGCCGCGACTCCTTGTCGAATTCGGTCGAATGGGCGCCGGCCAGGTTGCACACGTTGCGGGCGAACTCGATCGCCGCGCACTGCATGCCGAGGCAGATGCCGAAGAACGGGACGCCGCGTTCGCGGGCGTAGCGGATGGCCTGGATTTTCCCTTCGATGCCGCGCTCGCCGAAGCCGCCGGGGACGAGGATGCCGTCGTAGCCGGCGAGCATCCGCTCGGGGCCCTCGTCTTCGAGCTCCTCGCTGCGGATGCGGGCAATGCGGACCTGGGCCGAGTTGGCCATGCCGGCGTGGTCGAGCGACTCGTAGATCGACTTGTACGCGTCGCGGTGCTCGGCGTATTTGCCCACGACCGCGATGCTCACTTCGTGATCGGGATTGCGGAGCCGCCGCAGCAGCTCGCGCCAGTCGTCGATTTGCGGTTCGCGCGTTTGCAGCCCGAGCTGCTGGCAGACGAGGCCGTCGAGCTTGTTGTCCACCAGGCTCAGCGGCACTTCGTAGATCGAGAAGTCCTTGTCGCGCTCCTCGATGACGGCGTTGATGGAAATGTTGCAGAACAGGGCGATTTTCTCGCGGTCCTCGCGGCTGATCGGCTGCTCGGTGCGGCAGATGAGTACGTCGGGCTGGATGCCGATTTGCCGGAGCTGCCCCACGGAATGCTGCGTGGGCTTGGTCTTCAGTTCGCGGGCCGCCTTGAGGTACGGCACGAGCGTGAGGTGGATGTAGAGGCAGTTCTGCTTGCCGACGTCGAGGGCGAATTGGCGGATGGCCTCCAGGAATGGCAGGCTCTCAATGTCGCCGACCGTGCCGCCGATCTCGGTGATCACTACGTCGACGTCGTCGCCGCCCAGGCGGTGGATCACCGACTTGATTTCGTTGGTGATGTGCGGGATGACCTGGACGGTCTTGCCGAGGAACTCGCCTTGCCGCTCTTTGTTGATGACCGACAGGTAGATCTGGCCGGTCGTGTAGTTGGAGTCGCGGGTGAGCGGGCTGCTGGTGAACCGCTCGTAATGCCCCAAGTCGAGATCAGTCTCGCTGCCGTCGTCCAGCACGTAGACCTCGCCATGCTGGTCGGGGCTCATCGTGCCGGGGTCGACGTTGATGTACGGATCGAGCTTCTGCATCCGCACGCGCAAGCCTCGGCGTTCGAGCAGCATGCCGACCGACGCGCTGGTGAGGCCCTTGCCCAGAGAGCTGACGACGCCGCCGGTGACGAAGATGTGCTTGGTCATGTGCGTAAACCTTCCTGGCTTGCGGATGCGGAGCGAGAGGTGCGCCGGCGGCATGGGCCGTCCTCAGCGCGGCTGCTAGATTCTAACCCGGGGAGCGTCGGGCGCGGAGTGCGGGATTCTCCTGGCCAAATACTGGGCGACGTTGGACTGACAGGATAACAGGATTGGCAGGATGAACAGGAGGAAGATCCGTCGATTGGCATGGATCCTGTCGATCCTGCCAATCCTGTTATCCTGTCCATTCAGCTATCCATTAGCGGAAGAATTGGCCGCGGCCTTCGGCGGGAAAGGCGTACTGATGGTGGCGGATCGTCGGGCGGCGAGCGTCGATGGGCCAGACCACTTCGACAATGTCAAATCGCGCCGCGTAGGCGAGCAAGTTGTGCGACTTGAGGAACGCGGTTGCGGCGCGCGTCATGCGGCGGCGGCGCACGTGGTCGATCGCGTCGGCGGGGCGGATGCCTGCTTCCGTACGGCGAGTCTTCACTTCGACGAACACGACGGTCTGGCCGTCGACCGCGACGACGTCGATCTCTCCGTAGCGGAGCCGGTGGCGCGTGGCGACGATTTTGTAGCCGAGACGGCGGAGGTGGCGCGCGGCGCGGCGCTCGCCGCGCTCGCCGAGGGTGGGAGCGCGGAGTCGCTCGGTGAGGAAGCTGCGGAGGGACACGTGCGGCCTCTTGGCATTGCTTCGAAGCGAAGAAGCAAGCGTACGCGACGCGGCACGACGATGCAAATGGTTGTTCGTTGAGGGAACGCGCGTACCCGGCGCATCACCCCTCCCCGCCCTACTGCCCAGACTAAAGCCCTGCGCTCGGTCGCCACTGGCGACCATGCTCGGTTGCTCCCTCCCCATCAAGGGGGGGACAGAGAGGTCGCGTTTATTCCGCAGCCGCTTCGGCCTTTGTGTCGGTGCGGCGCTCGCGGAGGCGAGTTGCCTTTCCGGAGCGTTCGCGCATGTAATAGAGCTTAGCGCGGCGGACGCGGCCGCTGCGCTTCACGTCAATCTTGGCGATGCGCGGCGAATGGACCGGAAACTTGCGTTCGACGCCTTGGCCGGCGACGATCCGGCGAACCGTGAACATCTCGCGAGAGCCGGAGCCGCTGCGGGCGATCACCACGCCGCTGAAGATCTGGATGCGCTCCTTGTCGCCTTCCATGATCTTGGTGTGGACGTCGACGGTGTCGCCAATCGAAAAGTTGGCGATCTCCCCGGCCGGCTTCATGCTCGATTTTTCGACGCTGGCAAGGATTTGTTGGCTCATGATTGGTCGCCCTATTCTTTCGGATTTACCACAGAGGACACAGAGAACACAAAGGAATACCAAGAGCAATGGGCTTTTAAAGAACGAAGCGTCCAGCGACGCGATTCAATTGCTCTCGCCCATTTTTACTCTGTGATCTCCGTGTCCTCTGTGGTGAGTCTTGGATTGCTTGAAGTGATGCTATCGCCGGTCAGCAGGTCGGGCCGACGTTGGTTGGTGCGTTCCAAACTGCTTTGTTCGCGCCAGCGGGCGATCGCCTGGTGGTCGCCGCTGAGCAGGATTTCGGGAACTTCGAGCCCGCGGTACTCGCGCGGGCGGGTGTATTGGGCGAACTCCAGCAGGCGGTTGCCGGTGGAGAACGAATCGTAACGGCCGCTGTCTTCGTCGCCCAGCACGCCGGGGACGAGGCGGATCACGGCGTCGATGACGACCATCGCGGCCACTTCGCCTCCGTTGATCACGAAGTCGCCGAGGGAAACCTCCAAGGGATTCAGGATGTCGCTGACTCGCTGATCAAATCCTTCGTATCGACCGCACAACAGCAACAGCCGCGGATGGGATGCCAGTTCCTCGACCAGCCGCTGGTCGAGCGGCCGGCCTTGCGGGGAAAGCAGGACCACGCGGCCCGGCGTCTCGTCTCGTTGTTGCACCGCCTCGACGGCTTCGACGACCGGCTCGGGTTTGATGACCATGCCAGGGCCGCCGCCGAAGGGGCGATCGTCGACGCAGTGATGTTTGTCGTGCGTCCAGTCGCGGATGTTGTGCAGATCGATACGAACCAAGCCGCGGTCGATGGCCAGCTTGAGCAGGCTCTGACTCAGGTAACCGGTGAAAATCTCCGGGAACAGGGTCAGGACGTCGAAC
>JBIOVA010000082.1:0-7184 GCA_044867485.1 Lacipirellulaceae bacterium | reverse complement strand
ACCGATCCCAACGCGATGCTGGAGCTGGCCGCGGGGCGGGCGCTCAAGCTGATCGTCGACGTGGCGGGCGGAGCCGTCGCCGGGCCGATGACCGATGTGCATCCCACGAAGCGCGAGCCGTCGGCGGTGCGGCTCAAGCCGGCGCGGGCGACTTCGTATCTGGGCGTGCCGATCGATGCGGCGCTGATCCGCGATCGACTAGGTCGACTGGGGATGACGTGCGACGGCGGGCCGGATGAGTTGACGGTGCGCGTGCCCACGTGGCGCGTCGACGTGAACGATCCGGTCGTGTTGATCGAAGACGTGGCGCGGATGATCGGGTACGACCAGACGCCGGTGGCGCCGCCGGCGTCGGCGCCGACGATGGGGCGGTTGTCGACGATTGCGCGCGTGCGGCGCACGGCCGCCGGGCATCTGGTGGCGAATGGGTTCTACGAGTGCCGTCATCCCTCGCTGGAGTCGCCGCAGGCCACGGCGTGGCTCGGCGAGCCGCCCGCGGAAATCACGGTCGCGAACCCCGCGACGCTGGAGATGTCGGTGTTGCGGCGCACGCTGCTCACCGGGCTGGCGGCGACGGTTGGCAACAATCTGCGGCGCGGCGCCGCGGGGGTCAGGTTCTTCGAGCTGGATCGCGTGTTCGGCCTGCCGGGAATGAAGTCGGACGATGGTTCGTCGGCTGGGGCGTGGCATGCCGGCGTCGTCGCGGGCGGACCCGTGCGGCGCAGCGACTGGCGAACCGGCGGGCAGGTTTACGATTTCTATGTGCTCAAGGGAGTGCTCGAGGATCTCGCCGAAGCGTTGGGGGTGAGCGAGCTGTCGTTCCGCGGCGCGGACCGCGCGCCGTTCGTCGCCGGCGCCGCGGCCGACGTGCTGCTTCCTGGCGGCGCAAGCGTGGGCGTCATCGGCGAAGTCAACGCCCAGGCGCTCGCCATCGACCGGTTGACGTTCAAGTTGTTTGCGTTCGAATTGAACCTGGAGCAATTCGCGGCGTCGTTCGAATCCACGGCAGCGTACAAACAGCTCGCGCGGCTGCCGGCGGTGACGCGCGACCTGGCCGTGGTGACGCCGCTGTCGGCGGAGTACGACGACGTGGCGGCGGTGATTCGCGAGTTCGCCGGGCCGACGCTCGAGACGCTGCACCTGGTTGATCGGTATCAGGGCTCGCAGGTGAAGGCGGGGCATCACAGCTTGGCGTTTCGCCTGGCGTTTCGCGATGCGAAGCGGACGCTCACCGCCGAGGAAGCCGCGGCGTCGATCGACGCGATTGTCGCGGCGCTCGGGCAACGGTTCGGCGCCGAGTTGCGAGCCTGATGAATTCACAGGAGTAGGGAGTGCCACTGCTGGCTTGTCCAGCAGTGCGAAGCGGGTATCCGGCGCCCACTGCTGGACAAGCCAGCAGTGGCACCCGTGGGCCCGCAGTTGGCGAAGATTTCGCCAACGTTCTGGAGGCGAATTGCGTCACGCCGGCATCCATAGTGCGCACTTGCGGAGGTCGATCGTTGGAACCGCACCGTCGTGCCCCTACAATCGGCGCAGCGGTTCGCGCTCTTTCGCCAACGCCCGCTTGGGAGGAACTTCATCGTGCACGAACAGACGCGACGCGAATTCTTTCGACGGGCGGCCATTCTCGGCGGAACCGCCGGCGCCGCGACGCTGCTGCCGCAGTCGATCCGCAAGGCGCTGGCCATCGACCCCGTGCCGGGGAGCAGTTTTCTCGACGCCGAACACATCGTCATCCTCATGCAGGAGAACCGGTCGTTCGACCACAGCTACGGCACGCTCCGCGGCGTGCGGGGGTTCAACGACCCGCGGGCGATCAAGCTGCCCGACGGCCATCCCGTGTGGGTGCAGACCAACGACGCCGGCGAAAGTTACGCGCCGTTCCGACTCAACATCAAGGACTCGAACTCCACGTGGACCGGTTGCTTGCCACATGGGTGGACCGACCAGGTCGACGCTCGCAACGAAGGGCGCTATGACAAGTGGCTGCAGAACAAGCGCTCCGGCGACGAGGCCTACGCCGACTTGCCGCTGACGATGGGCCACTACACGCGCGAGGACATTCCTTTTTACTACGAGTTCGCGGATGCGTTTACGATTTGTGATCAGCACTTCTGCTCGACGCTGACGGGCACGACGCCGAATCGGCTCCATTTGTGGACGGGCACGATCCGGCCCAAGCAGAAGCCCGATGCGCCGGCGCACTTGCTCAACTCCGATTGCGAGTTGGGCGCCGAGGTGACGTGGCCGACGTTTCCCGAGCGGCTCGAGGATTTGGGCGTCTCGTGGAAGATCTACCAGAACGAGATCACGATGCCTTCGGGGCTGTCGGTCGAGGAAGACGCGTGGCTGGCGAATTTTGGCGACAGCCCGATCGAATGGTTCACGCAATACAACGTGCGGTTCGCGGCGAACCGGCGGCGGTACGCCGAGGAGTTGGCAAAGCGATTGCCCGAGGAGATTGCGGCGCTGGAGGCCGCCGACGCTCGGTCCGACAAGACGCCTCTGGAGGCGGCGAAGATCTCCCGTGAGTTGTTGGAAAAGCGCACCCAGGTTGCTGAGATCGAAGCGGAGCGCGCCAAGTACACCGCAGAGGCGTTCGCGCAGCTCTCGCAGCGGTTGCGGAATCTGCACACGAAGGCGTTCTGCACCAACGAAGGCGACCCCCAGTATCGCGAGCTGGCGGAGCTGACGTACCGTGACGGCGACAAGCAGCGAACGATGCGGGTTCCCAAGGGCGACCTGCTGTACCAATTCCGTCAAGACGTGCAGAAGGGCGAGCTGCCGGCGGTGTCGTGGTTGGTGGCGCCGGAGCGGTTTTCCGATCACCCCTGCTCGGCCTGGTACGGGGCGTGGTACATCGCGGAGGTGCTCGACATTCTCACGCAAAACGCCGACGTGTGGCGCAAGACGATCTTTCTGGTCACCTACGACGAGAACGACGGGTATTTCGACCACGTGCCGCCGTTCGTGGCGCCGCACCCCGAGCGGCCGGAGACGGGGCGCGTGTCCGCGGGGGTCGACGCGGCGCTGGAGTATGTGGAACGCAAGCAGGAAATGCTTCGCAAGGCGCCGTGGGAGTGCCGCGACAGCCCCATGGGGCTGGGGTACCGCGTGCCGTTGATTGTCGCGTCGCCGTGGAGTCGCGGCGGGTGGGTGTGCTCGCAAGTGCTCGACCACACGTCGCCGATTCAGTTGACCGAGACGTGGCTTGCGCACAAGCTGGGCCGCGAGGTGAAGGAGACGAACGTCAATTCGTGGCGGCGCACCGTGTGCGGCGACATCTCGAGCGCGTTTCAATCGCAGCCGCAGGAGGCAGGCGCGGCGCCGTCGTTTCCGGAGCGCGACGAATTTCTCGCGGACATTCACCGGGCCAAGTTCAAGGCGCCGCCGTCGGGGTTCCATCAATTGAGCGCCGCGGAGCGGGAAAAGCTGCGTCGCGGCGACGGCGCTGCGGACCTGTTGCCCTCGCAGGAGCCCGGCGTGCGACGGTCATGCAGTCTGCCCTACGAGTTGGCCGTGGATGGAGCGCTCAGCGACGATGGGCGCGAATTCAAGATGACGCTGGCGGCAGGCAACGAGGCGTTCGGCGACCGCGCGCTTGGATCGCCGTTCGTGGTCTACGCACGGCACGGCGGCAAGGACGTCCGGACGCGGAACTATGCCGTCACGGCAGGCGATCGGCTCGAAGACTCGTGGCGGCTCGGCGACTTCGCCGACGGCCGCTATGACCTTGCCGTGTACGGGCCGAACGGATTCTTCCGCGAGTTCCACGGCTCCGTCGAGGACCCAACGGTGGCGATTGAATTGGAGCCGAGCCGAACGCCTGGGCGCGAGCGCACGCTGAGCGGCGCCGTCGAAGTGCGGCTCGTCAACGGCGACGCCCGGCGCCGCATGGCCGTCGAGATTCGTGATCGATCGTATGGCGACGAGCCGCGGCGACTCGCGCTGGCGCCCGGCGAGAGCGCCGCGTGCGTGGTTGATTGCCGGCGAAGCTTTGGTTGGTATGACTTCGAAGTCAGCGTCGCTGGTTTCGAGAGGTTTGCGAAGCGCTACGCGGGCCGCATTGAGACCGGCGCGCCCAGCTACAGCGACCCCGCGATGGGCCGCGTCGAAGTCTAGCGGCCGGCGGCATTCCGCGGGTTTTTCCGAGGAAATGGCGTGAGGCGGGCTGTCGCAATGACGGCAACTCCGTCTCAGGCAAGTACAATGGAGACGTCGTCTGGCGTGTACTTGTCTGCAGGAGTCTCGTCTTGCGTTTCCGCCACTGCTGGATCGTCCTGGCCGCGGCCGCGTTCTTGCGATTTGCCGCTGCTGCGCGCGCCGTCACGCTGGCTGAGGGCGATCTGCTCGTCGCCGATTTCGGGCTCGACGTGATCATGCGCGTCGATCCGTTGACGGGAGATCGCACCATCGTGACGGGCGGCGGCGTGGGGGCCGGCTTGGGCCTGCTGCAACCGCGCGGCATCGTCGCCGATCGGTTCGGACAGGTGTGGGTCACCGACGCCACGCAGCAAGCCGTGCTTCGCGTCAATCCTGCCACGGGCAACCGCACGGTGATCTCGAACGCGGGCGTCGGCTCGGGGCCGGCGCTCATCGCGCCGCTGGGCGTCACCTTCGACGCGGGCGACAACCTGCTGGTCGTTGATGTGTTTCTCGACGCATTGTTTCGCATCGACACAACCACCGGCCAACGGACAATCGTGTCCGACGCAACGCATGGCGCGGGGCCGCTGCTGGGCAATCCGGTCGCGGCGGGCGTCGATCCGACGGGCCGGCTGCTCGTCGCCGATCAGACGCTCGACGCGTTGGTGCAGATCGACCCGTCAAGCGGCGATCGCACGGTGGTCGCCGGCAGCGGCGTCGGCAGCGGCCCCGTCTTCACCAGCCCTGTGGGACTGGCGTTTCTTGGCGGGCAGGCGCTTGTGTCGGACAACGCCCAGGCGGTGTACCGCGTCGACCTGGCCACCGGCAATCGGAGCGCGGCGACAGGACTCGGCGTGGGTGCAGGAACGGCTTTCTCCGACTTGCGCGGCGTCGCGGCGAGCACCGCGGGCGTGCTGTTCGCCGTGGACGAGGATCTCGACGCTGTGTTTCGCATTGATGCCTCGGGGAATCGCAGCATTTTGTCCGATGCGACGCATGGGACCGGGCCGATGTTCATGACGCCCGAGGCGATCACGCGCGTCGGGCCGCTGGTTCCCGAGCCGGCGACGCTGGCGCTGATTTCGTGGTTCGCTTATCTTGTCGCATTTCGCCGCCGCAGCGCAGCGAGGGTAATCGCTGTCGCATAAAGAGTCGACGCCGACGGTTCGGGGACGGCCGCCGCGCCCGCGAAGGTTGCGCCGAGCTGCCGTTGCCACGTCAGGAAGTCGGCGCCGTCGAGGCCGGCGCCGAATCGCGCCTTCCAACCGTCGAGTGGCCGCGTGAGATCAGCGGCGTCGACGTCGCCGTCGCGGTCGAAATCGCCGCCGAGTTGGTAGACCACCGCGCCCGGCGTCGGAAGGCTTGAGCCTGGCGACAGGTACTCGAACGCCAGGTCGCGCGTGCCGCCAGCGGCCTGGAACGCCGCGCCAAGATTGAACGACGCGCCGCCCGCGATCAGCAGTTGGCCCATGGGATTAAGCTCCGACAGGACGCTTGCCGTGGGCGCCGCTTCGATCCAGCCGGGTACGCCCTGGTCGGCGAGGCTCCTCCAGCCGTCGGCGTCGGGACGCAGCGAGTTCGATGACGACTCGATCGAGTAGCCTTCGATCGCAATCTCCAAGAGCGACCGGTTCTCCAGCCGCGTGCGTCCGGTGAGCGGGTCGACGACCACCGCCAGGTCGACGACGTCGCTCAGCGCAATGTCGCGCCACCGCACCTGGAACGGCCCCGGGTTCGCCGTCGTCACGCTGTGGACTTGCAGGCCGATGAATCCCGACGGCAAAAACGCGGTGGCATGGTTGTCGGTGTAATCGACGGCCGGCACGTCGTTAATCCACGTGCGGATGCGGCGGCCCTCGGCCATGATTCGGAAGTGGTTCCACTGGCCGAGCTGGAACGCGGCCCGCGCGGCGGGATTGTCGGAGAGGTCGTCGAGGTAGCCGGCGCCGCGCGTGGGGCTGCCGCCTTCCCAGTACAGGCCGCCGGTCCAGGCCCGCGTCGACGGATCGATCTCAACCTGGTAGCCGAACACGCGGCCGTTATTGTGCGTGGGCAGACTCTGGCTGCGAATCTGGACGCCGGAGTTGAACGCGGGATCGTCGATCTTGAAGTCGAGCTCCAGGACGAAGTCGTCGTAGTCGGCTTGCGTGACGAGAAACGTGTTGGGCGAGCCGACTGCCGGAGACGTGCCAACGAGCTCGCCGTTCTGCACGGCATACGTGGCGGCGCCGCCGAGCTTTTCCCAGCCTGTGAGGTCGACGCCGTTGAAGAGGTACTGGGCGGCGCTGGCGGCCGTTGGTGCGGACGCCGCAGCGGACGAAGCGAAGAAGCAAGCCAGCGCGATGGTCCAGCGACGGCGCATTGAAAACCTCACGTCGAGAGCGCTAACGTCGTCGCGGCAATCGGCAATGCGCCGCCGCGACGGTCAATTCAGCAACCAGCAGCGACGCGGCGGCCGGTTCGGGAACGGCAGCCGCATGGCCCGATGCGCCTGCAATCGTCATGCCGAGCTGCTGCTGCCAGACGAGGAAATCGCCGCCGTCGCAGTCGGCGCCCAGTCGATCGTGAACGTTGCCCGCATGGGCGTCGTCCTGGCCGGCCATGTCGAACAAGACCGATTCGCCCGTCATGTTGCGTAACGAGACAGCGCCTGTCGCACGATTGCCAGTCAGGATCAATTCACTCACGTCGCTAACGAATTCTTGTGGGAAGCCATTGGGCTTGGTCATGATGTCAATTTCGCCGGCGGAATCCTTTCCGAAGCGGATGTTGGCCCGGCTGGCGCCGACCAACGACGATGGGCGCGGGAATGGGATTGGTCACCTGCGGCGCAGCCCAAGGCGCACAGCCCAGCACGATTGCCGCACACAGGGCTCTTCTCGCGTGGCGCGTATTCCGGGTGCTTTGCAGCGCGTCAGCCGATGACTAGCGTGTCGCACGATTGCGGCGACAGGCCGTCGTGACGGCGGCCAACGCGACGACGGCCAGTCCCGCGGCGGCTGGTTCCGGAACGGCTCCGCCAGCGGCTCCGCCTGGGA
>JBIOVA010000081.1:0-20496 GCA_044867485.1 Lacipirellulaceae bacterium | reverse complement strand
GTGATGACGGAGGCGTCCTTGGCGATGCGGTCGATCATCGGCGTTTGCTGCTCGGCGTCGAGGGGACTGATCGCCACGCCGTCGACGCGTTCCAGATTCAAGCCTTCGAGGAGCGCGGTCTGCTGATCGACGTTTTCGTCGGCGGCGGGCATTTTGACCTGCAAGTCCACGTGATGCTCCGTCGCCGCCTCACGGGCGCCGTTGGCGATGAGTTGCCAATAGGGCCCCGAGCCGCCGGTGACCAGCGCGATGTGAACCACGGGCGTCGCCGGCTCGCGAAACACCTGCGAGCGATACCAAATCGCGGCCGCCACTGCGGCAAGGGCAACGACCGACCATGCGAAGCGCTTTGTAGGCATGTTCCAGCCTCCTGCGCCGAGAGGGCGCGAATGATGAGAGTGCGCCGCGACGACGGGGCAACGAACGTTGCGAAGTGCTGCGGCAGCGCGAAGTATTCTCTCAGATTTGGGCGATCGTTGGTAGAAATCCTGCTGTATGACGCGAGAATCGCTTATTCACGTTGGCGGAGCGGCTGCTGCCGCTCAGCGCCGATTACGGGGCGATGCCGGTCGTTGAGTGCGCGATCTGACGATTTTCGCGCCGCACGAGTTGACCGCACGCCGCGGCGACGTCGGCGCCGAGGCTGTAGCGGATGGTGGTCTTGAGGCCGGCGGATTTGAGGATGGCGCCGAAGGCTTCGCGCGTCGGGCGGTCGCTGCCGGCGAGGTGCGGGGCGTCGTCGATCGGGTTGTAGGGGATGAGGTTGACGTGGACTCGAAGGTTTCCAAGCCAGTCGACGAGGGCGTGGGCGTCGTCCGGCGCATCGTTGACGTCGGCGAGCATCAGGTACTCGATCATCACGTCCGTGTTCGGCGGTTGGATGCGGTTCAGTTCCGCGAGGGAACGAAGCAAAGACGCAAGTGGATAGCGGGCCGCGAGCGGGATGAGGTGCTCGCGGACTTCCTGACGAGCGCTGTGCAGGCTGAGGGCGAAGTGGACTTCGGGGAAGCGGCGCGCGGCGCGGATCATGGCGTCGGGAATGCCGACGGTGGAGACGAGGATGCGGCTGGGCGCGTGGTGGAACAGTTCCGGCGTCGCTAGCGCCGCAAGCGATTCGTGGAGTACCTCCTCGTTGTGCAGCGGTTCACCCATGCCCATGAAGACGAGGTTGCGAATCGTGCGACCCTCGGCAGCGGCGATTTGTCGCGCTTGCACGAACTGGTCGAGGATTTCCGCTAGCGTCAAATTGCGGGCGATGCCCATTTTGCCCGTGGCGCAGAAGTCGCACGCGGCGGCGCAGCCGACCTGGCTCGACATGCAGAGCGTCGTGCGGCCCGTGGCGATGCGGAGGATCACCGCCTCGATGAGCATACTCGCGGCCGTGCGGAACAGCAGCTTGGTCGCGCCGTCCTGAGACGAGTCGCGGCGGCTGTGCAGCTCGAGCGCGTGCAGCGTAACGCGCCCGACGAACTCGCTGCGAACGGCAGTCGGCAATTCGTCGATCGCTTCGGCGTCGCTGCGACCGTGCTTGAGCAGCGCATTGCGGAACCGCCGCAGCGATTGCGGGTCAATCCGCAACCCGCGCCGCAGTTGCTCGACGGCATTCACGTCGAAGATGTTGGTTGGCTGGATCATGCTGGCGGAAAAGTATCACGCCAAGGCGCTAAGGCGCAAAGCAGAACAATGCAGAAGAAGTAGAGCCACGAAAATGACGAAAGGAACGAAAAACGAATTTGTGCTGCGACGTATCCAGGTCACATCGAATTCCTTTCGTTGTTTTCGTGCTTTTCGTGGTTACATACTTTTTCTTCTTCGCGTCTTTGCGCCTTTGCGTGAGAAACTCTTATTGTCGATCAAAGAACGACTTTGTGGAACGCGCCGGGTTGCTCTTGGACGTATTGCGGGACGGCGTACCCGGGTAGTCGGCAGCGCATTTCGGCGATGATTTCGCGGCCGCGGGCGATGGGGACTTCGAAGTGGGCGGCGCCGTGGACGCGGTCGAGCTGGTGGAGGTAGTACGGCATGACGCCGATTTCGATGAGTCGCTCGCTTAGCGCGCACTGGGCGTCGATTGAGTCGTTGACGCCGGCCAGCAATACGGCCTGGTTGAGCAGCATGACGCCGGCACGGCAGAGACGATCGACGGCGGCGGCGACTTCTGAGTCGAGCTCGCGGGCGTGGTTGGCGTGCAGCACCATGATCGACGTGAGCCGCGTGCTGATGAGCCAGTCGATGAGCTCATTCGTCACGCGCGAGGGGATCATGACGGGCATGCGCGTGTGAACTCGGAGCCGCTTCAAGTGGGGAATTGAGGCGAGCTCATCGACGAGCATGGCCAAGCGGCGATCGGCGGCGGTGAGCGGATCGCCGCCGCTGAGGATGATTTCGTGAATCGTTTCGTCGGCGCGCAGCGATGTCAGCGCGGGCTCCCAGGCGCCGTCGCCCGCACTCTTGGCGTCGTACGGAAAGTGGCGGCGAAAACAGTACCGGCAATGGACGGGGCACGCGCTCGTGACAATGAGCAGCGCCCGGCGCGGATATTTCTGAAGCAATCCGGGCGTCAGCGTCGCGGAGCGCTCGTCGACTGGATCGGACGTGAAACCGGCAACTCGAATTGCCTCGGCGGCCGCCGGGAGCACCTGCAGCAGGAGCGGATCGGCCGGGTTGCCGCGCTCGATGCGGGCCAGGTAGCTCGCGGGAACGAGGCACGAGAAATCCGCCGCCGCCCTTTCGGCTGCGCGGCCAATTTCCGCGGGCAAGCCGAGAGCTTCGCAGAGGCGCCATGGATCGCGAATGGCGTCGCGCAATTCGGCCTGCCAGGGGGCTAACAGCCGCTCGGAACGGGCGCGGACAGGCGGCGGATTTGTCGATAGAATGCTCAATTCGACCTCGGTCGAGAACTCCCTCTTGGGTGGCACGCCCAAGTCTTCGCAGGGCGTGGTCCGAGATTCAGAAAATGTGTCGACCACGCCCGCGCGGACTTGGGCGTGCCACACCGACCCACCGAACACACCAGTATTCCCAGTGAGACGATAGGAAGCAAATCTGTGGCAGTTTACACCACCAGCGATTTCCGCAAGGGCCTCAAAGTTCAGATTGAAGGCGTGCCCTACTTGATGGTCGAGATGAATTTCCGCAAGCCGGGCAAGGGCAACGCCCTGTACGAGTGCAAGCTGCGGAACCTGCTGCGGGGGACGGTCGTCGACAAGACGTACCGCGCCGGCCAGACGCTCGACTCGGCCGACGTGTCCGAGTTCAACGCCCAGTTCCTGTACAAGCAGGGCGACACGTTCGTGTTCATGAAGAACGACGACTACGAGCAGTACGAGATGTCGGCCGAGGCCGTGGGGGATGTGTGGAAGTTCCTCAAGGACAACATGGACTGCCAGTTGATGGTGTACAACAACCTGCCGATCGCGGTGACGCCGCCGAACCACGTGATCCTGAAGGTCGAGTACTGCGAGCCGGGGGCCCGGGGGAACACGGCCACGAACGTGACGAAGCCGTGCAAGGTGGAGACGGGGGCGGAAATCCTGGCTCCGGCGTTCATCAATATCGGGGACTTCTTGCGGATCGACACCCGGACCGGGGAATATATCGAGCGTGCCAAGGATCCGAACGGTTGAGCGAATAAGCTATCCTTAGGTCGGATTGTCCGTCGGTAACGGCGAATCAAGTCACTCCGAGGTCTGCCGAGGAGTCCGGCCAGGCCGTTGCCGGACCCTGGGAGCGGACCTCAGGGTGACAGGGTTCAATACTGTCCACGGACTCCCCTACCCTTCGCAGGAATCAAGCCATGTCGTCCTTAATGATCGCGCTGATCGTCGTCGCCGTCGTCGGCCTGCTCGTGCTGATGTACGGCGTCGGCATCTACAACAAGCTGGTCACGCTGCGCAACCGGTTTGAGAACGCCTTCGCGCAGATCGAGGTGCAGCTCAAGCGCCGGTACGACCTGATCCCCAATCTCGTCGAAACGGTGAAGGGCTACATGGCCCACGAGAAGGGGACGCTCGAGGCGGTCATCAACGCCCGCAACCAGGCGGTGGGCGCGGTGAAGGCGGCTGCCGCCCATCCGGGCGATGCGGCGGCGATGACCGCGTTGGCCGGCGCCGAGCAGGCCGTCGGCGCCTCGCTGGGCCGGTTGTTCGCGCTGGCCGAGGCGTATCCCGATCTGAAGGCCAACCAGAACATGGCGCAGCTCACCGAAGAGCTGACGACTACCGAGAACAAGGTGGCCTTCGCTCGCCAGGCGTATAACGATTCGGTGATGTCGTACAACACCTACCGCCAGTCGTTCCCGCCGGTGTTCTTTGCGAATATGTTCGGCCACGCCGACGACGCCGAGCTGCTGGAGTTCGCCGACCGCGAGCAAATCGCGGCGGCTCCGAAGGTGTCATTCTGAGGAGTTAGCGGAGTGAGTAGGTGAGTAAGTGAGTAGGTGTGCGCTGGCACGCCTGCCTTTAATACCTACTCACTTACTCACCCACTCACCTACTCACTCCTCGCCATGGCCACCAACTTTTACCAGCGGCAGGACGACGCGCGCAAGACCACGAAATGGCTCGTGGCGGTGTTTACGTTGGCGGTAATCGGCATCGTCGGCGGGACGACGCTCGTGGCGTTTCTGGCGGTGCGCGGGGCGCGGGGCTATTCCGACGTCAGGTCGCAGGGCTTCGACGTCGACGACTTGTCGGGGCTGCCGACGGTCGAGGAGCTGACCATTCCCCTGGGCGCCGGCGGCGCGGCGCTGGCGCTCATTGGCGGCGGCACGCTGGTCAAGGTCCTGCAACTTCGCGGCGGCGGGCATGTGGTGGCTGAGAGCCTGCGCGGCCGGCGGGTGTTTCCCGACGCGACCGACCCCGTTGAACGGCGGCTGCTCAACATTGTCGAAGAGATGGCGCTGGCCTCCGGCGTGCCTGTGCCGCCGGTGTACATGCTGGACGACGAGGCGGGAATTAACGCCTTCGCGGCCGGCTACTCGCCCAGCGACGCGGTGGTGGCGGTGACGCGCGGGTGCGCCGAGCAGCTTTCCCGCGACGAGCTGCAGGGAGTCGTCGCCCACGAATTCAGCCACATTCTCAACGGCGACATGCGGCTCAATATTCGGCTGATCGGTCTGCTGTTCGGCATCCTGCTGATCGGGCTGATGGGGCGCGTCATCGTGCGTTCGATGATGCATTCGGGCGGTTCGCGACGGCGCAGCGGGAGTTCGAAAGACGGCGGCGGGGCGCTTTATTTCCTGGCGATCGGCGCGGCGCTGATGGTGCTGGGGTACCTGGGCACGGTGATCGGCAACCTGATCAAGGCGGCCGTGTCGCGGCAGCGGGAGTATCTGGCTGACGCCTCGGCGGTGCAGTTCACGAGGAATCCCGAGGGTCTCGCCGGCGCTCTCAAACGGATTGGCGGGGCGGCAGTGGGTTCGCGGCTGCGGGCGGCCAATGCGTCGGAAGCGAGCCACATGTTTTTCGCACAAGGCGTGTGGGAGGGATTCACGCGGCTCACGGCGACGCATCCGCCATTGGAAGACCGGATTCGACGGCTCGATCCGGCGTGGAACGGCGTGTTCCCCGCCGGGGCGGCGACGCCGGCTGTGATGGCCGAGGTGGGCGAGGGCGCTGCGGGATTGGTCGGCGGCGCGGCGCGGACCGCGGTCGTGCCGCTCGCGGTGGTCAAGCATGCCGCCGATCAGGTGGGCGATCCCACCGAGCGGCATCGGCAGTACGCGGCGGCGCTGGTCGAAGCGCTGCCGCCACTGGTGAAGCAATCGGCCCACGAGCCGTACGGCGCTCGGGCAGTGCTGCTGGGGCTGCTGACGGATCGCAAGCCGGCAGTGCGCGAGAAGCAGATCGCCGCGCTGCAGCAATTCGCCACGCCGGACCTCGTGGAGCTGACGCTCAAACTCTTGCCGTGGCTGGACGGCCTCGATGTACGGGCGCGGCTGCCGCTGGTTGATATGTCGCTGCCGGCGCTGCGGGCGATGTCGCCGGCGCAGTATCAGCAGTTTCTCAAGTGCTTCAAGGAACTCGTGGCTGCCGACAACCGGCTGGGGCTGTTCGAGTGGACGCTGTATCGCATTCTGCTGCGGCATCTGCGGCCGCAGTTCGAGAAGTCCGCGGCGCCGCGACCGGCGTACTACGGACTGCAGAAACTCGGCGACCAGTGCTCGGTGCTGCTCTCGACGCTGGCCCATGCCGACAATCGCGGCGGCGACGCGGCGGGGGCGTTCGCCAAGGGCGCCGAGAAGTTGTCGGGCGTTGCCGTGCGGCTCTTGCCGCCCGAGGCGTGCGGACTGGAAACGCTGAGCAAGGCGCTCGACGAGCTGGCTCGCGTCCAGGAGAAGAAGCTTAAGCAAGTCGTGGCGGCGTGCGCGGCGACGATTTGCGCCGACCGCGAAGTGACGGTCGCCGAGGCCGAGTTGCTGCGCGGCGTGTGCGACATGCTCGATTGCCCGATGCCGCCGCTGTTGCCGGGCGGCCCTGTGGCGCCGCCGGCTGGCGGCGAGGCGGCATGAGCGAGGCCGTGCGACACGAGCGGCTGCGCCTTCGCAGCGAGATGCTCGCACGGTTGCGGGCGTTCTTTGCCGAGCGCGGATTTCTTGAAGTTGAAACGCCGCTTGTGGATGACGAGATCATCCCGGAGCTGCACATCGAGCCGTTTGCCGTCGGGGACAGTCCCCTTTTCTTGTCAGACGACCCTGAACCCGTCGTCAAGCGCAGTCAAGAAAAGGGGACTGTCCCCTTGCGTCGCCCGCTGGAAAAGCAGAATGTCCCCTTTTTCTTGCAGGCGTCGCCAGAGCTGCCCATGAAGCGGCTGCTGACCGAGGGCCTGCCGGCGATCTATCAGGTGACGCGGTCGTTCCGTCGCGGCGAGCGCGGGGCGCTGCACAATCCAGAGTTTACGATCGTCGAGTGGTACCGCGCCGGCGACGGCATGCAGGAGGGAATGCGACTGCTCGACGAGCTTTGCCAGCGCGTCGCCGGGGCGCCGGCGGCGATTCGCACGAGTTACGGCGAGGCGTTTCAGCGCCACGCGGGCGTCGATCCGCATCGCGCGACGTGTGACGAGCTAGCCGCCGCGGCGACGCGGCTCGCGATCGACGTCCCGACTGCGCTGCGGCGGGACGATCGCGACGAGTGGCTCAACTTGCTGCTAGCGACGCGCGTTGAACCGCAACTTGGCGCCGCGGCGCCGGAAATCTTGCACGACTACCCGGCCAGCCAGCCGGCGCTCGCGGCGACGGCGGTGCGAACGGACGGCGTTGAGATTGCGGAGCGGTTCGAGCTGTACTGGCGCGGCGTGGAGTTGGCCAACGGCTATCACGAACTGACCGACGCCGCGGCGCTGCGGAGGCGCCTCGAAACCGTCAACGCGGCGCGCGTGGCCGACGGTCGCTCCGCCCTGCCTTTGCCCGAGCGGCTATTCGCGGCGATGGACCACCCCGGCCTGCCGCCGTGCAGCGGTTGCGCGCTGGGGTTTGATCGACTCGTGATGTTGGCGTGCGGATCGAAGTGCGTGGACGAAGTGATGACGTTTGTGCGTGAATGACGTGAGTTACCGCAGCTTCGCGATCTGCTTGTGCCGGAAGCAGCCGAGGAGGTGGTCGTTGACCATGCCCGTGGCTTGCATGTGGGCGTAGACGATCGTGCTGCCGACGAATTTGAAGCCGCGAGCCTTGAGGTCCTTGCTGGCGGCGTCGCTGGCCGGGCTGGTCGGCGGGACTTCTTTCATGTGTCGCCATTTATTTTGGATGGGCTTGCCGCCGACAAACTGCCACAGGTATTTGGCGAAGCCGTCGAACTCTTCTTTCACCTCGAGGAACCGGCGGGCGTTGTTCACGGCTGCGGCGACTTTCAGCTTGTTCCGCACGATGCCGGGGTCTTCGAGGATCTTGGCGATGCGCTTCACGGTGAAGCGGGCGACCTTTTCGGGGTCAAAGTCGGCGAACGCGCGGCGATAGCCCTCGCGTTTGTTGAGGATCGTGGCCCAACTGAGGCCGGCCTGGGCGCTCTCCAGCGTGAGAAACTCGAACTGCTTGCGGTCGTCCCACACGGGGACGCCCCACTCTTCGTCGTGGTAGCGGCGGTAGAGGTCGTTGCCGGCCAGCGACCATTCACAGGGGCGGAGCTCGGCGTCGGTGGTGCGCGTCATGGGGCGGCTCGCTCGTAGACTTCGAAGCTGTGGGCGTACTCGTTCTTGGCGTCGGCGGCGTGGCGTTCGGACGTCAACAGACGCCATTCGCGCTCGTTGAGCGGCGGGAACCAGGCGTCGCCGTCAACGTCGCTCAACACTTTGGTGAGATAGAGGCGATGGGCATGCGGCAGTGCGACGGCGTAGATTTCGGCGCCGCCGATGACGAACGTTTCGGCGTCGCCTCCGGGAGCAGCCAGCGCTTGCTTGAGCGCGGCGTCGAAATCCGACGCCACTTGAACCTCGGGAAACGGCATGGCGAAGCGTGGCTGCCGCGTAACGACGATCGACGTGCGCCCTGGCAGCGGCCGCCCGATCGACTCCCACGTGCGGCGGCCCATGATGATCGGATGGCCCATGGTGAGCGCCTTGAACCGCCGCAGATCGGCCGACAGCCGCCACGGCAACTGTCCGCCCCGGCCGATGACGCCGTTCTCGGCGACCGCAGCGATCAGCGAGACGATCATACCGCCACCGGCGCCTTGATGTGCGGGTGGGAGTCGTAGTTCTCCAGCGTGAAGTCTTCGAACTGGAAGCTGAACAAGTCGGTGACCGCCGGGTTGAGCCGCATCGTCGGCAATGGCCGGGGTTGGCGGGTAAGTTGGAGCTGCGCTTGTTCGAGGTGGTTTTCGTAGAGGTGGGCGTCGCCGAGCGTGTGGACGAAGTCGCCCGGCTGCAGATCGGTCGCTTGGGCGACCATCATCGCCAACAGGGCATAGGAAGCAATGTTGAACGGCACGCCGAGAAAGACGTCGGCGCTGCGCTGGTACATCTGGCAGGAGAGCCGGCCCTCGGCGACGTAGAACTGGAACAACAGATGGCACGGCGGGAGGGCCATCTGGTCGATTTCACCGACGTTCCAGGCGCTGACGATGAGCCGGCGCGAGTCGGGGTTCGTTTTGATCGCCCCGACGACCTCGCGCATCTGGTCGACGGCGCCCTCGGCCGATTGCCAATTTCGCCACTGCTTGCCGTACACGGGGCCGAGCTCGCCGTCAGCGTCTGCCCATTCGTCCCAGATGGTGACGCCGTGCTCGCGGAGGTATTGCACATTGGTCTCGCCGCGGAGGAACCAGAGCAGCTCGTGGACGATCGAGCGGACGTGCAGCTTCTTGGTGGTCACGAGCGGGAAGCCATCGGCCAGATCGAATCGCATCTGGTAGCCGAACACGCTGCGCGTGCCCGTGCCGGTGCGGTCGGCCTTGCGGACGCCGGTGGTGAGCACGTGATCGAGGAGTTCAAGGTATTGCCGCATGGATTTTGCCGTGCACCATTGGTCACTCCGAGGTCAGCCGAGGAGTCCGCGACGCCATGAACTCCGGCCGGACCCCTTGGCAGACCTCGGGGTGACATTGAGCTTACTTCCCCGACAGCTCAGTCACCTTCGCCGCGAGGAGCTTGGGGTCGTCTTTCTTAACCAGGTGAGCAATCTCTGACTCCGGCACGCCGAGCCGTGCGAGGGCCGCGGAGATTTGTTTCCACTTCGTCGCGCGGCTCTTCCCCTCGGCCAGGAACAAGTCGGTCACCAGTTCGCCGAGTCGCTGGACGGAGATTGCCTCGCGGTTGTCGTAGAAGTTCTTGATCGCCTTCTGCTGGAATTTCGAGTACTGCCGATCCATGGTGCGGGTTGCTCCGTGCGAACGAATTCGTCGGGGATTTGCGGGTCGCGGAGGGTGCGGCTCCACTTTCGCGGCCGATGGCGGCGCGTTACAGTATGGTACTCCCGCGTCGGTAAAATCGGTAGCCGACGCACGTCGTCTCCACCCCGGGCTGCCACGCCCCGCACACCCTGCCCCGCCGCCATGCCGATCATTAAGTTCATCAAGGAAAAGAAGGAAATCGAGGCGCCTGTCGGCGCTAATCTCCGCAACGAGGCGCTCAAAGCGGGGGTTAATCCGCACAGTTTGCTCAATGGGATGGGCGCAGCGATCAGCAGGGCGCTGATCAACTGCCACGGCCTGGGCCAATGCGGCACGTGCCGGGTGAAGATCGTCAGGGGGATGGAGAATACAAGCCCGATGGGGCTCATCGAGAAGATTCGGTTTCACAACCCGCTGCCCGATCCGCTGCCGGCGCTGGCGTACGTGGGCAACGAGGACACGCTGCGGCTGGCGTGCCAGACGCTGGTCAATGGCGACATCGAGGTCGAGACGGCGCCGCAGCTCGACTTGTTCGGTGAGAATTTTTTTAGTTGAGGCTGTCAGCTTTCGGCTATCGGCTGTCAGCAAGAAAAGGATTTGACTTGTGGAGAACTTCTGGCCAATCGCCGACAGCCGAGAGCCGACAGCCCTTTCATGAAACAAGTCGTCGCCATTGTGAAGCCATTCTTGGCCGAGCGCATTCTCGAAGGCTTGCGACGAGCGCCGCTGGAGGCCGTCCATGTCCGCGAAGTGAAGGGGATGGGTCGGCAGAAGAGCTATCTCGACGAGTACGCCGAGAGCGAATACGCCCAAGCGTTTCTGCCGAAGGTCGAGATCACCGCGTGGGTTGAGGATGCGCGGGCCGAGGAAGTGATCCGCAAAATGGTCGAGGCGGCCCGCACGGGGCGGATGGGCGACGGGAAAATTTTTGTCCTGTCGGCGCAGTCGTATGAGGCGGTCCTCGGTGCGCATCCCGGTTGAGTTCCCGGCGGGCAGGTCTCTTGCCTTCACGGCGAAAAATCTCAAACACGTTTTCGGCGACATAATACCCTCGGCGGGCAAGTTACAGCGAGCAACGCGGACGCAGCTTGCGGCCGCCCAAGGACTTGCAGCGACGGGCCGCGACGAACAATTTTGTCGCGGCCAAGCGACAAAATGCGACATCATTCCCCCGGTTTCAGGCGCCGCGCAATATCATCACCCACGGGCAAGGCGCACCCTAGGCGCCCCGTCGTTTGCTTGGAGGTTGCCAAAGACCATCGACTCCGTCGCGAGGAGCTTGTCGGCTCTCGCGGGATTGGCTTTGCACTTTTATTCGGGCTAAACCGCAAGCGATTGGGCCGTCCGCGCCTGATAGCTTGCCTATTTCGCGGCTTGACTCGAATTTAAGTGCAAAGCCTCGCGGAATTTATACAAATGTATACTATCCGGTCGCGCGGCTTTTTTCAAGCCCCCGGACCTATTTTTTCAGCATTTCTACGCTCGAAATGAGCCGCGGCGGGAGCGGCGGCCAGGGCTCGACGCGGACATGCCTGAGCGTGTCTACGCCCCCGACATGACCGCAGCCGATCTAATGAAGTTGGCCGACCTCTCCCAGAGGCCGAACTTGTCGAATCGCAAGGAACGCCGAACCCGCCACGAACGAACGGGCGTGCCCATTCGGATCTCTAAAACGACGCACGCGCCACTGCGGCATTCGGGTTCAGCCGCGCGAATAAAAGTGCGGCTCTCATAATAAAAGTGTAACTGCCAACAAAAGTGCATAGCCGCGCAGGATTTATACATCCGTATACAATTCGGTCGAGCGACTCATCTCAATCCCCCCTGGCGCGCAGCGCACCGACGGGTTCCACTCAAGGTTACGATTGCGCCGCCGCGGCGAAGATGCGGTCGAAGCGGGCTCGGGTTTCGCGGCGCGACTCTTGGATTTCGCGAGCCAATCGCTCCGGACTTGCGTAGTCGAGCAGGAACGCCAACTTGGCTAGTTCCCGCGGCTCGTCGGGGAACTCGTGCCGGCCCGCGGAGTCCATCAGCCGGATGCGGGCTTCGACGCTGCGCTGGAAACGGTAGCTCTCGGCAAGGAACTTGGCGTCGTCCGCGGCGAGGCAGCCCGCCTTGGCCAGGGCCGCCAGTGCTTCAAGCGTTCCGGTGGCGCGAGTCTCCGGCCGCTGGGCGCCGTGCTTCAGTTCGAGCATCTCGACGATGAACTCGGTGTCCATCGTCCCGCCGGGGCCGCGTTTGAGGTTCTCGGGTGAGGCGGAGTCCTCGAGCCGGCGGCGCATCTCGCGAATCTCCGCCGCGTCGCCCGGCTGCCAGGGGCGGCAGTCGATCGACGCCCGAACGGCCGCCATCGCCCGCTCGGCGGCGATCGGCGAGCCGACGATGACGCGGGCCTTGCACAGCGCCAGCCGTTCCCAAAGCTGCCCGCCGCCTTCGTGAAAGTAGCGCACGAAGCCGTCGAGCGGCATCGCCAGGGCGCCGCTGCGGCCCGTGGGTCGCAACCGCGGATCGATCTCGTAGAGCCGACCGTGCGGGCCGAACTGGCTGGCGGTTTTGATGATCCGCTGTCCGAGCTCGCTGAAGAAATGGCTATTGCTGGTGGTGGCGCCGCCGCCGCGCCGCCGGGCGATGGTCGCGCCCTCGGCCTCGTAGAGAAAGACAAGGTCGAGATCGCTGTGGTAATTGGGCTCGCGGCCGCCGAGCTTGCCGAGGGCCAAAACGATGAGCTCGCAGCCTTGCCCCACATCGCCGGGCTGCGGCATCCAAGCGGGCAGCGGCTGCCCCTCGTCGCTTTCTTCGCGCAGCGGGCCGATTGTTGGCTCGCCCCATTTTTCGGTGAGCCGGATCGTCTCGGCGGCGGCGATTTGCTCCAGACATGCCTCGGCCACATCGGCCAGCGCGCGGTGCGTGTCCTGAATGTCGTCCCGGCACACAATGTCCCGCACGCCGACGCGCAGATGTTGCGCGTTCTTGAAGCTGAGCAGAATCGGCTCCAAGTCCTCGGCGCCGTGGGCCAGCTCGGCGAGGGACTTTTCGAGCCGCGGCAGGTCGGGCAGCTTCTCCATGAGAAGACTGTCCATCAGCTCGTCGATCATGCCCGGGTTGCTCGTGAGGATCCCCGCCAGGTACGGGCATGCGGCGCACAGCTTGACATACAGCTCGAGCGTCGGCCGATTGGTGCTGAACAGTTCCCACAGCGCCGCCTTGCCGCCGAGCGAGTCGCTCACGCGACTCAACGTGACCAGCGTGGCGTCGGGGTCAGGCGTGCGGGCAATCGACGCCAAGAGCCGCGGCGCGATCGACGCCAGGAACAGCCTGCACCGCCGCGTCGACAGAAAGGGAATGCTCTCCTTCGCCAGTGACATGAGATGGTCATAGGCCGCCGGCACGTCGCGAAACGGGTAGCGGCCCAGGACGCGCTGGATCGTCTCGGGCGACGGATCGGGGTCATTGATCAGGTCGATTTCCGGCTCCGTTTCGGCGTCCTCGGGAAACGCGTCGTGCAGCAGGTGATCGAGAATCTTACGATTGACCGCCGTGCGATCGGCGTAGTCCTTCTTGAAGGCGGCAAGCGGCGACGGGGTCGGCGCGTAGTTGAGCCGACGGGCGAGCTTGGCCAGCTCGTCGTCGCTCACCGGCATGTCGTGCGTCTGCAGGTCGAACATGATCTGCAGCCGGTGCTCGACCCTGCGGAGCAAGCTGTAGTTGTCCTCGAGAATCGTGCGCTCCTGGTGCGTGAGACACCCGGCCGCCTCGAGCCGCTCGATGGCGATGAATGTGTTGCCCGTGCGGACCTTGGGGATGGCGCCGCCGTTAAGGAGCTGCAGGAACTGAATGACGAACTCGATGTCCCGGATGCCGCCGCGGCCGGTTTTCACATTTCGCTCGGCGACGCCGGCGTCTTCAGCGTGCTTTTCGATCCGCCGCTTGAGGCCCTTGATGCCGGTGATGTCGGCGAGGCTGAGATAGCGGCGATAAATCCACGGCCGCAGATGGTGGAGGTATTCCTTGCCGAGTTCCAAGTCGCCGGCGATGGCCCGGGCTTTGATGTAGGCCTGCCGTTCCCAGGTGCGACCGCGGGTGTCGTAGTACGCCAGGGCCTGATCGACCCGCAGCGCCAGCGGACCCTGCCGGCCGTCGGGCCGGAGCCGCATGTCAACGCGGTAGGCGAAGCCCAGGTCGGTCGCCTCGGTAAGCAGACGGATCACCTCGCGGGCAATGCGCAAGGCGTATTCGCCGCCGTCACCCTCGGTGGCGCCGTTCTCGACGCCGGCGTCCTGGTAGAGCATCACGAGGTCGATGTCGCTGGAGTAGTTGAGTTCGCGTCCGCCGAGCTTGCCGAGGGCCAGGACGACGAACCGTGGCGGCTGGTTGTCGCGCCCGTTGCGCGTGGCCTGCCTCTCGGCGACCTGGCGGAGGGCGAAGTCGACGGCTGCTTCGACGATCGCATCGGCGACGTACGAAATCTGCCGCGTGACCTTTGCGACGGAATGGTTCTTGACGATGTCGCCGTAGGCGATGCGAAGCGTCTCGCGGCGCTTGAACCGGCGGAGGGCGGCGAGCACTTCGTCCTCGCTGCTCAGGGCGCGAACGTCGGCGATCAGCTCCTCGACGAGCACGTCGCGAGCCACAGCTCGGCCGCCGGTGACGCGCAAGAGATCGTAACTCTCGGGATCGCTGCACAGTTGATCGGCGAGCGTCTGGCTTGAGCTGAATAGCATCAGCAGCGGCAACAGGGCGCCGCGATCTCGCTCGAACAGGGCCGTCGCCGAGAGCGGACTGCGGTGGGCGAGGATGTAGCGCTCCAGGTTGTTGAGCGCCATGTCGGGATCGGCCAGCCGCGGGGCGATCGCCGCGAACTGCTCGCAAAGCGTGCCGAGCAAGTCGAGCGGCACGCCGGCGGTGGCCAAGCGGACGAGATTGGCCTGGCCCGTGCGGAGATCAGCAAAGCCCAACGGCCGCAGCCACTGCTCGGCCTCGGCAGGGACGTCGAGAATGGCACGGAGACGGTCGGTCTGCATCGCGAGTTGCAACATCCCCTGCCCTCCCGCGCGGCGGGAGCGATGGCTGGGCGCATCGCGCCCACGACATCCAAGGAGAGATTGCCGCCTCGTCCACGGAGCTAGTTATTCTCGCAGCCGACGCGGACGGAATCAACCCAAAGTAGCCGGCACACTCCGTGTGCGGCAGTTTGAACTGCCAAACTCGACCGCCCCCTCCAGGCGGACGGCACACGGCGTGTGCCTGCTACAGAAGCGTCAAAAGCTCAGGGCCGACGTGCTGCGTGACGACCGTGCCGAAGAGGGTATGGGCGTTGGCGTCGTAGACGGAGACCGGCAGGATTTGGCCGACTTGCCGCGGGTTGCCGTCGAAGACGACAATTCGGTCGCACATTGTGCGGCCGACGAGCTGCAATGGGCCGTGGGCGTGGTCGCCGTCGTTTGCCACTGGCGCGTCGCCAGTAAGCCCCGACGCGAGAGCGAGTCCAGGGTTCAGCACTGGCGAAACGCCAGTGGCGCCCTCTAATTGGGCATGCCCATTTCGCGTCGCTGCCTTGCTCGGGCCTTCGACCAGCACTTCGACTTGGCGGCCGAGGAACGGCTGGTTGTCTTCCTCGCTGATGGCGTTCTGAATCGCCAGCAACTCGTTGTTGCGGCGGCGCTTCACATCTTCGGGCACGTCGTCGGAAAACAGCTCGGCGCCCTTGGTGCCGGGACGTTCGCTGTATTTGAAGATGAAGCTGTTCTTGAAGCGGCAGTCGCGGACCAAATCGCACGTGGCGGCGAAGTCGGCGTCGGTCTCGCCGCAGAAGCCAACGATGAAGTCGCTGGTGACGGCCGCGTCGGGGAGCCACTCGCGGATGCGGGCGTGCATCTCGCGGTAGTCGGCGACCGTGTAGCCGCGCTTCATTCGCCGCAGCACCTCGTCGGACCCGCTTTGGGCTGGTACGTGGAGGTACTTGCTCAGCTTGGGAAGGTCCCGCACCGCGGACAGCACATCGTCGGTCATGTCTTTGGGGTAGTTCGTGACGAACTTGATTCGCTCGATCCCGTCGATCTCGTGCAGGCTGGCAAGCAGATCGCTGAACCGCGTCGTGCGGTCGCCGTCGCGGAAGCGGTAGCTGTTGACGGTTTGGCCCAGGAGCGTGATTTCCTTGCAGCCCTCGCCGGCGAGTTGGCGGGCCTCGACGAGAATATGGGCCGGCGGGCGGCTTTGCTCGGGACCGCGAACACTGGGGACGATGCAGTACGTGCAGAATTTGTCGCAGCCGATTTGGATGCGGACGTAGGCCTGGAACGGAGTCGGGCGCATCGTGGGGTCGCGCAGCGGGTCGAAGCTTTCGTGGCTCCGCTCGACCGCGTCGCGGGCGCCGTCTTTGCGGCCGAGACTCACTTCCATTTGAGGGCCGGCGCCGGCGGCGATTTTTTCGAGGAGTGCGGGTACCTGGTGCAACTGGCCGGGACCCACCACGAGATCGACGTACGGAGCTCGCTCGAACACCTGCCGCTGGTGGTTCTGGGCCATGCAGCCGATGACGCCAATGATCTTGTGCGGGTTTTGGCGCTTGGCGTTTTTGAGCCGACCTAGGGCGCTGTAAATCTTCTCCTCAGCGTGCTCGCGGACGCTGCAGGTGTTGAACAGGACGCAATCGGCGTCGTCCGTGCGGTGCGTCAGCTCATACCCCTCGCGGCGCAGGCTGGCGACGACGAGCTCGCTGTCGAGCACATTCATCTGGCAGCCGACGGTTTCGATGTAGAGCTTTTTGGGCATGGGATGCGGATTCACCACAGAGGGCACAGAGGACGCAGAGGAAAATGGAAGTCGCATGAAGTAAGAAGGCGGAAGGCAAGGGAAGGTTCATGCGAGTTCATTGCTCGCCTCGTTCCGTCCTGTCACTTCGCAGTCTTCTATGGTCTTTCTTTCTCCGTGTTCTCTGTGCACTCTGTGGTAAACTCTGAAAAGGTCCGGTCAGGCGGCTTCCTGGTCGGGGTTGGCGTCGGGGTCGGCGTCCGACGCGGCGCTGGCGGTGGCGCGTTGCTTGTCGATCTCGGTGCGAATCTTGGCGACCAACTCGTTGCGGCGGTTGGTCATCAGCCGCACCAGCGACACGACCGACACATACGCGGCCACAGCGATCAACAGGATGTCGAGGCGATCCATCGCATGATCCTCCTGGGCTCCCAGCCGGGGTTTCCCCGCGTGGAGCGATCTCACATGATACCGCGCCGAGCGGGCGCCGGACGAGGGGAATCGGTACGGCGATTCAGGTCCCAAGCACTGCCCCGACTCCCAATTGGTAGCCGCGCAGGAATTCGCCGGCTGCCATGGGCCGCTTGCCGCTGGGCTGAAGTTGTAGGATTTCAACGGCGCCGGCGCCGGCCCCGACAATCAGCCGCGGGCCTGCTTCGACGACGGCGCCGGGAATCACGCCCGGCGTGGGCGACGCGACCGCTTGAACGCGGTGAAGAATAAGTCTCAGCGGTTCGCCGGCGACGCGGCGCCAGTGGGTGAACGCACGGGGCCAGGGGTCGAGCGCTCGCACCTGGTTCTTGATCGCCGCGGCTGGCCGCGTCCAGTCGACCAGGCCGTGTTCCTTTTCGAGACGCGGCGCCTTGCTGGCCTGGCTCTTGTCCTGGGGTTGCGGAGTCGCGGTCCCGGCGGCGAGCGCGTCGACGGCGCGAAGCACCAGGTCGGCGCCGCGCTGCGAGAGTCTCGCTTCGAGCTCGCCGGCGGTTTCGTCAGGATCGATGGCCACGCGGTCGACGTCTAAGCTGGGGCCGGCGTCGAGGCCGGGCGTCATCTGGATGACGGTGTTGCCGGTTTCGGCGTCGCCGTTGAGGAGGGCCCATTGGACCGGAGCCGCGCCGCGGTACTTTGGCAGCAACGAGCCGTGGAGATTGATTCCACCGAGTCGCGCCGCGGCCAGCGCCTGCGGTTTGAGAATCTCGCCGTAGTCGCACACGACGAGCAGGTCCGGGGCTAAACCGCGAAACATGTCGCACGCCGCCTGGGAGTTAACGGTGTCGGGCTGCCAGACGGCGATGCCCAGCTCCAGGGCGGCAACTTGCATCGGCGGCGGTTCGGCGCGACGGCCGCGCGGCGGACGGGTCACAACGCGCAGCACCTCGTGCTTCGATGCCGCCAGGCCGCGTAACGTGGGAACCGCGAACGGTCCCGTGCCGAGCATCACGAGTCGCATGGTTCTCAATGACCTTTGACCTGAATTGACAGGATAACAGGATGAGCAGGATCGACAGAATTCAGAACCAGAGAACTATCGAATGCGCTCCTCTTCCATTTCCATCCTGTTCATCCTGCCAATCCTGTCATCCTGTCCAATCAAGCCGCCGCCTCATGTGCGGAGTCGCTCCAACTCAGCGATGTGGGCCGCGATCTGTTCGTCGCTGGGCATTTCGCCGACGGAGCGTTTACTCTCGAAGTCGATCTCAAACTCCTCAAGCGAATGCTGGATGTCGGCCCGTTGGAGCGGCGTGAGGCGGTCGATGAACAGCCGGCCATCGAGATGGTCGACCTCGTGTTGGACGATGCGGGCCTGGAGGCCCTCGAAGTCGCCGGACACCTCTTCGCCGGCGAGGTTGTACGCCTGGACGGTGATCTTCTCTTTGCGGGTCACCGGGGCGTACACGCCGGGGATGCTTAGGCAGCCTTCCTCGCGTTCGGCCTGGCCGCTTCCGCGGAGGATGACGGGGTTAATAAAGACGCACTCCGCGTCGCGGACGTTGCGGTCGCCTTCGACGTTGGACACGAAAAACCGGTAGGGCAGATTCACCTGATTGGCCGCGAGGCCGACGCCCTCGTTGGCGTACATCAGGTCGAACATTTCGTCGATCATCCGCTTGAGGTCGGCGTCGACGCGCTTGAGCGGCCGCGAAACATGCCGCAGCGTGGGGTGCGGGTAGTGGATGACGGAGAGGCTCAAGGCAGTTCACCCAGGGCGTTGGCGTGGCGGATCGAAACCTTCAGTATAGCGCTCGACGGTTTGGGCGGCAGGGGAGCAGCGACTGCGTTGACGCCCGGATTCGAGGCAGCCTAGACTTGAGTATGTGCGACGCAACCAGTGTGCCCGGATTATATTGCGCTTGGCAGGCTGGCCATGACTGCTCGCAAGCGTGAATCGCGCGTCGATCGGCCGCCGGGGTGGGCCGCCTGGCTGGTGTCGCTGGTGGTCCATACCTGCTTGTTGGTGAGCCTCGCCATCACGACGCGGGCGCTCTTTTTGCGGGGCATTCAGCAGGGGCCGACCACAAATCTGGTCTTGGGACTGGCCGATGAATCCCCGAACCTGGCCGGTGAAGAGGCGGCGGTCCAAAGCGAGACGGCGTCGGACGAGAGCACGGAGGCGGAGAGCGGCTTCTTAATACTTCCCGCGGCGCCCGACTCGGCCGCGTCCGTCGCGCCGCCACGGGCTCCCGGGCTGAGCCTGCTCGGCTTGAACGTGATGTCGCCGGCTAGCGGCGCAAGCTCAAACTCGGCGCAGGGGTCAGCGTCGCCACGGCTGAGCAAACTTGAAGCCAAAGCCCGGCTCAGCGTGTTTGGCGCCGTCGCCGAGGGAACGAAATTTGTGTTCGTGTTTGATCGCTCGACGAGCATGGCCGGGGCGCCGCTGGCCGCGGCGAAGCAGCAGCTTGTCGCGAGCCTCGAAGCACTCGACTCGGTGCACCAGTTCCAGGTGATCTTCTTCAACCACGAGGTACAGGCGTGGGACCTCACCGGCGGACAGCGACGCATTCCGCTGGCCAGCGACAGCAATAAAGAACTGGCGCGACGCTTCGTCGCGGGTGTGACCGCCGCCGGGGGAACTTACCGCAGAACGCCGCTATTGCGCGCCCTGGCGATGAGCCCGGACGCGGTGTTTTTCCTGACCGACGCGGATGACGCGATGCCGGCGTACGACGTGGTGGAAGCCGTGTCGCGCGCCGAGCGCAGCGGCACGGCCATCGCCTGCATCGAATTCGGCGAGGGGCCGGCGGCTGGCGGCGAGAACTTTCTCACGCAGTTGGCGCGCGCCACCGGCGGCGCGTATGTGTACATCGATACGACGGCGCTCGAGGCGCGGTGACCGACGTTCCTATCGGTAGTTAGCCGCGACGCGGAGGTCCGCCGCAGCGGAGCGCGCGGGCACGACGGAACCGTTACAAACGACGCCGCGACGCGCTCCGCTGGCGCGTCGCGGCTAACGTTGATTTTGATGACCCACGCTGCCGCACATCACGGCTGCGTCGGATACCACGGGCCACGGACGTAGTACACGCCGAACTGCGCCGTGTCCTGCGGCCAGTGCGGCGTGGACCGCACGCCGGCGCCGAACGGCGGCGGACCCGGGTAGTTCCGCGTGAACTGGTGGTCGATGCGCGAGATTCGCATGCTGGGGGCGCCCCAGCTCCAGTTGGTCTGGAGTTGCGCGGTGGGCGGCACGACCAGGGCGGTCGGAGCGCCGTAGTCGGTGTAGGCGTAGTTGGCGTGCCAGTTGGACATCGAAGCCCGCCGCAACGGCTTGAGGTAGGGCATCTCAGCCCGCGCTTCGACGGCCGAAGTGACAATCGCCGCAACGGCAATCGCGCAGGCGGCAAAGAGTTTGTTCACGTCGCGCTTCCTTGTGCGAATTTGGACGGAGGAAGGGGTCGGGAGTCTTTTGCGACTAGCTGCG
>JBIOVA010000080.1:0-4619 GCA_044867485.1 Lacipirellulaceae bacterium | reverse complement strand
GGGGCGTCGACGCCGGCGACTCATAAGTACAAGCCACGGATCCGACCATCAGCGCGCCGGCCGCCACGAGCGGCAAAGCGCGGCGGTGGAGTAGCATCATCAGCAATCTCCGGGTCATCGAGTTTGCGTCTCGGCCGACTGCGCTGCGAGCGTCGTTTGCAACCGACGCGAAAACGCGGCCGGCTCCACGTAGCCTTCGATCATGTCGATCACCTGATTGTCCGGCCCCACGACGACGGTGGTCGGGAACCACCGCACGTGGAGCTTCGCGGCCAGCTCCGGCTGTTCGGCGCGGTCCACGTAGACCGTCTCGAACGAGTCGCTGACAAACTGCTTCACAGAAGTCGTTCGGTAGGTGTCGCCCAACATCCGCGAACAATGGGGGCAACTGCGCGACGTGACAAACACCAAGATCGGCCGGTTAGTTTTCTGGGCCGCGGTCCAGGCGGCTGGGTAACTGGTGAACCGGAACACCCCGTGACGCAATGGCGCCGGCTTCTCCTCGGCGGCCGGGGGCGCCTCGCCCGGCGGAGCCGTCGCAGCGACCGCCATTCCCGCGGCGGTCCCGCATACCAATCCAAGAAGTAAACTCCCCGCTCCGCGCACAAGCCCACCAGGCATACGGCTGTCCTCCAAAGTTGAGGGGGCCAATTGAGCCGGGCCACGAGAGGCGCGAAAACGCTCACACCGATCATCGGCGCGGAGCGTGTGCGCGGGCGGCGAGATTTTTTTGCGGCGGCGCTAGCCGGCAAGTTGATTGCGAGCCGTGGAGTGCGAAGCGATCACGCCTCCGTCACAACCGCGCGAGCAACGCTGCGCGGGCGGTGGCGTCGTACCGCTGGGCGAAAGTTGGCGGGCGTCGAGCGCCGCGCGCATCGCTCAAACTCGCAACCGACGCAAATCCGGCGAAGTCGACTTGATAGCCGCGACCGGAAGGTCGCGAACGATGCGGCGCGAGACAACGGCGAGCTTCCGCTCGACGCTAGGAGAGAGGTTGCCGAGCCGATGCCGGCGAGTCAAACGGCCGCGCCAATTGCGCGGGCCTTCTGCACGCCGACGTGCGACTGGTGTGCCTTGACGCAGGTTTGCCGGAACGGCTCCGGGTGCGGCACGCCCTCAAGGCGGAAGGTTTCCACCTGCCCGTTGCGGAAGACCAGGTCGCCGGCCGGATACCACTCCTGACCGGGCTGGATCTCGAGCGTCACCGAGTCGAACCGGTCGAGCGAGACGCTTCGCTGCTCGCCGCCGCCGAAGGGCTGCTCGACCACCACGCGGCGGTTGGTCAGCCGGTAACGTCGGCACGCTGCGTTCGGCCAACCGAACACCACGCCCGGCAACCGCGGCACGAGCATGTGCACGTACAGCGGCAAGATGAACGGAATCGACACGACCGCCATCAGCCGGCCAATCGTCAACGGGATGCCGAAGACCGTCAGCCCGATGGCATTGGCATACCGACGCCCCCACCACCGGCCGTAGGCCGTGGCGCCAAGCGTCGGCCACACCGTGGCGATGGTGGCTTCGGAAACAGTCTCGGGACTGACGCCCGCGATGGCTTGGGTCATGTACAAACTCCGGAATCTCGCCAGCGCGTTCCTCGTGCCTGCTGAAAAGTCTGGCGAGACCGCCGAGGCTAGCAAAAGGCCCGCCTACCCGCCAGGGGTCCCCGAAACCGCGGAGGAGGCAGGGCGTCGCGCCCGAAGCAAGCCGACGCGACGCCCCGCATTCCAACCAGCCTACACCGTTGGCAGGCCCCCGCCGCGAGGATCAGCAAGACTTCTGGAAGCAAGGCAACGAAGCTCCGCGTCAAGCAACCGATCTGCGCGCCCCGGCCGCGGTCGGCGACGGCGCGCAAGAAATCCGCTGAGGCCAGCCATGGCGAGCGTCGCAGAGCCTGGTTCAGGCGTCGGCAGCGAACCCATGCCAAAGAAGATCAATCCCGGATTGGAGCCCACCAAGTCCCACGTCCCGTCGGCAAGATCGTAGCGGACCACTCCGCCGAAGCGCTCGCTGGGCAGCGGTCCCGATCCGTCCGGATCGAAAAAGTTCGCGTTGCCAAACAGGCTATCGAACAATCCGTCGGCGTCGAGGTCGACGCCGGTGAGCGCCGCAAATCCGCTGTAAGCGCCGGCGCCGGGAGCACCGCTCGTCGCAACGCTGTTGATCGCTCCGACGACGGAAGCCACGCCCGTGTCGGGGTTGATCGCCATGAGCTGATTGCGGCCTGTCGAGAGGTTGACGCCGTACAATGTGCTGACCGTGACGACGTTGGGGTTGCTCGTCGTTCCGATGTTCTGCCGGCGAGCCACCGATCCCAGGCTGATGATGAACGGCTCGTTGGTTCCAGGAGCGTCGCCGAAGAAGCTGTCGAGCGCAAAGCCGACGGCGCCCGCGGGTCCGGTCGGCGTCGCGGCGTTCGTCGCGAGATCGAGCCGATGCAGCCGACGCTCGCCGCCGGCAAACGGCACGCCATACGCGCCGCCCGTATGAGTCGCGTCGAACCCGGTGACGTTGATCGGTTCTGCCGGAGCAACGTTGGTCCAGGTTCCGGCCACGGGATTCACTTCGACGACGCTGCCGTTGAAGAAGCCCAACAACCTGCCGTCGGGCGCACCGGCCAGTCCCGCGGGCGTTCCGCCGGCAATCTGCGGCGAGATGGGCGTGGCCAGGCCAGTGGTGACGTCGATCGAGTAGAAGTAATTGCCCGAATTGTGGCTCGGGTCGCCGTTGTTTTGCCCCGTGGCGATGATGACGGCGCCGGTTACGGGCGGCGCCGCAGCCACTGAGCCGAGCAAAAGCAGGATCATTCGAGAAACTGATGCGCAATGTTTCGTCATGAGACAAACCTCGAAAGTTGTGGAACAGGAAGTCAAAGAGAATCAGCCAAGTGAGGCGCGGATTGGCCCCGTCGCTGACAACGGACGCGGCGCGTTGGGGCGTCAATCAGCCACCGGCGACGTTCCGATCGGAAGCAACTCGCATAGAGACGCACGACGAAGGTCCGGCGGACGCCGTCGAGAATGGCGCTCACGGACGACTTATCAGGCTCGTCGGCGTCGAGGAGAGAGGGGCGGCAAAATCAGCCGCACCTATTAAGCGGCGGACCGCGGGGACGGCACGACGTCGCCCAGAGGGGTTCGATCAGCGGCGCCGAATGAGCACTTTGCCGATTGATGAGTGACCTACCGCCGGGCGGAGTGACGGCTGTCGGCGATGTGGCGCGGAAGCTCGCCAAGAGCGTGCAGAGGGGGCAGCCCAGGCCCTGAAGGCGCTGCTCGCTGGCTGCGGAAACCATCCGCAAGCGAGATTCCCGTGGAATGTCTAGGTCCAAGGCGTCGCGTTGAATTTCCTGTCCCGGCGTGAAGCTGATCACGACGCATACCGGCCCGTGCCAGCAGCCCACGAGCGCATGCAGGCCGTGCCCCAGGCCTCCTACGAGGCTCATGAGGCCGAGCAGCACCAGCACGGTGGTTTCACGCAGTTCCGAACGACGCATTGTTGCTCAAGCTACTGGCGTGGGTGAATCGAAGTAGGCTTCCGCATGACGGCGATGAGGGCCACGACGACGATTCCCGCGACCGAGCGAGAAGTCGGCTCCGGGACGCTGGCGAGCGCGGGCGCCATGGGCGGCGCTCCAAACCCTTCCCGCCACACGAGCAGATCGAGGCCGTCGACCACTCCGTTGACGTTGCCGTCGGCGCCCATGCCGGGTGGGACGGCGGCCGAGCCGAGAGTTCGCTGCCACGTGAGGAAGTCGGCGCCGTCGACGTCAGCGTCGCCGTCGAAGTCGCCCTTCAGGACCGGGGACGAGAGCATGTCGTAATTGGCCGTCGCCCAGTCGACCGCCAGGTCGAGCGCCGCGGTCGAGAACGACGACGTGCGGTGCACGAACAGGAACGGTTCGGATGGCTCGAATCCCGCGGAACGCGCCTGCCAGGCGATCATATAGATCCCGGCCGCCGGGGTCGTGCCGGGGTTCCCGTCGTTGTCGTCGAGCGTGAGCACGAGGTGCTTGTGCACGGATCCGGAATCGACGCCGTCCTGCGGGTCGAGGTCAGAAAATGTGCGCTGAATCAACCCGCCCGGGATGAACGCATCCGAACCGTCCGCGATGAATTCATCGAAGTTGGCGTCGAGGATTTCCCAGGCCGCGCCGACGGGGCTGGCGAAGGTCACGTCGGCGAGACTCAGACCGTCGCCGCCCAGGTCAGCGCCATTCCAGTAGAACAGGTTGGACGACGCCTGGCCGATGGTCATGGGTAGCAGGTCGAAGTTCACATTGTGGAGCGACGGAAATCCCCCAGCGCCCTCCGGCAGGTTGGGATTGCCGTGGGCGAGACTGACGAAGCCGGGGTCCGCCGAACGAAAGTTGGAGAGAAAGCTGCCGCGATGAACGCGAGTTCCGAGCGCGCCGCTAAAGGTGATGTCGTCGACGATCCCGGTGACGATAGTTCCGTCGATCGTCTGTAGCAACACGTCCTGCACGGCTGAGGCGCTGGTCGCCAGGGCCGTGGCGAGCAAGATCACCGCGGTGATCGGCGCTGCTACGCGTCTCAGTTGAATCGACGGTCGTGAGTTGCAGTTCATGATGAGAGTCCTCGAACGCGTCGGCGCGGCGC
>JBIOVA010000079.1:0-11482 GCA_044867485.1 Lacipirellulaceae bacterium | reverse complement strand
TGCGGGCATTGTGTCCGCGCGTGCTTCGGCGGGGGGTTGGAAAATCTCGGGATCTGTGCGTCGGGGAGCGGATAGAATTCGGGGCCATTTTTTCCGTTCGGCGTGGGCGTTTTGCGGACTTTCTTCTTGGGGGAGTTTTCGAGGGCCCGCCCCTCAAGAGACCAAGAGGACCAAGGGCGCCGAGATGCTCATGTTGTTCATCTCGCTCACGTGTTTTTGGTGAGCATCTCGGCGGCGCCGGACCTCCGTCGGATACGTGGCGGCTCAGCGTCTTCGGCGACGCGACGCGATCAAGCGCGGGCGCACGGCGAGGGAGGTCGGGGACGAATTATCAAAGAGCTCAGGCCGAGAGGCTTGCGGGCTCGGGACCTCCAGCCTCCAGTCGCCAGGCTTACTCAGCATACGTCTGTACACTTACCAGAAGTCGTGGCCCAATTTCAAGGGGCGGTTGATTTTTTTGGGGGGTCTGCCGGGTCGCGGTGCGTCGCTCCATGATTCCCGGCTACGATGTGTGGAATGCGCCCGAACGTCTAGGTCGGGGCGGCCCGACGCATCGAACGACAGGCTGCTAGCGCGCCGAGGTCGACTTCACCTCCGCACGGAAGCGCCCGCCTAACCGCCAAAGGACACGCCCACCTTAGGCAGCTACCGTGCGACTCTCTGGCGCAAGAACGTAATGGAGGCGGGGCTTGTCCGCTTGCTTGACACGCCTACATCGTGTCGGCATAATTACCTACACATTGTAGGCACTAGATCTTGGGAGGCAACGTGTCAAAAGCCGATTCGATGCCGCTGACGGCTGCGCAGCGGGAAATCATGGAAATCGTTTGGCAGCAGGGCGAAGTCACCGTCGCTGACGTTCGAGCGGCGCTAACCGTCCATCGGATGGTCGCTCGCAATACCGTGCAAACAATGATGTTGCGACTCGAGGAACGCGGCTGGCTTGCCCACCGCGAGTTCGGTCGAGCGTTCAGGTATAGGGCCGCAAGGCCGCGAGAAGAGTCGATTGGTCAAAGAGTGCGGGAGATTGTGAATAGTCTCTGCGGCGGATCGCCGGAGACGTTGGTCGCCGCCCTCTTGGATTACCGTGGCCTGAGACCGGGGGAATTGGAGCGGATCCGCAAGATGCTGGACGAGGCCAAAGGCGGCCGACTCAAGAACGAGTGAGCGCCGTTTTATCGTAAATGGCGGAACCTCACCGCGCTTCGTTTGTGAGAACTTTACGTCGCTATCAGGAGTTAACTCGTGGTCGTATTTCTTGGCGCGGCATTGATCTCGACGGCGGGCTGGATGTTGAGCCTCATGAGTCCGCGTTCGGCGGCGCGACGACACCTCGTTCTCACGACGTCATTGGCCGCATGCGCGCTTCTGCCCCTCGCGGCCGGCGTGCGATGGCGCACCAATTGGACGTTGCTCGCGGTTCCGAGTTCCCCCGGCGAAAGCGATTTCCTTACGCGCGACGCGGCGCCGCCGCCGAATGGCGCCGCAATGGAGCGGAGGATTTCGCAAGATGAACAGACCGAGGACGCTTCTGAGCCGCCGCCGACGCCTGTCGCGGCGCCGATGATCGCATCGACTATGGAACCGCACGCCGCTGAGCCTTCGGCCCTCGATGAATCGGTCCCGCGCAGCGCGCCGGCCTCGACAGCGCCGTGGGGCGCGGCGTACGGCCTAGTGGCGGGCGCAATGTTGCTTCGGCTTTTGGCGAGCATGGTGGCCCAGCAGCGGGTGAGGCGGCGGGCCACGGAGGTTGACACGATCGCCGACGGCGTTCGAGTCCTCGAAGCCGACGTCGCCGTGCCGCTGGCCGTGGGATTCGGAAGGCCGGCGATCGTGCTGCCCCGCGGGTTCCGCGCCGCGGTTGGGCCGGACGAGCTGCAGGACGTCTTGGCGCATGAAGCGGAACACCTGAAGAGAAAAGATCACTGGGTCATGTTGCTGCAGGGCGCGATGGCGGCCGCGTACTGGCCGATTGTGACGGTGCATCTGCTCAACCGAGCGCTCGTCCGCGCTCGCGAGGAGCTGTGCGACAACGCGGTGCTCGCCGCGCGCGAACCGGCGGCGTATTGTCGAACGCTGCTGGCGGTGGCGGAGCGGATCAGCGAACGGCGCGCATTGGTCGCTCAATTGGCCCCGTCGGTCCTCCGGCGCGGCGAACTCGAACGCCGCGTGGGCCTGGCGCTTGATGGTCGTCGCGATCGAAGGACGCGCGTCGGTCGGCGAGTGAGCTGGACGGTCGGTGCGAGTCTCGTGGTTGCGGCGGTGCTTGCCGGCACTACGCGAATGGCGGCGGTTGCGGAGGAGCCGCCGGCAAGCGAGTCGGAAAAGGACGCTTCGACGGCAAATGCGACGCCCGCGCCGGCGGCACGCATCGAGTGGACAGGAATTCCGAAAGTCGACACTGAACACCCTGCCCTACATCGGGGCGTCGTGCTAGGGCCGGACGGCGAGCCGCTGGCGGGGGCTTCGGTTTACGCGGCCAGCACGATTGAGCTGCTGGAGTTGGCCGACGAGGACGAGGCAGGCGTCAAAGGCCTCGGTACGGTGCGGGCGGTGACCGACGCGGAGGGCCGATTTCAATTCGATGCGAACGATCTCACATGGACGACGCCGGCCGGAGAGCGAAAGCGGTGGGAGGCGCTGCTCGTGGCCACGAAGGACGGCGTCGCGCCGGGTTGGCTCAAAACCTGGGGCGCCGACCGAGGCTTGCGCGAGCACTGGCATCCGAGGCACGACCGCGACGTGGCCGTGCGGACCCGAGCGCCGGCCACGCTGACCGGGCAGTTTCTGCTGGAAGGCGGCGAACCGCTGGCGGGAGCGCGTGTGCGGCTCACGGGGTTGATGGCGCCCGTCGAATACGACCTCGACGCGCATATCCCCCAGGAGGAAGTCCACGAGCTGGGCATGTTTGCGACCGTCGACTACGCCGAGACGCTTTACCGCCCCTGGGTGCTGCCGGGGCTGACGACGGAAGCAACGACGGGCGACGACGGACGGTTCGAGTTGCCTGGCTTGCCCGAGGGGTTCATCGCCAGCATCGAGGTCACGCACCCCAAGGCGGTGACGGCAAGCCTGCGCGTCGCGGTGCGATCGATCGAGCCGGTCTACCGCGCGCAGTTTGGCGGGGGCGAGCCGACGCTGACGTTGTACGGCTCAGGGTTCACCACGGAGCTGCGTGAAGGGACGGTCCTGCGAGGCCAGGTCACCGATGGGTCGAGGTCCGGCCGACAACCGGCGGCCGGCGTTGTCGTGGCGCTCGCGAATCACAACGCCAGGGAGGGATATTGGGGGCAGCGATTCACAACCGACGCCGACGGCCGGTTTGAAATGACGGGTCTGTCGAACCGCCCGCAGGGCTACGAGCTGGCGTTCGTCGGATCGTTTGCCGCGCCGTATGGCAGTCGTCGCCAACAGGTCGTGCCGGGCGAAGAGGCGGAAATCGAGTTGAGTCCGGCGGCCCCGTATCGCTTGAAGGTGGTGGACGCCAACGGCAACCCGGTCGACCGCGACGTGTATTCGATCGAGGTCCAGGAAACTCCCGGCACGGTCCGGCGCGGCATCAAGGGGCGGTTCAACGACGCCGAGCGCGTAGCGCCCGGAGTGTACGAAGGGATTGTGCCCTTGGGGCCTGGAGCGGTGCTGGTCAAGCGTGGCGCAAAGGCCGACCGCCCGGCGGCCGTCGACCCCAAAGCGTTCTTCGCGCCGGGACGGACGGACTGGACGCTCGAGGAGCAACGTTATGCATACGGCGACTCGTGGCGGATCGCTCAGCCTCCCGTCGTGACGACCGATGCGCTCAGCGTGGGCGACAATTGGACGATCGACCAACTTGAGTTGGCCGCCGTTGCGTTCACGAATGCCACGGCGGGCGACGGCCTGCTCGAGCTGACGGCGACCGTCCACTCCGACCCGCCGGTGGAAGTGACGCTCGTCGACGGGGCCGGCGAGCCCGTCGTCGGCGCGCGCTTGGAGCGACAGTTGGACAAGTATGACGGCGAAGGACTGCCAGGGGCGTTCTCCGTCTATGGCCTGCATCCCGACCGCGCCGAATTCCTGCGATTCATGCATGACGAACGCGGGTTGATCGGGACGCTTTCCACAACCTGGACGGGCGAGCCGGTGCGGGTGGTCATGCAGCCGGCGGCGACGCTGATCGGACGATTTGCCGACGCGTCGGGGACGCCGAACGCTGACTTTGGCATTCGCGTGCTCGGCCAGGGCGTGGCGCCGGAAACCTTTGTCGCCGGGCGCGTCTATAACCTGACCGAGAAGCCTGGCGAGCGGAACGGGGAGTTTCGCTTGGCGGTTCCGCCAGGCGTGGAAGTGCGCGGCGAGTTCGTCAGAAAAGCGCCAGATCAAGCAACGCGGCTCTCGGTCGGGACGGCGTTTCGTCCCTTGATTCCCAAACCAGGAGAAAGGTTACATCTCGGAGATTTGGTTGCGCCGTAACAAGCCAGTTCGCGACTCGCCATTCGTGTACGGGGTGTCAGCGCAACAGTTGCTATTGCGCACCTAGGTCGCTCGCGACCGATGTCAGATGAAGGAAGTGCCTCAGAGTGCATAGGACGAAACGTCCTGGGGCAGTGACGCAGGGGAGTGAGCTACTCAGATTGAAGGCGACGTTGCGTTTCGCTGTTGCCCCCTCATCCACATGCAACCCAATCCGGCGAACGCACCGCGGTGTTCACGACCGCCGCAGTAAACGGCAAATGCTCTGCTCACGGAGGGGAGGCACTCCGATACGGTTGTCAGTTCGCGCAGCTTATCGGCGTTTGCCTGCTGCGGACTCGGCCTGCGTGCGCTGTTCCGATTGCGGCCTGAAGGGCCCGAACCTGTCGAGCGGCACTTCGTAGAGGCGCTTCGCCGATTCGTCGCCCACCAGCAGCGTCTTGTCGTCGGTGAAGCAGACGGCTTCGGCGTCGCCTTCGCCGCCCGTGTAGGGGAGGTAGCTGACCGGGCCGCTCAAGGGGCGGTTGGCGTCGACGACCTCGAACAGCCATAGGGCGTCGTAAGTAAGCACGACGATGCGGCGGCCGTCGGGCGTGGCGTCGGCGCCCGTGGCTTGGCCGCGCACGTCGAACTCGTCGACCAGCTCCAGCACATGCACATCGTCGTCGCCGGCGATGTCATCGGCCGTGACGCGATAGACGCGGGTCTTCGTATCGCTGCCGTGCTTGGTGCAGACATACACGTCATCGCCGAGCGTGAAGAGGGCTTCGGCGTCGTAGTTGAAGTCGTCCTTGGGCGCGGGGAACGCGCGCTGGCCGGGGTAGCGGAAGAAGACTTTGCGCAACACGGTCGTCCGGCCGGCGTCGGGCGACGGTTCGGCAATGTAGTAGAGCACCAGGTCGCGGCGGTCGTTGTTGTTGTTGCCGACGTCGCCGACGATGACGTGGCCGCTGGCGTCGACGGTGATGTCCTCCCAGTCGACGTTGATGGCGCCGCCGATGAGCGTGCCGGGAGTTTCCGGGTAGCGATCGCTCGCGTAGACCGAGCCGTCGCGGCGGACGGCGTAAATGCGGGGCTCGTCGCCGGAGTCGTTTTCCATCCAGTAGACGTCGGGCCACTGGCGGCTTTTGACGATTCCCGAGTTCTCTTTGGCGGGCCCGTCGCCGAGCTTGCGGCCTTCGCCGAGGTCGTAGGGGGGGATTTCGGGCAGCGGCGCGGGCTCGTCGGCGACGAGAGAGGACGCCGCAGCGAAGGCCGCGGCAAGCGCGAAGGCAACGAGCGGCGCGGTGCGCAAGGCAAGTCGCATCAAAGACTCCGATTCAAATGACGTGGCCTGAGTATGGTAAGTGGCCTGCAGAATATCGAGAAGGAGTGAATGCGCGGTGAAGGGCGCCGGCGCGGCGCGGCCGCAAAACGCGACGAGGTGTGCGCAAATCATCAAGCGCCGCGGCGCCGCGTTCGCGCGGCTTCTTCATGTGGCGCGGTAGACTGGACGCTTCGGAACGATCCTCCCCACTTCCCGCCCTGAGCCGCCCGCTCGTGGCGGCGACGCCCACCGCGATGACGCTGCCTCCGTCACGGTGTGCGACGAACGGTGACTGAACTTGGTCGCGCTGATGTCCGCTGGAGCCTGCGTGGTGCTCCAGCGGCGTCGGCGCGAGTCAGCGGTTGCGTTGCCGGAGGGGCTGGCGAATGTCGGCCGGCGCGGCGAGCTACGCCAACACGCCGGGCGGCTCGCCGACTTCATGAAGTTCTGAAGTCGATGTGAAAGCGTCGCCCATCCTCCGATTTGCGATTTCTTCCGTCGTGGCGGCAGGTGAGTCTCCGTTCTGCTGCGCAAATAGTCCCGGGGATTGCGCATAGGCTTGCACCAGGGTTGCGGCGGCCCGTTTATGTTGAAACCGGGTCAAAACGAAGAATCCCGGGTGAAGAGACCATGGCACGCCGACCTGTCGCCGAGGAAATCGCCGAATTGTTCCGTCGCCGGGGCGAATCGCTCTACGGGGGCGAAGCGGTCACGCAGACGGAGCACGCTCTGCAGGCGGCCTACCTGGCCGAGCAGACAGGCGCGTCGCAGCCGCTCATTCTCGCGGCGCTGCTCCATGACGTGGGGCACCTGCTGCACGATCTTCCCGAGGACGCTCCCGACGACGGGATCGACGATGTGCACGAGGAGTTGGGCAATCGCTACCTGCAGCGGTCGTTCGTTCCCGCGGTGTGCGACCCGGTGCGGCTGCACGTGGCCGCCAAGCGGTATCTGTGTGCGGTCGATCCGGCATATCAGGCGTCGCTCAGCCCGCCGTCGTTGCAGAGTCTTGCCTTGCAAGGCGGGCCGTACACGCCCGAGGAAGCTCGCGAGTTCGAGGCGGAACCCTACTTCCAGGACAGCGTCGAGCTGCGCCGCTGGGACGACCTGGCGAAAGTCGTCGGACTCGAAACTCCTGATTTGGCACACTATCTTGAATACCTGCCCGCCGGCTTGTTGAGCGACTCGCCGGTGGAAGCATCGCGTTGAGGCCTGGCCTTGAATCCGCACCTTTCCAACGGCGCCACCGGACGCCGTCCTGCGCCCAGAACGGATGGTCGGCCGCGCGTGGCGATCATCGGCGCCGGCATTGTCGGCTTGGCGCATGCCTGGGCCGCCGCTCGCCGGGGCTGGCGCGTCCTATTGTTCGAACGTCACGGCCAGGCCGAAGGCGCGTCGATTCGGAACTTCGGCATGGTGTGGCCGATTGGTCAGCCCAACGGGCCGCTGCATCGGACGGCGCTGGCGAGCCGACGGTTGTGGACCGAACTTGTCGACGCGGCGGGGTTGTGGTCGAGCCCCTGCGGTTCGCTGCACGTGGCGTATCGCGAGGATGAGTGGGCGGTGCTCACGGAGTTTGCCCGCTTGGCGCCAACGCTGGGCTTTGAGTGCGAGCTGCTCACGCCCGCAGCGGTGGCGGCGCGATCGCCCGCGGCGCTCCGCGACGGGCTGCTTGGCGGTCTGTTGAGCCGCACGGAGATGTGCGTCGACCCGCGCGAGATTATTCGCCGGGCGCCGCATTGGCTTCGCGACGTGTACGGCGTCGAGCTCCACTTCGGCGTGCATGTGGACCGGGTTTCGCAGCAGCAGGTCACCACTGCCCACGGCGACCTGTGGGAAGTCGACCGGGTCGTCATCGCCGCAGGGGCCGACGTCCGGCTGCTATACCCTGACTTTTACAAGCACGCCGGTTTCCGACGCTGCAAGCTGCAAATGATGCGCACCGCGCCGCAGCCGGGCGGTTGGACGCTGGGGCCGATGCTTGCCGGCGGGCTGACGCTGCGGCACTACGAGGCGTTCGGCATTTGCAAAACGCTTGCGGCGCTTAAGCAGCGCGTCGCCGCGGAAACGCCGGAGCTGGACCGCTTTGGCATCCACGTCATGGCGTCGCAGAACGGCCTGGGCGAGGTGATCCTCGGCGACTCGCACGAGTATGACGGCGAGATTTCGCCGTTCGACAAGGCGGAAATCGACGACTTGATGCTCCGCGAGTTGCGGCGAATGATCGACCTGCCCGACTGGACGATTCGCGAGCGCTGGCACGGCATCTACGTCAAGGCGCCGAACACGATCGAGGTCGTCGCGGAGCCGGAGCCGAACGTGCACATTATGATTGCCTCCGGCGGGTGCGGGATGACGATGTCGTTCGGCCTGGCCGAGGAGAAGTGGACGGCTTGGCACGGGCCGCTAGCGTCCGACGGCGAGGCCGCCGCGGCGTCCGCCGGACGTTCCCGCGCGGCGATCGCGTCAGGTTCGTAGCGACGTTTCAAATCGCGCCTTATAGGCTTATTTAGGGTAGATCGCTGAGCAATCCGGGCTCAGCGGCCGGTTAGCCTCCGTTCAGTCAGTCAATCTCGCATCGCGCCCATGTCGACGCCGTTTCCTCAACGCTACTGCGGCCCGTTGCGCGCCGTTCTGTTCGACTGGGCGGGCACGGTCATCGACTACGGCAGCCGCGCGCCGGTGCTAGCTGTGATGCGAACCTTCGCGGAGCACGACATCCCCATCTCCGTCGAGGAAGCGCGGGGCCCGATGGGCATGGCCAAACGCGATCACATCCGCGCACTGCTGGAGCTGCCGCGCGTGAGCGACCGGTGGCAGCAGGCGCACGGCAAGGCGCCTGACGAAGGGGCGATCGACTTGCTTTATCGTTCGTTCCTGACGACGCAAAAGAAGCTGCTGGTCGACCACGCGACGCTCATCCCCGGAGCCGCCGAGACCGTGGCCGAATGCCGCCGCCGCGGCCTGCGCGTCGGCTCCAGCACCGGCTACACGGCCCCTCTCATGGAGCTGCTGGTCCCGGCGGCGCGCGACCAAGGACTGGAGTTCGACGCGATGATCTGCGCCGACGACGTGTCGCACGGTCGCCCCGCACCGTGGATGTGCCTGGAGCTTGCCCGGAGGCTGCGCGTGTTTCCCATGGAAGCGATTGTCGCCGTCGACGATACGACGGTCGGAATCGAGGCGGGACTCAACGCCGGCATGTGGACGGTGGGCGTGGCGCAGTCGGGCAACCTCGTCGGCTTGAGCGAGCCGGAGTTGGCCGCCCTTGACGACGCCGAGCGCCGCCGTCGCGTTGAGACGGCGTCGCAAGAGCTGCTTGCTAGCGGCGCCCACTTCGCGATTCCCACGGTCGCGGAACTTCCCGCGGTGCTCGACGAGATCGAGCGATTGCTGCAATCTGCTGCGACGTAGCGGCGCGTCTTAGGTCGTTGCTCACCATCGTGTTAGCGAGGCATCGACACGATGCCCACGTGCTCACCGGGCGTCATCCCGTCGGACCAGGCAGCAACGCATGGGTCGCGCTGCCGACCCTCCGAAGGGGGCAGTAGGGTTAGGAGCCACGCCGTCGCGGTGACGCAAAGTGCACTTCTCCGCCAACCGATGTGGACGCAATTCGTCTGAATCTTTGCGCGGGTCGGCTTGGAATTCCCTCGGTTTCTTCATTTTGCCCTGTTACAACACACTGAAAGGCCGCTTGCACGTCGCAAGCGCACCACCGTCGGTAAGCAGCCCGCGGACTTATCGGACGCTTGCCGGTAGCTCACGCAAGGACGAGTTCGCCCCGCCGCCACCGCCGCGCGCGTCGACGGAGTGGGGTACGCATCGGTGGAGTTCAACCGCATGGAGTGAGAGACCTTTAGAGGACACGATCTCATGAGACGACATCTGACGGCGGTCGCCCTGGTGGGGGCGCTTGGCATGGCTAGCCAGGCCACGGCACAAGTTGTGAACGTTCTGTATGAAGAAAACTTCAATGGGGTCACGTTGGGGCCAAGCTCGAACGAACGTCGCGGGCCATTGAGTTTCCCAACATCCACGGGCCTGACGCCCGGCGCGACGCGACACGTGGTTCCAAACGCGTATTCGCACACCGGACCGGCGGGCTGGGCGGTCGACAACAACTTCGACAACTTTGGATTTGTTGATCTCACGAACGCTGGCGGCACTCCGGTCTTTGACCAGACCGTTCCGATCGGCGATCCGCCGGTGCAGCTCTTCAAGCTAGGGGTGACGGGCGTCGTGGTCGGCAACATCGGCGTCCCCAACGTCGGCTCGGCGACCGCTGGTCCCGACGAGTGGGAAGGATGGTCGTTCGCCAGGAAGGACTTTTGGGTGAGCGCCGCTGGCGATCAGGAACGCTCCTTGTTCGCCAATGCCAGCGGCAATGTCGCGGTCGTGGACGCGGACGAGTACGACGACGGCGGCGACGGCGGTCTCACGAGCGGGCTGGGCGGCTTGTACATGAACAGCGGTCTGACCACCGCTGCGATTCCCGTCGCGGGGCTCCCGTCCGTGAAGCTGGAGTTCGACTCGAGCTGGCGGGCCGAGTCGTACGACGATAACCACACAGGCCTGGGTTACACGGGGAACAATCAGACGGCGATCATTTGGGCCACGTTCGACGACGGCATGGGAAACATCACGCAGGATTTTCTACCAGACTCGCTGTGGGACTCGGATGCCGGCTACACGAGCGGCGGTCCGCTGGACCCCGTCCCGACGCGCCCCGCGTCGTCATCGTTCAAAGCGGACGCCACGAACGAGCACGTCGCACACACCGTCCCCGTTCCGGCCGGCGCCACGAGCGTGAAGTTCACGTTCGGTTACATCAACGCCGCCAACGACTGGTGGTGGGCGGTCGACAATTTGGCTGCGTCCGACGGATCGAACCCCGCGTTCTGGAGTGAAAACTTCGACGCGGTGCCGTTGGGCCCCAGCACCAACGAGTTCGAGGCGAACGACGCCGTGTTCCAGAGAGTCGTGGCCGCGAACAACGATCCGGCGACGACGCCGTTCCCGGTTGCGTTCACGCACGCGGGACCGGCGGGTTGGGCGATCGATAACTCGGGCATGCCCCAGTTCGGACTCGGCGACAACAACCTTGGCGTCTACGAATGGGAAGGCTGGTCATTTTCCGAGCGCGACTTCTGGGCCGGCGCTCAAACGGGCGGCGGCGCCGACTTTCTCAAGGCGGACGGGCCCTTCGCGGTCGCCGACTCCGATGAGTTCGACGACTTCGGCGGCGCGGCGATCGATCACGACAACGATCCCAACACGCCGAATCAACGGCCCACGCGGCCGGTGAACACGGTGCTCGCCACGCCCGCCATCAACGTGGCCGGAGCGGCTGCAGACTCGCTGTTCTTGCAATTCGACTCGTCGTGGCGACCGGAGGACGACCAGAAGGCGGTCATCACCGCCGACTTCGGCTCGGGCGAGGTCGAGGTGCTCCGGTGGGAGTCTGTGGCAGGCGCCAACTTCCACGGCGACGCCACGAACGAGACGGTGGTCGTGGATCTGAACAACCCGGGCGGCGCCTCGACGTTGGTCCTGCGATTCAAATATCTCGACGCCGGCAACAACTGGTGGTGGGCGTTCGACAACGTCAAGGTCGGCACAGTTCCTGAGCCGACGGGCGTCGCATTGGCCGCCTGCACCGGCCTGTCGCTGATTGCCGCCGGCCGCCGTCGGCGGGGAGGGTGAACGACACGTCGTTGCGGATTG
>JBIOVA010000078.1:0-10300 GCA_044867485.1 Lacipirellulaceae bacterium | reverse complement strand
GCAAGCCGGACCCCTCGGCAGACCTCGGGGTGACCAAGCTGACCCACGACCGGCGCGTTGCGGGAATTCTCAGATGTTGTCCATTGTGGTAGACTGACAGTATGACGCAGCTCATCCAGGCGATCTTCGAGAATGGAGTGTTCCGGCCGCTGGAGCCGGTTCGACTGGGAGAGCACGTTCAAGTGTCGTTGACGGTGGAGAGCCCGCCGCCGCCAAGCGAGTCCGACGCCGCGGCTGTGCAGCGGCAACGTGAGGCTCTGGCCCGCTTGCGGGCGGAGATGGACGCGCTGCCCAGCATGGCGCCGCAGGACGGTCTGGGCGGCGCCGATCACGACGCCATTCTGTACGGCGGTCGGTCATGAGGTTCGTGGACACGAGCGGCTGGTACGCCGCGTACGTTCCGACGGATCTCGATCACGCGGCGGTCAAGCCGCTCATCGACAATGCGGCCACGCGACTCGTCACGACGGATTTTGTGCTGGCCGAATCACTGAATTTGCTCAGCGCGCGAAACGAGCATCAGCGCGCGATTCGCTTGGGGCGCGATCTCCTGGCCGACGGCCCGGCGCAGTTGATTTATTTGACTCAGCGCGAAATTGAGCAAGCGTTCGTGGTGTTCTCGACGTATGTGGACAAGGCCTGGAGCTTTGTGGACTGCACCAGCTACGTTGTGATGCAGCGGCTCGCGATTCGCGAGGCGATTGCACTGGATCAGCACTTCCGGCAAATGCCGGGAATCGTCGTTTCGCCGTGAGGCGCTTGGCCCTTTGCGAGCGGGAAATCCCGGCCATTCGAGCTTGTAGGCGAAGTTGCCAACTTGGGGCCGGCCGCTAGCGGACCGTGGCGTCGTAAGAAGATTGCGCGAAATTCGCTTGTATTCTCGGGCGGTGCGGGGACAATCGCGCGGTACGGCCGTCGAGGCGAGGTTCCCCTGGTGATTGTCACGCGGAGATGCTCATGAACGCAACTTTGAGTCGGGCGCTGCTCGTCGTCGCAAGTTTGTCGGCGCTGTCGAGCATGGCTGTTGCCCAAGCTCCTTCCTTTGGCGCGCCGGACGCGCCGCTGCCGGCCGGGGACGGCACGGGCTTGAGCGGCTTTCTGTGGAACTCGCCGGCGATTGAGCCGGTGGACGATCTGACGGCGGCGCGGGCGTACATTGGCGCCAACGCGGCGGATGCGACGTTTGTGTCGACCGTGGTCGATTATCCCAACGGCATCAGCGGCTCGACGACGACGGATGCGCTGATTTCCGCGGCGCTGGGCGTCGACGCCGCGTCGCTGAGCGTGCCGGCAGTGGGGGCCGTGCCGGTGCTCAATTCAATTCTGCAGTTCAAGGGGTTCTTGCGGGTCGACGTGACGGGGACGCACACCCTGGGCCTGGGGTCGGATGACGGGTCGGAGCTGCTCATTCAGGGGACGCAGGTCGTGAACAACGACGGACTGCACGGCTTTCCAGGCGCGGCGCCCGTGGACGTTGAGTTCACGACTTCGGGGTTGTATGCGATCGAGATTCTGTTCTTCGAGTCGCAGACCAGCGAGTGGGGGCTGGAGTTCTACTTCGAAACTCCGGCGGCGGGGACGCCGGTGCCGACGGAGCTGCTGTACGAGATTCCTGAGCCGTCGACCGCAGCGCTGGCCGGCGCTGGGTTGATTGCGATGCGGCTCGGTGGGCGGCGCGGGCGACTTCTTGCGGCTGCGCCGCCCAGGTAGCCGCGGACGGCAACCTGGGCCACGCTGCGGGGAATGAGAGGTTAGCTCAGGACGCGCTCGTAGGCGGCTTCGAGCGTGGCGATGTAGCGGGGCCAGTTGAAGAGTTCGCGGGCGCGGTCGTGGCCGGCCTGGCCCATGCGGGCGGCGGCGGCGCGGTTGTCCAGGAGCGTGAGCAGCGCTTCGGCCAGGCTCGCGGCGTCGCGGGGCGGGACGAGCAGGCCGGTTTCGCCGTCGGCGATCGACTCGGGGGCGCCGCCAGCGCGGCAGGCGACGATCGGCTTGGCGAGCAGCGCGGCTTCGACGTAGACCAGGGCGCACGGCTCGCGGTGCGAGGGGAGGCAGAAGACGTCGAGGGCGTTCATCACGTCGGCGGCGTCGCGGCGGTAGCCGGCCAGGCGCACGCTATCAAGAAAGCCGCCGGCGCGGGCGGTGGCTTCCAGCTCGCCCTTGAGATCGCCTTGGCCGATGATCCAGAACTGGGCCGTGGGGAATCGCTTGAGGACCTGCGGCATCGCGGCGACCAGTTCGCGGTGGCCCTTTTTGACCGACAGGTGGCCGAACGCGCCGACGACGGGGGTCGCGGCGTCGGCGCCGAATTCGGCGCGGACAGCAAGCGGGTCGCGCGTGGGGCGGAACTCCTCCGCGTCGAGCGCGTTCCATAGCACGGTGATCCGCTCGCGGGGAATGCCTTGGGCGACGAGGTCGTCGCGCACGGCGCCGGAGACGGCCAGCAAGTGCGACTGCCGGCGGTGCCACCGGGCGGAGGTGAAGCCGTGGACGTGGCCGAGGGATTTGGGCCCGCCGAGGGCTTCGAGCCAGCCGCACCACCAACTGGCGGTGGAGAGGTTCGATTGGGTGATCTCGGCGGCGTGGCGGCGCGCGGCGCGGAAGATCGACGCGAGGGCCAGCACGTTCGCCTTGCCGCCGATGCGGGCGGTTTCGACAGGGAAGCCGCGGCTGTGCATTTCGGCGACGGCCGGGGAGTCGTGCTTGACGAGCACGGGCATCGAGTGGCCGCGGTCGCGCATGCGGCGGGTGACGCGGACGACCTGCGTTTCGGCGCCGCTCATGTGCTTGGGGGTGATGACCTGCAGGACGCGGCGCGGCGTGAAGGGGCGCGCGGCGATCGTGGCCAGCGGCGGCTCGGGGCGGACGGTGCGGAACGGGGTGGGGAGGGTGGACATGGAGATGAGGGTGGCACTGCTGGCTCGTCCAGCAGTGGGCGCCGTGTACCAGGTTCGCACTGCTGGGCAAGCCAGCAGTGGCACCCGAGATGTTTACGCGACTTGTTTTTGTTGGCGGCGGTAGAGGTAGGGGTTGAGCGTGGGATCGTTGTACATCTTCATCTGGCGGTAGACTTTGAGCGTCTTGCGGCCGGCGACCAGGTCGGCGAGGAGCTCGGTGAGCGACTGAGTGAGATCGGCGTGCTGGACGCGGCAGCGGTCGAGGCGCTGTTGCACGCGGTCGAGGTGCGTCTCGTCGGCGTCGGTGCGATCGAGCTGCTCGTCGAAGTGGTAGATCCGCAGCGCCATGATCGAGAGTCGGTCGATCGCGCTGCCGGGGGTTTCGGTGTTGAGGCGGGCCGTTGGCAGGGGCCGTGCGCCGGCGTCGGCCAACTGCTCGATGAGGGCTTCGTCGAGCCGTTCGATCCAGTCGTTGCGTTGCTGGTTGTAGCCGTCGATGGCCCGCTTGACCATCGCGATGCGGGCGTCGCTGACGTCGGGGCTGCGGGCAATGTCTTCTTCGTGCCACAGCAGGTAGTTGTACTGGTGTTGCTGGCAGACGACGCCGAGGAAGTCGGCGTAAGGGTTGTCGGGCTCGGCTTGATGCCAGCGCGCGACGGTGTCGCGGTGGAGGGCCGTGATTTTCTGGACGGTTTGTTGGGGGTCGATGGGCATGATGGGCATGGCGGAAGAAGGGCAGGGGAGGGCCGCCTACGGAACTGCGGCGCGGGCTCCGCGGGTGGCACGCCCTGAGGCTTTGCGAAGGGCGTGGTTGCGTGAACGAAAGGACCACGCCCTGCGGAGGACCTTGGGGCGTGCCACCCGAGGAGCAACGCGGGGGGCGGAGTGTACGAGTGCTCGCAGCGACGGACAAGGGCAGCGGCGCGGGGGCGCGGCAGGGGCGGCAGGTCGGTCTCGTTTGGCTGGGAGCGGCGGTCTACAATGCTGGCATTGGGGTGCGAATCTCTGCCGTCGACATGCAAGCTATGCCGCGATTTGTCACATCTTTCGCATCGCATCGAGCGGCGGCCGCGTGGGGAGTTGTGCTTGCGCTGACGGTGGCAGGATCACTGTCGGCGGCCGAAGCCCTGTTAGCCGAGGATCCGACGACCGAGGCCCCGAAGCCGGCGGCGCCGCAAGCGAATTTTGCGGGGCGACTGGAGTTCGACGGCACGTCGGAGTTCTCGCACGTCCGCGTGCGGCGGCTGGGGGATTTGCGGGCGCTGATGTTCGTCCGCGATTCCGGCGAGGAGGTGTACGAATCGCGAGTCGACTTGCGTCGGCCGGCGGAGCTGCAGTTCGAGTATCTGAAGTACCTGTTCGCCAGCTATCTGCTCCGCGATCCGCAGCCGGACGTGTTGATCGTAGGGCTGGGCGGCGGGGCGATGGTGCATTTTCTGCGGGAGAACGATCCGCAGGCGAAGATCGACGCGGTGGAAATCGATCCGTTGGTGGTGCGGCTGGCCGGCGAGTACTTCGGCGTGCGGAGCGAAGGGAACGTCAACGTCGTGACTGCAGACGGACTGAAGTTCATTGCCGAGGCGACGAAGCAGTACGACGTGATTTATCTCGATGCGTTTCTCAAGCCGTCGGCGGACACGGATGCGACGGGCGTGCCGCTGGCGCTGCGGACGCGGCAGTTCTACGACCAGTTGCGGTCGAAACTGAAGCCCGGCGGCGTCGTAGCGTTCAACATCAATCCACACCCCACGGTGGCGGAGGACGTGAAGGCGATCGTGGAGGCGTTTCCGCAGGCGTATGAGTTTCCGCTCTTGCGAGACACGGGGCTGGTCGTGCTGGCGTCGACCGATGCGGCGCGCGTGCCGCGGCTGGAGCTGATGAAGCGGGCGCGGGCGCTCGATCCGCGGTTTTCGACGAGCATTAACTTTTACGAGATGGCGCAGCGCGTGCGCGAAGAGTGAGACACGGGTGGCGCTGCTGGCTTGCCCAGCAGTGGGCGCCGGGCGCCCGCGTCGCACTGCTGGGCAAGCCAGCAGTGGCACCCTGTTCGGAGATCACGGAGTGAGCATGGCGGCGAAGCAGAAGTCGAAGCCTCGGTCGGCGGCCGAGGGGGAAGCGAGCGCGGAGAAGGGCTTCGCGGCGCCCGTCGTGGAGACGATCGGCGGCGCGCCGCGCGATTGGGCGCTGATGTTGCTTGTGTTCGTCGCCGGGGCGGTGCTCATGGGGCTCGAGATCGTTGGGAGCCGGCTCTTGGCGCCGCACTTCGGGAACTCGGTGTTCGTGTGGGGCAGCCTCATCTCGCTGTTTCTGATCGCCCTGAGCGCTGGATACTACGTCGGCGGACTGCTGGCCGATCGGCGGCCGTCGCGGCGGCTGCTGAACTCGATCGTCATTGCCGTCGCGGCATGGATGCTGGCCATCCCGGCGATCGCGGCGCCGGTTTGCGAGGCGCTCGTGCACGAAGAGTTCGGCGAGAAGTCGGGGCCCTTCGTGGCCTCGGCGATCCTGTTTCTGCTGCCGAGCATCGGCATGGGAATCGTCTCGCCATTCGCCGTGCGTCTGGCGACGCATGCCGTGGCGAGCGTGGGCAAGACGGCGGGGACCCTTTACGCGCTGTCAACGTTCGGCAGCATCGCGGGAACGATGCTCACCACGTTTGTGCTCATCCCTTCCCTGGGCGCCGGGGCGATTCTCAAGGGGCTGGCGTTTGCGCTGCTGGCAACGGCGCTGGCGACGTTCCCGTTTGCCAATCGGCGGAGCGCGGCGGCGATGGTCGGCGCCGTCGTCGGCATCGCAGGCGTCGCGGCCTACGCGATCAACCCGGCGCCGATGAGTTTGCCGCCGGGAAGCAAGCTGCTCGTCGACGCGAACACGCCGTACCATCACATCGCCGTGATCGACTCGGCCGAGGGGGTCCGCGAACTGCGCTTCGACCGGTACACGGAGAGCGCGATTGCGACGGAGCCGCCGCACCGGAGTCTGAGCCGCTACACGGACTTCTTTCACCTGGCCTTCCTGCCGCAGCCGCACGTCAAGCGAGCGTTGTTCATCGGCGCCGGCGGCGGGATCGGGCCGCGGTCGTTTCACGCCCATGATCCGGAGATGGAGATCGAAGTCGTCGACATCGACGCCAAGGTGTTGGAGCTGGCGAGAACGCATTTTTACGTCGAAGACTCGCCGCGGATCAAAACGACTCCCGCCGACGGGCGGTCGTATGTGCGAAGCGCCGCCGATGGCGCCTACGATTGCATCGTGCTCGACGCGTTTTCGATCGGCGGGCGGATCCCGTTCCACCTGGTAACGCGGGAGTTCATCACACTGTGCCGCCAGAAGTTGGCGCCCGGCGGCGTGTTTCTCATGAACATCAACAGTGCGGTGACCGGCGACCGGTCGCTCATTTTTCGCTCCATGGAGCGGACGATCGGCAGCGTGTTTCCCGGCAATTCCCATGTCTTCGTGATGATGCGCGTTTACTACCCGCCGGAGGCGTCGCGAAACATCATCCTGGTGGGCGTCAACGCCGAGCGCCCTGCGACGCGCGACGATTGGGAGGCGTGGGCGGCGGCGTATCAGCCACGGGAGGGCGCCGAACTCGACATGACGCGGGCCCGAATGGCCGAAATGGTCGAGGACCTGGCGACGACGCTGCCTGACCACGCGAAGAGTCCCGTGTTCACCGACGATTTCGCGCCGATTGAGACGATGTCGTTCTGAGGGGTCGTGCGATGAACAGTCCGCTCCAACGACGGTTAGCCTGGGGCGTCATCTGCCTCGCTCTCGGGTGTGCGACCGCGGCACGGGCCGAAGAAGCCGCGAGCGCAATCGCCGCACAGGATGCGCCAACGATCTTGCTGACCGGCTACGAGCCCTTCGGCCCCGGGCGACCCGCGAATCCCTCATGGGAGGGAATCAAGGGTCTCGACGGCCGCCGAGTGGGCGGGTACGTCATCGCGTGCCGTGAGCTGAAGGTCGAGTGGGGCGCCCCGCTCGCTGCTCTCAACGCGTGGATCGACGAGCTGCGGCCAGCAGCGGTGTTTTCCTTTGGCCAAGGGGGCGCCGACGGGTTTGCCATCGAAACGAGGGCCCGCAATGCGCGTGGGAGAATTCCCGACAACCTGGGCAACCTGCCGTCCGCGCCGACGATCGCCGCGGACGGACCGGACGAATTCGCGGCGACGATCGACGCGGAGAAATTGGCGGCGGCGCTCGCGGCGGCGGGCTATCGCATGCGCGTGTCGAAGGACGCGGGACAATACCTGTGCGAGGAGGCGCTCGACACGCTGGAGCTGCTCAAGTCACGGGGCCGCACCGCCGGCGAGGTGCTGTTCTGCCACGTGCCGCCGCTGGGCGCCGACGCGCCGGACGGCCGCGTGACGCCGGAGTACGTGCAGAATTTCGTCGAGAAGCTATTGCAGGCGTGGGCGGAAACGCACCCGGCGCGGCCGACGATGAAGGAGGCGGCGGCGCCCGTGCTCCGGCAGACGGCGTCCGCCGCCGACGAGCGCGAGAAGGATGTTCGCGAGTTCATCGACCGATACTTCCGCACCTGGAGCGCCAAGGACATGGAGCGCTACGGGCAATGCTTTATGCCGCAGGCGGCGATTCAATTGATCGGGCCGGACGGCCGCCTGACAACGACGCCGCTGCGACCGTTTCTGGAGTCGCAGCGCGAGGGTCACCGCAAGAGCAAGACCGGCATGACCGAGGCGCCGGAGTCGGTCGACGTGCGGTTCGAAGGTCGGCTGGCGCGCGTCGTCGTTTTCTGGAAGCTCGTCGAGGGCGAGCGCGTGGAATACGGTTACGACCACTTCACGCTGATGCCGTCGAATGGAGAGTGGCGGATCGCGAATTTGATTTTCTACGCGACGCCGGAGGAAGAGGGGCCTTAATTCCAAAGATTCACCACAGAGTACACAGAGGTCACAGAGAGAAGCGAAAACGGCTAGATCAAGGGGCGAGGGACTTCTCCCTCTCTGGCTCTGTGCTCTCTGTGTCCTCTGTGGTTAATTCTGGCGGTGATCATCGGCGCCCTATTTTCGAGTTCGGCCGCGGCGTTGGGTGAAGACGATGAGGGTCATGTCATCGGGCTTGTGGGGCTTGCCATCTTGGGGGGTCGACATGCGCTGCCAGGCGAGGGCGCCGATCTTGGCCGCGGCGGTGGCGGCGGAGCCGGTGCACAACAGGGCGGTGATCTCGTCCATGAGCAGGTTGTCGAGCACGCCGTCGCTGGCAACGAGCAAGCCGTCGAGCCGCGAGACCTTGCGGACGCTGCCCACTTCGACATGCATGCCGTCAAAGCCGAGGTAGTTCGAGACGAGGTGCCGCTCCTCGTGGTCGATGGCATCATGCTCTTCGAGCATGCCGGCCTCCACGGCGTAACCCACCGGCGAATGGCTGGTGGTCAGCAGCTTGACGCGGCCGCGGTTGCCGACGAGCAGGATTTGCGAGTCGCCGATGTGGTAGGGTTTGGCTTCGCCGTGGTCGAGCTGGACGACGGCGAGCGTGGCGCCGGCGCCGGTTTTGAGGTCCATCACGGCTCGATTGGCGGCCTCGACGGCGTCGAGGATGGCGGTTCGCATCGGCGGCCCCTCGGGGGCGGCGGCGGCGGCGACGTGCTCGGCGAGGCACTCGATGGCGAGCCGGGCGGCCTGTTCGCCGCTGGCCATGCCGCCGCAGCCGTCGGCGACGACCAAGACGCCCGAGCCGTCGCCGGCGGCGATCACGGCGGCGGCGTCCTCGTTGGCGCTTGTCTTCTCGGGCCGCCGCATCGAGAGCACGGCGACCGTGCCGCCGGCCAGCTCGAACACGTCGGGCTGGAGCATGTCGGCGTTGAAGTAGGTGCGCGCCTCGCTGGGAGCGAGCGTCTGGCAGGTCATCCGCCGGTCTCCGGAAAGGCAGGCTGTCGGCTGTCGGCTGTCGGCTATCGGCCAGAGAAAACGAATGTCGACATGATCCCCTTCTGGCTGACAGCCGACAGCCGATAGCTGACAGCCCCTCCCGCTATTGTCCGCCAAGTCGTTTGGCGCACCAAGGGCAGTGCGACCAGTAGCCGGCGGCGATGCCCCAGCCGCAGTGGCGGCACGAGTTGGTCGACTCGGGAATCTTCCATTTCCGCCGCACCTTGCGATGGCACCAGGGGCAGTAGCGCATGAACGGCATCAGTAGTTTGCGCGAGCAGCGCTGGTTTTGGCAACGCGCGATGTATCGGATGTCGCTGAACTGGCGGGTGGACGACGGCTCGAAGCCCGGGCCGTAGCACCAGGGGCAGTATTGCCAATCGAGCTTCATGCCGCGTCGGCAGCGCGTGCAGCGCAGCGGGAAGTCGGTGCTGCCTTCGTGCGCGAGGCGCGGCTTGCCGCACCACGGGCAGGCCTGCATGGCTTCGGACACCGGGCCCTGGCACGCCGGGCAGGCGTGATCGGCGTCGAGCACTTTGCCGAACTCTTGTTGGAACTGGCGGCGCTGGATTTCCTTCCAGTCGGCGGTGCGGCGCGAGCTCTTGGGCTTGTGCTTCGTGGCGGCGCGGCCGCCATGATGAGCCTTCACCCGGCTGAACGCGGCGAGCATCGCGCGGGCGTCGGCGAATCGCTTCTGGGGCGCCAGCTCCATGGCGCGGCGCAGCATGGTGAGAAACCCCGCGTTGACGCGCTTCTCCAGCGCGCTGTGTCCCGGGGGCGGCCAGGCGAAGGGGTACTCCGGCAAACGGCCGGCGAACATCTGGTAAAACACCAGCCCCAGCGCGAACACGTCGGAGCGAAACGAGGGCCGGCCCATCGCTTGCTCAGGCGCCATGTAGCCGAGCGTGCCGGCGCCGCTCGCGCGCAGCGTACGTTGCGCGACCTTGGCGACGCCGAAATCCGTGAGCCGCAGGCGGTTCCCCTCGAACAGGATGAAATTATCCGGCTTGATGTCGCAGTGGATGATCCGCTGGCCGTGCGCGTAGCTGACGGCCGACAGCATCTGGCCGGCGTAGTCGATGGCCGTATCGAACGGCAGGCGTTTGCTCAATCGCTCGTCGAGCGTCATCAGGCCGTAGGGCGTGACGATGACGAAGTACTCGTCGATGAACTGGGCGTTCTTAAGCGGCAGGATGTTGGGATGCTCCATGCGGGCCACGAGCCGCACTTCTTTGCGGAAGTCCTCCATGGCGGCGCCCGTGATGAGGTGGGCGTGGGGGACTTTCAGCGCGACGCGGATGCCTTCGATGGAGTCGCGGGCCTGGTAGACGACCGAGAAGCCGCCTTCGCCCAGCTTGCGCTCAATGATGTATTTCCCGAGCTTCTGTTTGGCGCGAAGGAGTTTCATGCGAGCGCAACGGCGGCGAGGTGCAGACCAGTTCGATGGCGCGCGGCGAGACCCGTGGTGATTCCGTTCGAGGAGGGGTGCCACTGCTGGCTTGTCCAGCA
>JBIOVA010000077.1:0-21557 GCA_044867485.1 Lacipirellulaceae bacterium | reverse complement strand
TTTTCACCCAAATCCGACGTCCAGGGAATCACCACAGAGGACACAGAGTTCACAGAGGCGGACGAAACGAAGGCCGTTCGACGACGGCGAATTCTAATCTACTCTTTCCTCTCCCTGCCCTCTGTGTCCTCTGTGGTGAATTCTTCTGGCCGAAATCTAAACCAACCGCATCGCCAGGTCGAGCATCGTAACCAGGTCCATCGCGTTGTGCAGTAGGATCGCGTCCATCTCTCGTTCGAAGCCCGTGCGGACGAACTGACGATACGCCGCCGGAATCTGGCTGCCCGGCATGTCGTCCATGCGGATGCGCCCGCAGACGTGACGTTCGAGCGTTTGCAGCCTGCAATCGGGCAGCTCCCTTCGCCAGCGGCGACGTGCCAGGTAGAGCAGGTCAACGTGCCGCGGCGCGGTAGTTGGAGTGTTCGCGAGCCGATGCCGGCGCGAGCGGTCGACGACCATTGGCCAGTCGAAACTCTTGCCGTTGAAGGTGACCAGCGCCGCGACGCCCGTCAGCCGCGGCCAGAGGCTTGCCAGCACGGCCGCCTCTTCGGAGTAGTCGCGAGCCAGGAGCAGCTCGACGGCCAACTGGCCATTGACGGATCGCAACAGCCCGGCCAGGAAGAGCGCGCTGCCGGCCAGGCCGCAGGTTTCGAGGTCGAGGAAGGCCGCGGCGTTGGGGAAGGCGGCAATGAAATGGCACAGGTCGGGAATCCCTCCCCTAGCCCCTCCCTCCGAGGGAGGGGGAAAAAGCGCCGCATACCGCTGCTCAACAAGGCGCTGTCCCCCAGGCCAAAGCTCGTCGAGTGCCAGCACGACCCGCAAATGCTCGCCCGCCTCCGTGGCCACAACCTCCCCGCGCCGCATCAACCCCGGAATCGGCTTCACAGTTCCCGCTCGCCAAGCCGCGCGCGGCGGCGACGTCGCTTGAGCGACCGGGCGCGGCGCCGAACGAGTCGCCTCCGCTGGCAACGCCCCCCGGTTCAGCGCCTCAAGTCGCAGCCGCAATGCATCACTCGCCATCGCGTCTATCCCACAACGGCCGCCACGGGCGCCACGAGCAGTTCCAACAGCCGCAATGTCGCTTGCTTGTCGGGCATCGGCTGGCCGCGAGTCAGATCGGGATCGCTGTGAATCGCCGGCCGCAGGTTTGGCAGCCCCACGCAGCTTGGGCAACCCGCCTCGCACGGGCAGCCCGCGACCATCTCCCGGCACACCGCGAGCAGCTCTGCAATGCGGGCAAAACCCTTCTCGCTGTAGCCGAGTCCTCCAGGGTAGCGATCGTACACAATCATCGCCGGCCGGCCCAGGTTGTTGCTGTTGACCACGCCGCCCAGGTCGCGGCTGTCGCACATCGCCACGAAGGGCAGAGCGACCACGGCCAGGTTTCTCAGCCCCACGAGCCCCTCGTTCGCCTTCAGCCCGTCAGCCTTGAGCTGCGTCCGCACGCCGTCGTCGGGTGACAGCCAGAACGCCGTGGTCTGAAGTTGCTGGGCCGGAATCTCGACCGGCCCCAATCCAATATTCTCGCGCGTCGCGAATTTGATCTTCTTGAACGCGACCGTCTGCCAAGTCACGTCGACGTCGCCGTACGCGAGCTGCGCGGCCGGCAGCACGTCGCTCACCGCTCGCTCGCCCGTGATCCGCACGTTGCTTTCCAATACGGCCTGCGTGTAATAGTCCGTCTCGCGTCGCTCGACATACGCCACCTTGCCGTTCAGATCGAGCTCGCGCACCAGATACGTTTCACCGTCGTGCAGGTACACGGCTTCGGGATACACCAGCTCCGGGGCACTGATCGCGTCGACGTTCGCAATGACTGCGACATCCGTATGGGAGATTCCGCTTTCCGCTTTCCGCTTTCCGCTTTTCTCATCCACGAGCACAATGCTAAACGTATTGTCGCTCATGTGCCGCAGGCTCACGCCGACCGCCGGGTTTTGCCCGCCGGGGTGATAGTAGGCGCCTTTCACTTCGACGAGTTGCTCCTCCTGGCACAGCGCCTCGCTGATCGGCCCGGCCAGCGGCCCAAACGCCGAGAGATCGTCATCGGTGAGCGGTAGCTCGAACGCGGCAGCCTTCAGGTGCTTGGCCAGCACGTAGGGGTTGTCCGGATCAACGACCGCGTGCTCTGGCGACTGGGCGAAGAAGTACTCGGGGTGTCGCAGCAGGTACTGGTCGACCGGGTCATTCCCCGCAAGCAGGACGGCGAGGCTCTCGTCGTGCCGCCGGCCGCTGCGCCCAGCCTGCTGCCAGCAACTGGCGATCGTGCCGGGGTAGTTCACCAGCACCGCGACGTCGAGCGAACCAATGTCGATGCCGAGCTCCAGGGCATTAGTCGCGGCGACCGCCCGCAGCCGGCCAGCAAACAAATCCTGTTCGATCTCGCGCCGCTCGTTAGGCAAGTAGCCGCCACGATAAGCCCGCACCTGCTCCGCGTGCCGCGACCGCTTGCGGCTTAGCGCCTCTCGTAGGTAGCGGTGAATCAACTCCGCCGCCTGCCGCGTCCGCGTGAACGCCAGCGCCTGCCCGTCGGCCTCGACCGCGGCTTCGAGCCACAACACCGCGTCGTCGTTGGCGCTGCGGCGAGCCAAGGAATCACGGCCCAGCGGCGCGGGGTTCCACAGCGCAAAGTATTTACGGCCGCGCGGCGAGCCGTCGTCGTCGATCACCTCGACCTCGCGGCCGATGAGCCGGCTCACGAGCTCGCCAGGATTGGCGATCGTCGCACTCGTGGCAAGAAACACGGGCCGGCTGCCGTAGTGCCGGCACACCCGCATGAGTCGCCGCAACACGGCGGACACATGAGCGCCCAAGATGCCGCGGTACGTATGCACTTCGTCGAGCACGACAAACTGCAGCGCGGCGAAAAACTCCGCCCACTTGGGATGGTACGGCAGAATTCCCGCATGGAGCATGTCGGGATTCGACAGCACCAGGTTCGCCTCGTTGCGAATGCGCCGGCGCTGGGTCGTCGGCGTATCGCCGTCGTACACGCCGGGACGGACCGCCGCAGCAAGCTCGACGTCGCAAGAGACGAGTTCGAGCAAACCCTTGAGTTGATCCTGTGCCAGCGCTTTTGTCGGATAAAGATAGAGAGCGCGACCGCCGCCAGGTTCAAGCGCACTCTCCAAAATCGGCAAGTTGTAACAAAGCGTCTTCCCACTCGCCGTCCCGGTCACGGCCACCCAGTCGCGGCCGGCCCGCGCCGCCTCCAACGCCGCCGCCTGATGCACATACAACCGCTCCATCCCTCGCCCGGCGAGGACCCGCTTCAGCGGTCCGGCGAGCGGCGCGCCAGGCTCCCCAAACCGCCCCAGTCGTTCCGGCAGCTCCTCAACATGCTCAAGCTGCCCCGCATAGTCCCGACGCGAGGTCATCCGCTCCAACAGCGCAGCCACGTCCATGGCAGCCCTCCCTGACACGGCGCCCAATAACTAGACAGACGTGCAGTATAACTATGCAGGCGCCAAGCCGGCAAGGTCATCAGACCGCGGTCGCGGAGGACTTATGATCATCTATGGAGAGAAACCCTGGAAAACCAGTCTCACCCCCGTGACACGACTTTTGATCATCTATGGAGCCGAGCATCAGCCCCGAGAAACGTTCGGCCCGTCCCCTGCCCATGCTAGCAGCACACCCGGCCTTGTCCCGGTGTGACTCCGGCGACTACAGTTCGCCCCTCACTTTGCCGAGATCATCATCATGCAAGGCTTCGACGCCTCCCAAGGCCTCGTGCTCAACGATTCCGCCCACCAGCTCGTCAACGACGTGCTGGTGTGGATCGGCTTTGGCACGGTCATCGGCCTGCTGGCCAAGGGGATCATGCCGGGCCGAGACCCCGGCGGGGCGATCGCCACCGTGCTCATGGGCATCGGCGGCACGGTCCTGGGCTGCGGCGTGGTGAGCTACTTCAACGAGGGACAGCGAATCATTCCGGTGAGTCCGTTGGGCATGCTCGTCGGCACCGCCGGCACGCTGCTCATCCTGTTCTTCTACAAGCTGCTGGGCGGATACTACTTTCTCGAGGGCGAGTACGTGACCCGCGCCCACCGCACGCGGTTGGGTTACGGCCGACGACGCCGACGAATTGCGGCGGACGCTTACGAAGACTAACCGCGTCGCGTCAGTCCCTCCCAGAACGCAAATAGCCCCGACCAAGCTTGGTCGGGGCTGCATGACGAGCACGCGAGGCTTCGCATCTCGCGCCCCCCGGGCGACAGCCGGCAGGCTGCGGCGAGGTCTGGACACCGCGACCTCTGTCGAGCGCTGCCGGCTGCCACAGGGCGGAGTTCGCACCTTGGCGCCAATCGCTGCGGCGCGACTTCCCCAAGAAAGAGTCCCGGCCTCGTTCGGCCGGGACTTGCTTCTCCGCCCGCATGGTGCGAGCCGTTGCCTGGGGCGATGGGCGCCGCCAGGCCACGGCTCGCCGATCACTCACTCTTCGGCCGAGAGTTCGTACACCAGCTTGGCCGGCGGGACCTTGGAGGCGATCTGCCCGAAGGCGTCGAGCAGATCCTCTTCCATGTCGGCCGTGCCCCCGCCGGGGACGTCGATAAAGATTCCGCCGCCGACGAAAGCGATGGCCTGCATCAAATCACGGTCGGCGCCGGAGCCGACGGCCAGCGTGTGGATCGTGATTCCTTGCGAAGCCGCTTGCACAGCCTCGTAGAATGCATACTTCTTGTCGGAGTTGGTCGCCGTGTAATCGGCGTCGCCGTCGCCGTCATAGTCCGTCCACTCGCCCCAGTTGAAACCGCTGGGCAAGACCCAACCGGCGGGCTTCTGGTTCGTCTGACCGTCGGTCATCACAAGCATCGTGGGCCGGGCGCCGTAGCGGGTATAGCCGTCGTTTGTGCCGTCACCAACGAGCAGCTCGCGGGCTTTGAGAATTCCGTCGCCCATCGCCGTCCAGCCGGCGTACTCGCCTGCTTGATGGCGGAGTTGCATCGTGTTGATGGTGTCGTAGTCATCGGTGATGGGATTGTCGGAGATGTCGATGTCCACTTCGCCGTCGGAATGGCCCATCTGCTGCTCGGCCCATTGGCCGTAGGCCACCCAGCCCACTTCGTCGCCGAAGTCGAGCTCTTCGAGGAAGTCGAGGAACAGCGTTGTTCCCTTCTTGACGGCCTCATACGGATAGTGTGGCGTCCGCCACAGATCCTCCGACTGGCTGGGGTCGAATCGCTTCTCCTGCAAGTAACTCATGAGCGTTCGATAACCATACTTCTTGTTGTACGTGCCGCTCAGATTCTTTACGTAGCTAATGTAACCGTTCCATAGCGAATCGCTGGTCGAGTCGCTGGGCTTGGGTTTGGGCGACCCATCGCTGTAGCGACCCGATTGCGGGAACGGGTATTTGCGGCTGCCGTCGAGGTTGTCGCTCAGGCCAAGGGCGTTGCGAATTGTCGTTGTGTCGCTGCTTGACACATACGTACCTTCATACGAGTTCACAAACCCGAAGCCGGTTGCCGGGAACTTGGGAACGCTTGTGCTGGGCCACGTGGGGTCCGCGTTGCGGAGCGCATCCCACATGCCGTCGAGCAGCGCCGCGACTTCCGTTGCCGAGAGGCTGGAGATCAGCGAGCTGTCGTCGTTCATCGACGCCGACACGTCGAGCACGATCACCAGGTCGCGGGCCTCGACAAACGCCGTCGCCGAGGTCTGCAATGGCACTTTGTCGCGGCCGACGGACCAGCCGAAGGCCAGGGGCAATTGACCATCCGGCTCCGAGACGTCGTCTTCCGTGCGGCGAGCGACCACTTGCACGACGTTGTAGGGATCTTCGTCCCAATGGATCGGCCAGGTGTGGGTCGCGGCGTCGAACACGCGCTTGCCGAACCGCACATCAGTCTCCTTGTCGATGTACACGTCATTGGCCGACGCGACGGCCTCGGCCATGTCGCGGGCTTCTTGGACGGCGATCGAGTTGGCGTCGATGTCGGCAGGGCCTTGACCCTGGCCGGCGGCGTACACCGCGGCGGTGATTTCCTGGGCCGCCGCGAGCGAGGCCGCGTCGCAGGCGTTCTGCATCTTGGTTTCGGTAAGCACCATCCGGCCGGCGTCGACCGACAGGGCCACGAACGCGAAGACGGCAATGAGGCAGAAGCCCGTCATCACCACGACCACGCCCGGCCGTTTGGTCCGTTCCCGTCGTTGACGCCACAGTGTTTCGAGTCGTTTGAGTTGCCGTAGATTATTCATGGTGCTTCCTCCGACGAACCAGCTAGGGCCGCTCACGCGGCCGACGAATGGGGCTTATTCGGACAGCGTCGCACGCCCGTTGCGGAACGTGAGAGCCGCTGACAGGTTGTATTCCTGGTAGTGCTTGACCGGCGAATAGCTGACTTTGGAGTACGGAACGGCGATGCGGATCTCGAACAACCGCAGATCGTTGTCCGGGTCGTCGAGGTCGAACGCTTGCTCAGGGTACTCGGCGTCGACTACCTCGACGGAGATGTCGCTCTTGTTGATGCCGGAGGATGCCAGGAAGTTCTTGACGTCGTCGACCAGTTTCTCGTTCGCAGTCTGACCTTCGAGCAGCATGCCGCTGCGGTCGAGGGAGGCGAACCGGGCTCCCTCGCGGGCGGCGGTCTCCAGCGTGTTCTGCACGCTATAGACGCGCGACAACTCGAGCAGGCCGACGACGACGGCCAGCAGCAGCGGAGCTACGGCCGCGAACTCGACGGCAACGGCGCCTCGGCGGGCGCCGGACGCTTTATGGATCTTGGAAGGCAGGTCAGGGGTGCGGCCGAGTTCTCGCAGAACTCGGACGCGCGGTGAGTGGAGACGTCCGTTCATAGCAAATCGCTCCCGACTATAGTTGGCGTTACTCGTGCCTCATGAACGCTTGGGCGTCAAGCACGACGTCACGCAGAAAAGGCATCGGCACCAGGGCAATGTCGTTGTACGCCACTTTGGCGCGAACCATGAACATCTGCCGAGGCTCCGCATCAGAGACTTCGAAATCCGGCAAGGATTCGAGCGCCGAGTCGGTTGTCGGCGTCGCATCGCCGGAGTCGTACACGCTGGCGTCTTTCACGTAGACGGTGATTTTGTCCGATGGAACCGCCGCGCCCACGGTCTGTGTCACGCGGGCAACGACGTCGGCGTTTTCGGTGCCCTCGGTCGAGCCGATGCGAGCGCCGTTGCGGCACCCGCTATTCAGGACGTTGATCACAAGCTGGGCATGGCCGAACTCCGCGATCCCCAACAGCAACAACAAGTACGCCGGCAGCACGACGGCCGTTTCGACCGTGGCAGTGCCGCGCCGGCGACGGTGGCGTAAGCAAGTGGGTCGCATGGCAGTGGCCGCAAAAGGGGTGGCGTCGTTGCGGGGCCCGCGCACGCGCAGGGGCGAACGCCACGGTGCACCGGGCAGACGATCGGGACCACGGGGCCGGACGGGCCGGCGATCGGCGGGTGATCAGGCGGGTTTACTGACGAGACGACGCACAGGCCTTTCGGCCCGCGGCATCGGCTGAATGGCACGGCTCCAAGGTCGCGCAATCCAGTCACTACAACCCTAGGTCAGAAATTCCGGCGCGGCGTGCGCAGGGCGCATCTTTGCGGGAATCATTGCCGGATCGATGAAAAAGTCCGGTTGCAGAGATCGCGCCAATGGCGCGAAGCACGTTCGGACGGATGGGCGTGCAATCGCTAAAACCCTTCTTTCCTCATCACGGAGGACGCCGTCAGCGTCTTTCCGCCCATGAACCATGGCGTTGGCAGCCAACTGACGTTGGCGAAGTCCACCGACGTGCCAACGGTCACTGCTTCGCCGGCCTCGGCTACGGCGGGGTCCGGAGAGACCGTCGTGGTAACGCCCGTGACGCCGACGCCGGTAACGTAGTCGTTCACGGCGCTGACGACGGCTTCCTCCGATGACGAAAGCATCACCGCACTTCTCGCTCCCACGCGCGAGGCGTTGATCAGCATTTGCTGGACCATGATCGCTCGACCTACTTCAATCATGCCGATGACGAGCATGAAGAAGATCGGCGCCACGAGGGCGAACTCGACGGCGGCAGCTCCACATCGCGATCTGCGACGCCGAGTCATCCTTTGAGGGCAAATGGCTGGCATAGATCCCTTCTCCGCAATACGAGTCCTTCAAGACGCGAGTCGTTTCCGTGCGGTGCGCGACCGTTCTCGACTACTTGATCAAGACGACCGGGGTGTACACGTAATCGCTTGTCTCTACCGTCGAGGCGATCGCGCCCGACAAGACCATCGGCGCCGGCTGGACAATGACGCGCTTCTGGTTCATCGAGCCGGTGAGTTTGACGTCCATAATGCGAATGCCAACCCAACGCACGATCGTGTATTCAGCGTTGTTTCCAGGTCCCACGACCGTGGAAAATATCGGGATGGCTCGCGGCTGGCCTTTGATCGACGTCAGCTCGTCTTTGACGCCTGCGCTGATGCCGGTGTCGCCGTTAAGCACCAACTCGCCGTCGTCGCCAAGGTCGAGCGAGCCGTCGTGATATGCCAGGTCGGCCGGCGAAATACCGTACACGATTTGGCGCGCGATATCGCAAGTGCTGTTATTGCTTCCGCCGATGTCCACAGTACCACGATTGCCAGGCGATCCCGTCCCTTGGGGAAAGAGATTGACTTCGAGAGTGCCGTCGCAACCTGCAGAAATCGTTTTCGATTCCGCATTCCACGTCCAATTGTCGCTGGCATTGCCGTCGAGCAAGGCTTGCCAGGTGTCCTCGTCGAGCGCGTAAGGCAGGATATCCAGATTCTCGCCAGATGCCGGCGTCTTAAATCCGCGGATGTTGCGGGCGTAACCAGCCGTCGCCTCGGCGTCCAGCCCTAAGCTCGAACGGCCGAACACCCTTGCGAAGAACAACGGCGACTCGCCGTTCAACGTCGAGTCACGGCGTATCCGCACCTGCACCGCGTTGAATTGGCTTGGTTGAGTCGTATCCAACGTCCCGCTGTACTCGTACAGATTGCTGACTTGCCCGAAGACAAGGTCGCCGCACAGATCATTCGCGAGATTCTGACTGATGTCGGGGTCCACTCCAGAAACGGGGTTGCTTTGGGCGTAGCCCGCCGCGGCGACCCGTCCTTGCAGGATCGCCTCCGGCGCGTTTTCGCCATCGGCCAACTGCGCCATATACTCCCAGCACGCCGCCATGGCGGTGGCGTCCGCCGTGCGTTGAAGCTCTTGCTTGGTGGAGAGGATGTATCCCACGTCGACGGCAAAGGCCACGAGACCCAGGGCCACAATCGTCATCGCCGCGGCGAGCACCGTGATCGTCCCACGTCGACCGCAAGCATGGCGTCGTTGTCGTATCTTGGGGCGTTTCATTGCATTATCCTCAGATCACATGAGCCAGGGAAAAGTAATACGAACGAACAACGCACGCGAATTGCACGAGGACCTAGGGGTCGAGATCCGCGTCCACGTCGATCGGCGCGTTAAGCTCGTAGGCGTTGCCCAGCGAATCAAACCAGCGAATTTTCGTGAGCATGAGGGACCGCACACGATTGCCTCCGAAACTGACGCCCGACTCCGTCAGCGACACCGCCGGAGCGTAGCCGTTAAGGTTCGTCAGATTGGTGGTTGTCGCCAGCCTCAACAGACCTTGGCCTCCGAACTGGCCCCACGAGGCGGATTCGCCTGAATGAATCTCGAAGCTAAGCGTATTGCCAGTGATTTCAATTCTTTGGACCCAGCGAATCACCTCGTCCGTCTGGTTCAGCGTGTCGGTCTGGGAGCCATCTCGATTGTCGATCACGTCCTCGCCGCACCAAAGTTGGACTTGCATGCCGCCGGACTCATAACCAAAACCGCTGCGATGATTCAGCGTGAACAGGAAATAATCGCCGTCGAGGTGCCCTTGCGGCGCCATCACCATGCAGACCTGAGGCGCGCTGCTGTCGACGACGGGACCGCCCACTTGCAGTTCCCAATGCTCCTCGATGGCGACGATGTCGAGAGCGTAACCCGGTCCACACCAAGCGGCGGTCAGGATCAGGGCTGCAAGCACAGTCGTTGAACGACGAGCAATTGCGTTCTTGGGGGTGCATGGGGCATCATGCTGTAGTGGCGAGCGAGTCATGTTTGTGCTCCGTGACGAGAACGGGCAGGGGCGGGGGCGAAGCAAATTCTTTCCGGAGTCAACCAGATCGCCGCGTTGCCCTGTCGCTGGCGGAGTGGATTGGTCCAGTCGGATCCATGTACCAAAAAAAACGGTGAAAAGAAGTCTCGAAGATCTGAAAAGGCTTGTCGCCGGCAGGCGTCGCAACCGGCTTTTCAATCCGATGCAAACCTAACGTGCAGTTTCCCTTGAAGCGGGAGGAAATGTCGCACGGCGCGACAAATTGCGGTTATTTGATGCTGCAAAGCGTGGAGAAGATGTCCGACGGCGCCCAATGATGATTCGATGCAACGCGCCGTGGTCAGCTATGATGCGTCCTGACGACTTCCGCTGGGAGGTGTTGTCTCGATACGACGAGCCTAAAAGTGGATTTTCGATAACTGACGGATCTCCCATGACTACTCGAGTCGCCGCGTCCATCTCTCTCGTTGTGCTTGGCGTTGGGTGCGCCCCGGCGCCATCGAGTCCCTCGGTGGTCGTCTACACGGCTCTCGACGCCGAGTTCTCGGAGCAGATCCTCCGGGACTTCGCTGCAAAGACCGGAGTCGAATCGCTCCCTAAATTCGACGCCGAAAGCACCAAGACAGTCGGCCTCGCCAACGCGATCATGGCCGAAGCGGCGCGGCCAAGATGTGACGTGTTCTGGAACAACGAGATCCTCAACACGCTCAGGCTCCAGCGACGCGGATTGTTGGAGGCGTACCGCTCGCCGGCGGCGGAGAACTACCCGCCGCAGTGGAGATCGCCCGATGGACTGTGGCATGGGTTCGCCGCCCGGGCCAGAATCCTCCTGATGAACACCAACCTCGTCCCCGAGGCTGAGCGGCCGGAGTCCATCGATGATCTCGCCGATGCGCGATGGCGGGGCCGTACGGGAATTGCCAAGCCGCTGTTCGGCACGACGGCGACGCACGCAGCGTGCTTGTTCGCGGCGTTGGGCGATGATGCGGCTCGGCGGTATTTCCGTGAGCTGAAGGCCAACGACGTCCAGATTATGGCCGGCAACAAGCAGGTCGCCCAAGCCGTGGCATCCGGGCAATTGGCGTTCGGGCTGACCGACACGGACGACGCCCTGGTGGAGATCGACGCTGGTCGGCCGGTCGCCATCATCTACCCGGACCAGCAGGAAGGGGGCCTAGGGACGCTGTTCATCCCCAACACGCTGGCCATCGTGAAGGATTGCCCCCATCCCGCGGAGGCCCGGCGGCTGGTGGATTACCTACTGCAACCGGAGGTCGAACGGCGGCTCGCAGAGGGCCCCAGCGGACAGATTCCGCTGAATCCTGCCGTGGTGGCTCAGCGACGAGTGGAAACGCCGCAAACGGTGCGTGCGATGCCGGTGGACTTCGAGGCGGCCGCGGATGCGTGGGACGCCGCAGCGAGCTTTATCCGCGACGAATTCGCGGCGGCGGACTAATCGCTACATCCAGCGCACAGCTCCAAGCCGTTGCTGTAGCCGTCGCCGGGAGGCGAGGGGCGACCGCCGGCTCCCGCTGGCGGCTAGAAGATTGGGGAATCGAGCGCGGTTGTCGGCTATCGACGCACCATCGGTTGGATGAAGTTTCGCTTGGTCGCCGTGACCGCGAGTTCGCCAAAGTTGTAGTCCCGAGCCGCGTAGCCGCTCTTCAGCACGATGCCCTCGAAGGCCTCCGAATCGCGCTGGTCGTCCGCGTTCGAGTCCGGCGCCACGAGGCCATTGGGCGCCTGCAGCACGCCGCTTCCGTTCCGCGTGCTTCCCAGCGATTCAAGACCGTCCTTGTATTTGTCCGGCTGCGTGGGCTGAAACACGATGTATGTGCCCGGCATCAGGCCCTCGAACAGATAGAATCCATTGGCGTCGGTCGTAAGCGACCGCGATACGAACTGCCCGGTGAGATCGTTGCCGGTGAGTGTGACCACGACATTGGCAAGTCCCTTCTCGCCAGCGTCGCGAATGCCGTTCTTGTTCTTGTCGACGTATACTGATCCGCCGAGACTGGCCGGGTCAGGTTGGACGGTCGTTGGCTCTCGATCGGTATTGTTGGCGTAATTGGTCTCCGGCTCATTCGCGGAAACTTCGGTATCGTTGTAGATCGTGCCGATGAACGCTGGGTCGACCTGCACCTGGATGGTGATGACCACGGACGCCCCCGCCGCCAGGTTGCCCAGGGCGAACTCCAGCACGCCGCCAACGCCGCTCACATTGGCATGCGAGGCGCCGACAAACGTCACCTGCGACGGCAGCGAGTCCGTGACCCGCACGCCCGTGGCGTTCGACGGGCCGTTGTTCGTGACCACCAGCGTGTAACTGAATTGCTGGCCGGGATCGACCGGGTCGTCGCTATCGCTCTTGTCGATGGCGAGGTCGATCTTCGGAGTCACCGGCGTGTCGACGCTGTCCTTGTTGTTGAGCAGGTAGAGCTCGTCAACGGCGCTGACTTCCGCCTCGTTGTGCAACATCCCGGAGGCGCTGGCTTTGACGGTCGCCTTGATCGTGATGATGACCTGGTCGCCGACGGCCATGTTGCCGAGAGAACCGGTCACCAGGCCGCCGTTGTGCGTCAGCGTGACGCCCGCCTTGCTGACTGCGACCGACGTGAAAGTCACTCCGTCCGGCAGCGAATCCTTGAACTGCACGGCCTTGGCCAGCGCCGGGCCGTCGTTGATCACCAGCACCGAGTAGGTGATTTCCTCAAGCGGCGACGCACTGTGCAGATCGACGCTCTTATCGAGCACCAGGTCGAAACTGAAGAAGCCGAAGTCAACCGTGCGGTTCGAGTCGGCGCCATCTCCGTCGTTGGTCGACTCGGCTCCCGCCTGAAGGGTCACGGCCAGGCTCACGACGCCGAAGCCAGGCATTGCCAGGCCGTTGTCATCGTGGTCGACGTTGTCGTCCGGGTCGGCGGCGGCCGAGGCGGTGCTCGACAGCTTTCCGAACAGAATCCCGCCCGTTAGGAAATTGGGGCGGGCGACCTGCACGATATAGTCGCCGGCGGGCAAGCCGTCGAACAGGTACTGCCCCGTCGTATTGGTCGTGGTCGTCGCGATGAAGGCGTCGACGTTGGGAGTGAATTGGCCATTGCCGTCCGTATCGGCGTACAGATTCATGACGACGTCGGCGATTCCCTGCTCGGCTCCGTCCAGCACGTTGTTATTGTTGGCGTCGAGCCACACGCGGTCGCCGATGCTCAGCTGGCTCAAGGCGGTAAAGTCCGCACTCTTGGTGGTCAGGCCGACGAGCTCGGCGACGGAAATCTGCGCGTCGACGGCCGACACGCCGACGAAGGTCAGCTCGATGGCGCCGACCTGCGCGAAGTTCGCCCCGCCGCCGCCCGTGCTGGTGGGGTTGGCGAAGTCGAAGATGGCTTGCTTGTCGATCGCCCCGCCGGCGCTTTCGGGCACCGTCGTGGTGAACTCCGACCAGTGCGTGGCGTCGGAGTAAATCCGCAGCTTGACGATTGAGTTCGGATGATCGGCGCCGACCGACAACCGAATGCCGGTCATCGTATTGGCGCCGTCGTGGGTGAAATCGAGGCCGCCCAGTCCGGTGTAGTTAATTGTGTTGGCGCTGCCGTCCGTGCCGTCCCACACGATCTTGGCATTGCCGGTGACCATCGCCCCGCTGGCCAGCCGCAACAGGCCGCCGGCGCTGATGAGCGACACGGACGAGAAAGGATCGTTCCCCGCGGTGATTTCCACCAGGAAGTCGCGCTCGCCGCCCAGCACCGTGGCGTCGGATTTGGTCGACCCCACGCCGGCCGAGTTTGGCGGCGGCGACGCCTCGACCATCTGCACGCTGTCGAATTCGTCAATCGTGCGGCCAATGGCGCCGTCGGCGTCGTCGACCGAAATGTCCATCGTTCGCACGTCGCCGCCCGGCGCGGTCGCCATGCCGGAGGGCAGCTCCACCTTCACGTAATACCGCCCGGCCGAGACGCCGCCGAAGCGGTACTTGCCGAGGCTGTCGCTGGAGACCGTACCGACCAGCGCATCGTCGCCGCCAAAGACGCCGTTGCCGCCGTCGCGGTAGAGCCGCACCTGCGCGCCTTGCACGACCACGTCGTTGGCGGGGTTGCCGTCGTTCTGCGCATCGAGCCGGATCGTGCCGACGATCTCGGCCATGTCGGCGGCCATCATCTGCCGCGGCTCGAGCGACTCGAAGCCCAGCGCGGGCGACGGTCGGCGGCTTGCCTTGCGAGGACGTGCCGCACGGGTGGGAATGAGGTTGCGAAACAACGCTTGCGAATCAATGCGCGACGCCATGGGTGCACTCCGGGAGGGAAGCGGCCGGGCGGGCGCTGGATGGGCGCGCCGCCTCGAAAGGTATCGGCCAGCGCGACCCACTTAATCCGCACGGTTTACCCAGAGCCGGCAGAATTTGACCGACCGGCGCCAGCGTCCGCGTACCAGCCGCAAACGCGTCCGTACACGGACGGCGCCACCGTGACAATGCGAACTCGCCCCGGCCATTTAGCTCCCGGTCAATGACCGGGGGCCTACTTCGCCGCTACCACCGATAGTCGAGACCCGCATTGAGACCGTGCGCCCAAATGTCGGTGTCGCGAAACACAAACCGCGGACGGGCAGTATCGGGATCCACGTCCACCGGCGGCGGGATCTGCCCGGAGGTCACGTCCAGGTCGATCACCTCGCCCGGACGCGTAACGCGAGTCCAGTAAAGGAGCGTGTAGCCCGCGGTCAGTCGCAATCGTTGCGTGAGCTGATACCCGGCCGTAAGCCCAATCTGCGGGAGCACGCTGAACTCGTCGCGGCTGCGAGACCCGGCATTGCTAGGCTGCACCAGCAATGCGTGGTCCTCAAAGAACTCCGGGTCTTCCCCCGGTTGAGTGATTAGTGACCCGCCACTAATCCTTGACCGCTGCCGAGTATTCCCAATCGCGAGCTTCGACATGAGCTCTAACGACCAACGTCGACGCTCCCAATCAACGATAAACCCAATCTCGCCGCCGAAAAACTCATTGCTGGAAGCGAAGTTTTCATCGATGTCGAAGGTAGTGCCTTCGGGGTCAGGCGACGAAGCCCTTGCAATGAGATCTTCTCCTGGGAATATGCCATCTTTGAGCTGCGCCCAACGGACGCCGTAAATCATGTCGACATGTCTTGTACCGCCGCCGAAGAACTTGCCGCAGGCCGTGCCGACCATGGGGCACATGGGGCACGCTGGGTTGCCGCCTTCGCAGCTTCTGCAACTGTCGCAGCCGCCGACCGCGCTGCCACAGGAGACGCAATCGCCACAGCCTGTCGAGCATGGAGCAACGCAGCAAATGTTGCGACGGATGTGAAGTCCCGCAGTTTGGAATTGACTTTCGACGCGAATTGTCACCGTCCCATTGACGTTGTCAGTGTCCACTTCTTCGACCGCCGGACCCGGTTGATCAGGCGTCATCGCATCGCCGTCGTGGTCAAAGGGCGTCATATTGAAAAACGGCCGGCCAATGTACGGCGGCGGGCCCGAGGTCAAGCTCCCGGCGACAAACGTCAATTCCTCGTCGCCGAAGATGATCCAATCGCCTTCGACGGCCAATTTGCCGTAGTCGTCGAGCCAGTAGCCCAGTTGCACGCGGGCGCCGCTGCGCTCGCCGTCGAGCACGTCGTCGTTGCCGCCGAAGATGATGGGGTCATCAAGGTCGAAGATCGCATCGTCGGACGAGACCACGAGGTCCGGCACATTCATGCCGTCGAACCACCACAACAAATACTCCCCGCGAGCGTAGAAGACGGGCCGCGAGCCAAAGCCGCAGCCGCCGTTGGCGCAGCCGCGCCCGCCACAAACGCCGTCGCCGCAGACAACGCAATGGCCAAGTTCCGAGTGGCCGTCGAGATAGAGCGGATCGACGCCCTCGGGAAGAACCATCTCGCCGTCGTACATCGACTGGCCGTCGTCCATCATTGGGCCAGCTTCGATCGACTCACCGGGCAACTCTTCAGCGGTCGGCGACGGAGGTTCGTCGAGCGGCTGAGCTGCCGCGGAGTCGTCGGCCAGCGTCGGCTCCGCCGGCGAGGGCAACGGTTCCTCCTGCGCGGCCAGCCGGACGCCCGATCCGTTCATTGCGGCGCCGACGACGACGCGGCGCACTGGCGTGCGCGGCAATTCCAATTGACTGGCCAACAGCGTGCCGCCCGTGTCGCGGCGCACGGCCACTGTCTGGCCCACATGACGTTCCAAGTCGATCTGCGGCACCGGCTCGATGTACCGCTGGATGCCGCCATAACGGTCGATCAACACGAACGGCGGATTGCCGTCGTCCGCGTTGGGATTGCGAGCCAGTCGGGCCGCCCACTTCGGCCGCTTCGTCACCTTACTGGGTTCGACGCCCAGCGCGCGTGACGCCACGCTCGGCAGTGGATCTTCCGGCGCGAAGGAGCCGAACAGCGAATCGACGAGGTCGATGGCTGCTGCGTCGGCGTCGGTCCTGGCGTTCGGACTGTCGTGCGGTTGCGCGCCGCGGCGGTAGCGCGACGCGACCTGCCCCCAGGCGTCGCCGCCGAAAAGACTGGTAAGAAGGCACGCGGCGCAGATTTGCGCACAGCGCGACAGATTGCGTCCCTGGCTCATAAGGGCATGACCCGGTGATGCGCGTCGCGAGCAGCAGGCCCGAGACGCAGTTTTCGATTTGGCGCCGAAGAGTGTTCCGAGAAAAGCGGCGAAGCTTTTAGCAGAGGTCGCGGCGGAGACGCAAGACCATTGGCCAACCCGCTTCCGTCCGCGACGGCGGGAGCGGATAATGACGGCATGTGGCCCGACGCCCGCCAGACCGACGCCCTGCTAGCGGACGCCCGCGACGGTGACGCTGGCGCCATCAACCAACTGCTGGAATGCCACCGCGACGCCGTGCGGCGGATGATTGACTTGCGGATGGATCAAGTGCTCAAGCGTCGCGTCGACGCCAGCGACATCGTGCAAGAGGTGCTCATCGAAGCCAACCGCCGTTTGCGCGATTATATGGCCAATCCCGTAATGCCCTTTCACCTGTGGCTGCGGCAGATGGCGAAGGATCGGCTGATCGACGCTCACCGTCGGCATCGGCAAACGGCCCGGCGGAGCATGGACCGCGAGCAGCCGCTAGCCGTCGCGACGGGGGACCAATCGTCGATCGACCTGGCGGCGCAGCTTCGCGACCAACAACTCACGCCCGCGGCGGCCGCCGCGTGGGCGGAGCTGCAGCGGCGGTTTGAAACAGCCTGTGCGGCGCTCGACGAGCAGGATCAGGAAATTGTCCTCATGCGGCATTTCGAGCACTTGGCTAACAGCGAAGCCGCCGAGTCGCTCGGCCTGTCGCCGCAGGCCGCCAGCATGCGTTACCTGCGCGCGATGCGCCGCTTGCGCGCTCTACTTGATGGCGATGGAGCCGATTCATCGACGACTGGCAGTCAAAGTTCATGACCGACGACCAGCGCGACCAGGAACTCGCCGCCGTGCTCGAGCGCGTCGCCGACGCGGCGCCGGACGCGCGGCCAACTCTCGATGAGCTGGTCGCAAGTCACCCGCACCTCGCCGCCGACTTGCGAGACGTGTGGGGCGCGTTGATGGTCGCCGACGCGGTGGCCGAGCACCGCAGCCGCAATGGCCGCACATCGTCGTTCGCGCCGCAGAAGGGCCGACTGGTCGCCGCCGATGCCGTGCCGCCGGACGAACTCGGCGACTTCAAGCTGCTTGAGGAAATCGGCCGCGGCGGGATGGGCGTGGTGTATCGGGCCCGTCAGCGGAGCCTTAACCGGCTGGTCGCCGTCAAGGTGCTGCTCCGCGGCGCCGACGCCTCACCGCAGGATCAGGGGCGATTCCGCGCCGAGGCGGAAGCGGCCGCCCGGCTGGACCATCCTCACATTGTGCCGATCTACGAAACCGGCGAAGTGAACGGGTGGCGGTACATCGGCATGAAGATGATCGAAGGGCAGACGCTCGGCCAACGAATGGCCGAGGGCCCGTTGCCGCAGCGCGAAGCGGCCCGGTTGGTGATGGAGGCGTCGCGGGCAATCCACTACGCCCACGAGCGCGGCGTGGTGCATCGCGACTTGAAGCCGGCGAATATTCTCCTGGACGGGGCGGGCCAGCCGCATGTGACCGACTTCGGCCTGGCCAAACGGCGCGCGGTCGGCGATACGCTCACGACGACCGGCGCGATCCTGGGCACGCCGTCGTACATGGCGCCGGAGCAAGCCGCGGGCAGCCGCGGCGACGTGGGGCCAACCAGTGACGTATTCAGCCTGGGGGCCATTCTGTATGCGCTGCTGACTGGGCGGCCGCCGTTTCAAGGCGCCTCGCCGGTCGACACGCTGCTGCTGGTGCTCGAGCAGGATCCCGTGCCGCCGCGGCTACTCAATGCGATGGTCGATTCCGATTTGGAAATGATCGCCCTGCGGTCGCTGCAAAAGCCGCCAGAATTGCGGTACGCGTCGGCAGACGCGCTGGCCGACGATCTGGCGGCGTACCTCGATGGTGAACCAATCGCGGCTCGCAGCGGCCGCATCTCGCAAGTGGTCGCCCGATTGTTCCGTGAGACGCACCACGCTACGGTGTTGGAGAATTGGGGCGTGCTGTGGATGTGGCACGCTGCGCTGCTCTTGGTCCTGTGCGTGGTGACCAATTGGCTCTACTTGCAGCGCAGCGACTGGCCGGTGTTCGGCAATCACTGGCCGTACGTGTTGTTGTGGGGCGGCGGTCTGGCTGTGTGGGCGCCGATTTTCTGGGCGCTGCGGCGTCGCGCGGGGCCGGTCACCGCCGTGGAACGGCAAATCGCTCACGCGTGGGGCGGCAGCATCGTGGCCGTCATGGGCCTGTTCGTCGTCGAGTCGCTGCTGGGGCTGCCGGTGCTGCGACTGTCGCCTGTGCTGGGCCTGATCAGCGGCATGGTGTTCGCCGTGAAGGCCGGGACGCTTGCCGGGGCGTTTTACGTCAACGCGGCCGCGTTGTTTCTTTGCGGCGCGGCGATGGCAGCCCTTGACCGCGCCGGGTTCCCATACAGCCTGACGCTGTTCGGCGTCGTCTCGGCGGCGGCGTTTTTCGTGCCGGGGTGGAAATACTTCCGCCAAAGCCGGCGCCACCAGCCGTAAGACTGGCGGAAACCGACGTGGTCGACGGCGGCGCCTGCGCTAACGCCGCTGGGGAGCGCCTGCGGGGTAATAGCCGGCGTAGTTCATATAGACGGCGGCGTGACCTGTCGGCGCCATCGTCTGATTCCCCGTCGGGTTGAAGGGCGGCGCTGCGGCAAGTTGCGTGAGCTGCTGCTGCATCCGGTAGTTGCGCTGGGCAATTTGCTGGTTCAGCCGTTGCTGCTCCAGTTGCGGGCGAACCTGCGTGTAGTAGCTCTGAGCCGACGAAGTAAACGGCTCCGACAGCGCCAAGTACGGCGTCACGGAACTCGGGTTCGACAGGTTGGAGAACGGCTTCTGACCGCGGGGAGCGGAAACCGTCGACGAACTGAACAGATTGCGATAGTTCGTCGGCGTAAAGTTGTACTGTGGAACGGAACTGTTGACGACATTTCGCTGAATTCTTTGCGACGTAAAGCCGGCCGCGCTGTTGTTGATTTGAAGCGAATTCAGCACGGTGTTGGTGTATGTAGGATTCGTCAACGCCTGAGCCGAGGCTCGGCTCGCTGCGAGCAGTGCGACGGCCAATGCCATGACGATCGTGCTTCGTTTCATCGCTTCAACTCCTCGCGCCCACGTCGGGCGAGCTTGTGTTGGCCGACTCATTTCATCTTACTCCCGCCGCCACGTTGGGACAAACAATGTGGGTAATCGGGCGGAATACGGGCGTCGCCGCTGCGCCGAGCGGGCGAGCGGCGGAATCGCCTTGCTCACTTCGGCAGCCTTCAGTGTAATCGCGGCGGCGGCCGCGACGCAGCGAGAATGCTCGCGCTGACCACGCCGCTGGGACCGAGACGTCGGCACAACCGGCGCCACCGGCGCGGTGAACAAGTCCCTCGCACCGGCGGCTAGCCATTGCGAGTTCCGCCCGCGTCGCACCGCTGCAGCGACGCTTCGGCCGCGGCCACCCACTGCGGATTGTCGAGATACCAAGTCACCGCGTCCCGCAGCCCGGACGCGAAATCAATCTGCGGACGCCAACCCAATTCGCGACGCAGCGGTCCCGCGTCGACGGCATAACGCCGATCGTGCCCCAGCCGATCAGCCACGTAAGCGATCAGCTCCCGGCGCCCGCCGCCATCGGCCAGCCGCTCGTCCACGAGATCGCAAATCCGTTCGACGACGCGCAGATTCGGCAGACCGTTGTCGGCTCCGGCCAGGTAGCGGCGTCCGCTCCGCCCTTCCGCCAGCGCCATGCGAATGGCCCGGCAGCAATCGTCGACGTGCAGCCAGTCGCGCTCGTGGAGGCCGTCGCCGTACACCGGCAGCGGCTCACGGCGGGCGGCGGCGAGAATCATCCGCGGAATGAGCTTCTCGGGCATTTGCCGCGGGCCGTAGTTGTTCGTGGGGTTCACCGTGATCGCCGGCAGGCCGTAGGTGTGTGCAAACGCCCGGAGCAGATGCTCGCCTGCCGCCTTCGACGCAGCGTAGGGCGAGTTGGGCTCCAGTGGGCTGTCGTCGAAAAACTTCGCGCCCGGCTCGGCGGCGCCGAACACCTCGTCGGTCGACACGAATACGAAGCGAAATCGTTCGCGGCTCGCAGCATCGAGCCCCTGCCAATAGCGCGTCGCCTCGTCGAGCAGCGTGCACGTGCCCAACACGTTGGTGCGGGCAAACTCCGGCGGCTCGTCGATCGAGCGATCGACGTGCGTTTCCGCGGCCAGGTGCAAGACGGCCCACGGTCGGTGTTCGGCGAGCAAGCCGCGGACCAGCGCCGCGTCGGCGACGTCGCCGGGCACGAGCAGGTGACGCGGATTGTCCGCCACGTCATCGAGCGACTCCCGCAGTCCGGCGTAGGTGAGCTTGTCGAGGTTGACGATCGAGGACGACTCCTCGGCGAGCCACTGCCGCACCAGCGCGCTGCCGATGAACCCGGCGCCGCCAGTAATCAACACGGTTCTTGGCGGCTGTCGCATCACAGTCGCTCCTGGCGCCGGCGCTGGAAGAACTCGGTGAGCACGCGCCCACAGGCCTCGGCGAGCACGCCTTCCACGATCTCGGCCCGATGATTGAGCCGCGGGTCGTCGACCAGGCGGAACAAACTGCGGACGGCGCCGGCCTTGGGGTCGGCGGCGCCATACACCACGCGCGGGATGCGGGCCTGCACGATGGCGCCGGCGCACATGGGGCACGGCTCGAGCGTGACGTACAGCGTGCAGCCTTCGAGCCGCCAGCTCGCAAGCGCCGCGGCGGCCTGGGTGATGGCAATCATCTCGGCGTGAGCCGTCGGGTCGCGCAGCGATTCGCGCTCGTTGCGGGCGGCGGCCAGGACCTGGCCGTCGCACACGATGACGGCGCCCACCGGGGCCTCGCCCGCCGCGGCGGCCGCCGCGGCTTCGGCCCGGGCGAGTCGCA
>JBIOVA010000076.1:0-15032 GCA_044867485.1 Lacipirellulaceae bacterium | reverse complement strand
GGCGAGCGTAAAAAAGTCCCGCCCCGCCAGCGCGGCGGCCAGTGGACGTCGCGCGGCGTCGCCCGTGGGCGCTCCCGTCGGATTGAGGGCCAGGAAGGTCTTGTCGGGGCCGAACGGGCTTTGGGCGTCGAACGACGGCAGCCGCAGCCGTCGCGAGACGTGATACAGTAATTCGCCGCTTTGGGGTTGGGAGAGCAGCGCCTGGTCGAGCTCGGTCGCGGCGTTGATCTGCAAGTCGAGCGCACGTGCTTGCAGGGCTTCGTCGGAAGCCAGTCGTCGCGGACGCAGCAAACAGAGGCCCGGCGTCGCGGCGAGCGCTTGCAGGTCGACGCCGAGTTCCGCCGCCGCCTCGTCGAGCGACCCACGGCCGCCCACCGCCTGCCGCAGCCGCTGCGTTGCCTCGGGGCCGCTAAAGAGATGCTCCGTCGACAGAACGAGCTGCAGCTCAGGTCTCTTGGCCTGCAGTCGCGCCGCGACGTCGGCGTAGAAGCGAGTGAGCTGCGCCTGCCGCCAGGCACGCCACGGGGCGACGTGCGGCCCTTGAAGGGCGATCGCCCGTTTTTGGAACCGGTCGGCCCCGTCGCTCGGGAGTTCGATCTTCGCATCTTCGGCGAATCGTCGCGTCGTGGCGTCGTCGAGACACCACGCCAACCCCGGCAACGCGCCGTAGCCGCGTCCCGAAATCTCCAAGGCCACGCCGCCGAGCGCGGGATGCTTTCCGTAGCGATTGATCAACTCGTCGATGACGCCTGCCACGGCCGACTGCACGCGTGGATCGAGCAGGTTGTAGTGGGCTCCCATCGCCTCGCCAGGATGATGTTCGGCCCAGGTGCGCCCGTCAGCCCCCACGCACTCCACGTCGCCTCCGCTTGCGTTTTCGCTTCGCCGCAAGGCTTCGAGTGCCGGCAACGGCGCCGCCAAATCAATGACAGGAATCAAGCGCAATCCCTCGCGATCGAAGACGCGCAAGAGTGCTTCGAGCACATCCTTTCGCAGCGGGTCGGCTCCGCTGGTTGCCAGCGCTCCAGTGTCGTACCGCGGCGAGACGCCGAGAGCGTCGATAGCGGCCAAGGAGCTGCCTTCGCCGGCAACGCACACGACCGCCGCGTTGAATCCGTTGGTTCGTAGTTCTTGCGCGAGCCGCAGGCTCGCGTCGAGGAACGTGCTCCAACCGTCGACGCTCAGCCCGCCTGCTGGGTCGCCGTCGAGGATTTCCGCGGCGCCGAGAGCATCGGCCAGACGCGGACTACCGAGATATGCCGCGACGACCCGGCCTTCGTCCGTCGAAGCCACGTCGGCCGGCGCCGCTGCCTCTGCGCGCCGGAACAGTCGAATCGCCCCGTACTCGGCTGGTCGTGAAGGCGAGTGGTTCACCACGAGCAAAAGCGGTGAAGCCGTCCGCGGCCAGAACACCATTCGTTGGCGATCGGTTTGGCGTGCCACGTCTCCCCCAAGCCCGTCAATTCCGCCGTCCTGATAGAGCGTCGCTTCCCGCCCGAACGACAACACTCGTCCCGCGGCATCGGGTTCGATGATGCTGATCGCCAGTTGCTGCCGGGCGTTCGCCGGAAGCTCGATCTCGATCGCGTGCGGCTGGCCGATGTTGGCGCCCGTCAACGGGTACGCTTGCCAGTTGGGTTCGGCGCCGACGGCGGGCGTGGGCAACTCGACGAAGCCTTTTGGCGCCCCTGGCGGAATCAGGGGCTTCACGTTGCCCAGCGACCGCGGGGCCGACAACAGCGGCAGGCGGTCGAGTTGCGTCCAGGCGGGCACTTGCTCCCACCACTTCGAGCTTGTGGGATTGATTGTCTCGACGACATCCCACTTGTCAGTTAGTCGCGGCAGCCGAGCGCCCGGATCGATGACGACGAACTCCACGTCCCGCATGGCGACGGGCGCGCTCTGCTCCCAAGGGACGAGCTTATCGGTAAACCGTCCGGGGCGTGGGACGGAAAGGCTCAGGCGGTAGGCGCCTTCTTCGGCGGGCGCCAGCAGTTCGACGGCCGCGAGCTTGGCGGCGTCAGAAGGAATTGGGTAGTCAGCCTGCCACAACGCAGCGTTGCCGCCGCCAACGCGATGGAGCCGCGCTTGCAGCACGGGTGACATGGCGTCGTGCAACACATTTGCGTCGGCTTCGACGGTCAGCGAGATCGCCTCGCCAGGAGAGAATACTAAGTGATCACGCTCGATTCGCACCCGGAGTTTGTCGCCGGGCGCACGCTGAACAAGCAGGTATCCGCCGAGTTCGTCGAGCTTGGCGCTGAACTGCTCGCTGGCCAATTGACCCAGCGAAACCTGCACTTCCTTCGCGTCCGCGGCGGACACGTTGTGCAGGCGGATCGTTACCAACGCCGCTTCATCGCCGCGGATCGACACATCGCATCCGTCGAAGGCCCGCGGGATGATGGGAGCAACGCGCACCTGATTGTCAACGAGTTGGACCGCAGCGGCTTCGTCAGCTTCGATGCCCAACGGCTGCAAGTCAGTCATCTGGGCGTCGGCGGCCGAAATGGCGCCGGTCCACCGCTGCGGGGCCTGGGCGCCGCTGCCCCAGGCAAGTCGCAGCCGCACGTCCAGTTCGCGGGCCGCGGCGGCATGAGCGCAGAGCGCGACCACGGCCGCCGCCACGGCGTGGACGACGAGCGAGAACGCCGTTATCGGACGGTGATGTCCGATCATCGTGCGACGATCCTGACTGCGCGCACGCGCAGGAGCGCGGCGCCTGCGCGCCGAAAAGCAGGGCCAAAGAGGGGCGGATTGTAGAAATCGCCCCCAGGGCCAGCCAGAGCATTTGTGGACGCGCAAGTCGCGTGAAAACCGGGAGTTGCGCCCCGGCGCCGGCGCCTGTTGACCGCTATCGAGCCGGCGTGATCAGGTCGTCGTCCAGCGGCGTCGCTGGCGCCGCGGAGTTGGCGTCGGCGCACAAGTCGAGCACCGCCAGCAGCCGTTCGGCGACCGAGGTGCAGCGATTCGCGACTTCGTTAGCCTCCCAACGGTCGTCGGGTTTGGCGTAGAGCTCGACACGGGCGCCAGCGCCAGTCGCTGCCGACTCGATTGCGGGTCCGGATCGGCGCAACATCCATGCCGCGGTGCGAATCGCGCGCTCGCCGCCGCCGGCCGCTGTGACGAATTGCCGCCGAGCCGCGCTCACTGCGTCCGCCGACAGCAGATCGAGGGCCGACGCGGGATCCGAGTGCGGCGCGCCGAACCACGCCGCTAGCGTTGCCTGCACGTCGATCAGCGTAGCTGGTCCGCTGAATCGTGGCGGCGCCGGCGCCGTGCGGGGCACGCGCAGCAGACACGGTACGTGGAGCAGCTCGCTATACGGCCCGGCGCCTTCGCCGCCCACAACGCCATGCTCGCCAAGCGCGTAGCCGCGACAGCCCGCCAGCACGATGAGCGTCTCGTCGTCGACGCCTGACTCCGCCAACGCGGCGAGCAGTCCGCCGACGCATTCGTCAAGCACGATCGCCTGCGCCGCGTAAGCGGCGCGGCACGCGAGCAGCTCGTCATGATCGTCAGTCGTCAACCGGGGCGGGGCGACATACGTCGGCGGTTCCGGGTCGTCCTCTTCGAGCAGTCCGGCACGAAGCTCCTGCGGCGCGTCCCACGGCCCGTGGAAGCCCCGCGCGTGAATCCACGCCAATCGCGCCTTGCCCGGCGGCGCACTCGACCAGGCGGCGAGACGTTCGGCGGCCGCGGCCATGAGCCGTGCAGTCGCTGTGTCGGCGACTTCAGCCGCCGCGGCGTCGGCGTCGTTCTCAACGCGCCACGTCTCGGCGAACCCCGCCGCGTCGCCCCAATTGGCGACCGACGCGTCGTCGGTGACAAGCGTCATAGCCACACCAGCCGCTGCGAGCCGACGCGGCAGCGAGTCGCCGCCGCCCCCCCAGAGAGATCGGCAGGCGCCGGAGAGCTCAATCGACTCGCACCACATCCAGTCGACGACCGTCGACCGTGCAGCCAGAGCGTCGAGCGCCGAGGTGGCGTGCCATGTGTTGCCGTACGCCCCCAGGGCCGAAGCCCGTAGCCCGTCCACCGCGATCACAACCGCCTTGCGTGTCGTCATGCGGTTAGTCTATCAGCAACGGCGCCAGTCGCGCCAGACGAGCTGCGGAAAGATCCACGCGTCGCGCAAGTAGCGCTTGGCCAGTCGGCGCGGCTCGGTGGACAGACGGTGGAGCCACTCGAGCCCGGCGCGGCGCATCCAGCGCGGAGCGCGGCGTTTCTCGCCGGCGAGAAAATCGATCGTCGCGCCGATGCACAAGGCGACCTTGGCGTGCAGGCGGTCGGCGTGGACGTGCACCCACAATTCTTGCTTGGGGGCGCCGAGGCCCACGAGGAGCACGTCTGGCGCCGCGGCGGCGATGGCGGCGAGAATCCGCTCGTTCTCGGCCGCGTCGCGCTCGAAGCCCAGCGGCGGCGAGAGCGTGCCAACCACCTCAACGCCCGGCCAGCGGAACTCGATGTTGGCCGCGGCGCGGTCAGCCACACCGGGGGCGGCGCCGAGCAGGAACACTTTCAAGGGACTTTGCCGTTCCGCGGCGGACACATGCTTGAACAGCGCCGGCGCCAAATCGCTGCCGGGGACGCGCTCGGGAACGGGCCGGCGCAACAGCCGCGACGCCGCGACGACCGGCGCCCCGTCGGCCAACACCAACGCCGCGTCGGCGTAAGCGGCGCGAAGTTGCTCGTTGGACTGGAACATCACCGCGTGATCCACGTTGGGCGTGACCACGAACCGGCACAAGCTGCCGCGCGGCGCGGCAATCCACGAACGGAGCATCGCGACGGTCTCGGCCATCGTGAGTGCGTCGACGTTCATGCCAAAGAGGCGTACCGTGCGTCGAGCCGTCGAATCAAGCAAATTGGCGGACATGGATTCACTCAGGACTGGGGTATCGCAGGAACAGCTAACCGCGACCACGCTCTGTCGCGACTGCCCTCGCGGACGGCCGCCGCCGGTTGCTTCGCGTCCGCCAGAAGTCCGACGGTCGTTCCCGCGGCGAAGAACAGCAGCCAATGCTCGGTGGGGGAGAGCGTGAGGTCGTGAAACAGCGCGGATGCGAGATACGTGAGCAACGTCGCCAGGCTGAAGAGTCCCTGCGTGCGCTGCCAGGGCTCGCGAGCGACGTCGGCGGCCACCCGCCACGCGGCGCGCAGCCACGCGGCCAGCAGGCCGACGAACAACGTGAAGCCGACGAAGCCCGTCTCCACGAGCACGCTCAACAGCGTGTTGTGGTGGTCCAACTTGCGAAGCGATTCCAATTCGAGCTGCTGGCTTCGATCGGCGAGATACGGAATCTTCTTGTCGTAAAACCGACCCAAACCGCAGCCGAACACCGGCGCGTCGCGGAACATGCGCATCGACACGTACACGAAGGAGGCCCGCTGGTACACGGAATGCTCGGCCGAGGCGTCAGAGTCCTTGCGTTGGAGCTCGGTGACGCTGCCGCCGAGCGCGGCGACGCCAATCGCCCCGCACATGGCGACGCCCAATGCCGCGGGCAACCGCCACCGTCGTGGCAATTGCCAGAGCGGAATCGCCGCCAATCCGCCCGCCAGTCCCAGCCACGTCGACCGCGTGTAAGTGAAGTACACCGCGCCGGCAATCAGCACGAGCACGACCGTCAGTGCGGCTTTCGTCGGCCGCGAGGCGCGCGGCACGAGCATCCAGGCGGCCCAGAAGCAAATGGTCAGGAACACGCCCAGGCTGGCGGAGTTGAGCGCCGGGCCGCGTGCGCGGCCGAAGTGCGTGCCAAGCTCGGGATTGGCGATGTAACGCGGGAACACGGCCCACCATTGTTTGCCGATCTCGGCGTACGCAGTCAACGCCAGAAACAGGCCGACGCCAGCGAGCATCCCCATCGCGGAGCGCCAGGAGCGCTCCGAGCGCGGCGCCACGCGGGCCGCGAGATAAACGGCGCCCGGAACCCAAAATGCGGCGATCAGCTTCCACCAGGGCTTGACGGACGACCCCTCGCCGACTGGCGGCGACGGCGTCATCGCGCAGCGAACGGTGAAGTACGCCAACGCGGCCACCAGCAACCAGTCGAAGCCGGTCATCATTCCGGGTTGAAGTCGCCCCTGGCGCCACTGCCAGGCGGCCATCGCGGCCAGTCCGACAAGCAACACACGGTCGATCGTCACGGGCACAGGGCCCAGATGCACACTGAACAATGGTGGCCCCAGTACATAGCCGGCGGCGATGAAGGCGGCGGCGCCAAACCACAGCGACGCGCGTTGGGCGAAGGCGGCGCCCCAGATCACCGCTGCGAGAGCCACAAACAGAATCACGATCTCCATAGCCGCCGTAGCTCTGGCTCAGTGGAGGACACGGAAAGCATTACGAGGATAACCGGGCGGCGGCCTGCAGCGCTTCCTGCAGAGTCAGACCGGTCAGATTGCTCACCGTCGCACGCGAAGGTTGGCTACCGGCTGCGGCGGGCAAGGCGCTTGGCGCCGTCGGCAGCGTTTCCCTGCGCGGGCGAGGTTGTTCAGTCGTCGCTGTCGCCGCGGGGCGTGGAGTCGTCACTGGCGCCGGCGTCGGCGTCGGCGTGCGTTCTTCCGCCGGCGTGCGCGCGATCGCCGCGCCCGGCATGCCTTCCCACCATTCCGTTGTCGCAGGGCGCGACGGCTCCACACTGCGCGGCTCTACGCGCAGCTCCGTCGAAATTGCCTCGCGCTGCGTCGGAGCGGCGAGTGTGTCCGAGGCGAGAGATTCGTTGGATGGCCGCGGGCTGACCAAGAGGAACGTCAGTCCCAGTCCCATCATCAATCCGGCGACGCCGCCCGCCGCCGTGATCACCGTGCGGCCGGGGCCCGCTGGGTAGGGCCCGGTCTCGGGCTCATCGAGTCGAGTGACCAGGCTGCCACTGTGGGCGGCGGCCTCGGCGGCCTTGGCTGTGGTCAGGTCCTGCCGGGCCCGATCGAGCCCAAGGCGGCAACTGTCCACGGCGGCGACGCGGTTCGAGTACTCGGCGCGCATCTCGGCCAGCCGGTTGAGCCGCCGCTGCAATTCGGCGCCGCGGTCTTCGGCGGCGGTCAGCCGGTCGCGCGAAAGCTGCAACTCGACCTCCGCCCCGCGAATCGCGGTCAACAGCTCGTCGTGCAAGTCCTCGCGAATCTTTCGTTCCGCCTCGGCCGCCGCTCGCACGCGCGGATGGTCCGCCGAGCGGGTCCCGCCGAGTCGCGACGTGGCAAGCTGGGCGTCGACGAGCCCGTCTTTCAGCCGACGCAGCGCGGACTGCGTCGTGAGCAAGCTGTTCGGCGTAGCGACCAACTGCTGCGGGTCGTCCTCCGCCATCCGCAGCAGGGCCAAGAGCTTCTCGGCTTCGCGGACCTGCGTGCGGAACTTGCGGACCTCGGCCTCCAACTGCACCGCTTCGGTGCGAAGGTCGCTTTGGCCGGCGTTGGCCGAATGGAGCATCCGCAACTCGCCGAGGTCGGCGCCCACTTGCGTCTCAAACTCCATGAGCCGCTGCGTCTCAGCGCCGAGAAGTTCAGCGGCCAGCGCCGCTTGCTGCTGCAACTCGGCGATGAGGTTCTCCGCCCGGTGGGCGCGCAGCTCCTTGAGCGCGGCTTCCAACTGCACGCACATTTCGCCGACGAGCCGGATCGCCCGGTCGCGGTTGGGATCTTTCACGCAGAAGTAGAACACTTCGGTCTTGCCGAACTCGCCGCCGTCGGGCGGAACCATCTTGAGCCGTTGCCGGAACTTATCAATGTCTTCAAGCGTCGGCGTCGCCACGGCCCCTCCGGGTGAGTCGTGATCGATGGCGGCGAGCGTCGCAACGACGACTTGCTGGCTCTTGGCCAACTCCAGGATCGTCTCTTGCAGTGTTCGCATCTCGTAGAGGTCGGCGAATTTGCCGGGTCGCGTTGCGACGGAGCCGGCCGTTTCCTGCCGCACGACCAGGCCCTGAAACGCTTCCCAGTAGCGCGGCATGATCAGTGAGAATGCGGCGGCCAGCGCCCCGCACGCGATCGACGTCGCCAGCCAGAGCTTTCGCTTCGACCAGACGAGCCGGATCAATTCTTGCGGCGACAGCAACGTGGCGTGGGCGGGTTCCATGGAGCAAATCTCGCGAGGCGGGGCCGTCGCATGGGCGTCGGCGCGGAGTTGGTGCGTACCCACGCCACAACCACGGGCGCAGGCCGGGCCGCGGAGGGAAAAACCGCTACTGGAACGTAGCTCATTCGCGGGTCGTTTCTTGGCCGCCTCAGGGGCTCCATCGGCGTGACGGTGCGGCGATCACGCGACGCGTTGATTTTTCGCCACATGGGAGTCGTCCGCAGCCTCCCCCGCCGGCAGGGGGACCTATGTTTGAGAAATCCACTCCCCGCCCGGGGACTGCCGGGTTTTGCCCGCTTGCTGGACGAGCGACGGCGTCGGCGCGCGTGCGTCGGCGCGCGGTTTGTACCGGCTGTCGCATGCATTGACGGGACGCGGCCTCGTTCGCGATGCCGGCTAACACTTGTGGTTTTTGGAGGGTTGGGGTCAGAGTGCGCGTTGTTTGTCATCAGTCGCTGGCTGAGTTGGAACCGTTCCGCGAGGCGTGGGACCGGTTGGCCGGGGACTGCGCGTTTCGCCGTTGGACCTGGTTGAGCACATGGTGGCGGCACTACGGCGGCGACGATGCTCGGACGTCGCGTCGTTTGTACGTGGTGACGGCCTTCGGCGACGCCGGCGAGTTGGTCGCCGTGCTCCCCTGCCACCTCACGCGGCAACTGATCCAGGGAAGCACGCTGCGACTCTTGGGCGACGGCGAAATCTGTAGCGATCACCTCGGCCTGTTGGTCGATCCTTCCCAAGCTAGCGACGCGGCGCAAGCGATTGCCGAGTTCTTGATCGCCTCGCCCGTCTGGGATCTCGCCGACTTCCACGCCATCGACGACGACGACGCGGCGACCATCGGCCTGATGACGGCGCTCGCTCGTTGCGACTGTCAGTTGGCTCGTTACGATGGCGACCGCTGCTGGGCCGTGGACCTGCCCGGCGATTGGGACCAATTCTTGGCGCTGCAATCCAAGTCGCACCGCAAGCAGCTTCGACAGCTTGAGCGGCGTGTGCTTGACGAAGGCCGTGCGTCATGGCGGCTCGTCGAAAACCCCGCAGACTTCGACCAGGCCTGGGCGACGCTCATCGATCTGCACCAACGGCGCCGCCAAAGCCTCGGCGAACCGGGGTGCTTCGCGTCCCCAACCTGGGCGGCGTTTCACCGCGACGTTGCGTCGCGGCTGCTCGATGAGGGCCGGCTACGACTGTCGTGGTTGGAACTGGACGGCGCCCCCGTTGCCGCGGAGTACCACCTCGCCGGACGGCGCACCACGTTTGCCTACCAGGGCGGCGTCGATCCGACGCGCCTCGCCGAGGAGCCGGGGCGGCTGTCGACCATTCGGGCCATCCAGCACGCGATCGGCGAGGGGCACGACCGATTCGATTTGCTTCGCGGCGACGAACCTTATAAGGCCCACTGGCGCGCGACGCCGCGACTCGCATGGCGATGGCAGGCCGCTGCTCCACGGCGGTGGGCCAAGTTGCGACGACAGACCTGGGCCGGCGCGCGGCGCGCGGCGCATCTGGCCCGACAGATGACCAGCTTTTTCAGTTGAGAACGGCTCAATGCTCACCGGCGCGTACCGCGATCCGCTGATCGGGTTGTACTACCTGGCGACGCTGCCGCGGCGCCGCTGGGCGGCCGCGCGCGATGCGGCGGCGGGCAACGCGCCCGTGATCGCGTTGTTCTATCATCGCGTCGCTGACGAGCACGCGAACAATTGGACGATCGGCGTCGAACGGTTCAAGGCTCAAATCGAATGGCTTCGTGCTCGGTTCGAGATCATCTCGCTCGTCGAGGCGCAGTCGCGCATTGGGTCGCGGGCCAATCGCGCGCCTGCGGTGAGCATCACGTTCGACGACGGTTACGCCGACAACTGCCGCTTCGCCATTCCGTGGCTGCTCGATCAGCGCGTGCCGTTTACCTACTTCGTGTCGACGGCGCACGTCCTCCAGGGGCGGCCGTTCGCCCACGACCTGGAGCGGAACTGCCCACTGACGCCCAACACGACGGACGAGCTCCGCGCCATGACGGCGGCTGGCGTTGAGCTGGGCGCGCACACTCGAACGCATGCCGATTTGGGGCAGGTCCTCGACGAGACGGAACTGCACGACGAAATCGTGGGCTCGAAGCGCGACCTCGAAGCCATCACAGGCCGCGCCGTGCGGTACTTTGCCTTCCCCTTCGGCCTGAAGACGAATCTCTCGCAAGCGGCGTTTCGCATTGCGTTTCAAGCCGGCTACTGGGGCGTCTGCTCGGCCTACGGCGGGTACAACCGCCCCGGCGACGATCCGTTCCACATTCACCGCATTCACGCCGACCCGCATTGGTCGCGGTTCTGCAATTGGCTGACGTCGGATCGCCACCGTCAGCGCCGTAGCGAGCGATTCAACCCCGGCGAGTATCGCCTGGAGTTTTGACGTGGACGAGCCCCCGAATGGGCCTGCCCAGAGGAGCTGCGAGCCATCGACGCCGAACTGACCAACGCGAAGGAACCGTTGACCCGCCGCAGCGTGCAGGTCGACACGCTGGCCGTCAGCGTCGTCATCCTGCTGTTGTCGACGGTCGTGCAGCGGAGCGTCGGCTTCGGCCGCAGCGTGCTGTTTTGCCGCTGGCTGACGCCCGAGACGCTCGGCGAGTGGGAGATGGTCTTCAGCTTCCTTATGCTCGCCGCGCCGTTGGCCGTGTTGGGAGTGCCGGGGTCGTTCGGCCGATACGTGGAGCATTACCGGCAACGCGGGCACCTACGCACGTTTCTGCATCGCGCCGCAGCGTGGACGACGGTCTGCACCGTGGCGGCGCTGGGATTGATCGAGTGGTTCGCGGCGGAGTGTTCGCAGTTGTTGTTCGGCCGCGCCGATTCCGCCGCGCTCGTCCGCGGGATTGGGCTGTGTCTGGCGACGGTGATTCTCAATCACACGCTCACCGCGCTGCTGGCGGCGCTGCGACTCTACCGCATCGTGTCGGCGATGAATTTCGCCCAAAGCGTATTGTTCGCCGCCGTGTCGCTGGTGCTCTTATGGCGCTCGCCTACGGTGACGAGCATCCTCGTTGGCTTCAGCGTGTCGAGCATCGTCGCCTCGCTGGGGGCGCTGGCGTGGGCGTGGCCCGCGCTCGTCCATCTCGAATCGTCCCAGGACCGGCTCGCACACGGTCCCTTTTGGGGCAAGCTTCTGCGATTCGCGCTGTTTGTATGGGCTAGCAACCTCCTGTCGCAGTTGTTCGCCGTAGTTGACCGCTACATGCTCGTGCACTGTGCGGGCTTGTCGCCGGCCGAGGCGCTCGACCAGGTGGGACACTATCACAGCAGTCGATTAATTCCGCTCTTGGTCGTGTCGGTGGCCGAGTTGCTCAGCGGGCTGATCATGCCGCACTTGAGTCACGATTGGGAGGCGGGACGCCATGAGCACGTGGGGCGGCGATTGAACCTCGCGGTCAAACTCACGTCCGCGGCGCTGCTGGTCGGCGGCTCGTGCATCCTGGCGGCGGCGCCGTTCCTGTTCCACGTCGTCCTCGAGCGACGCTACGACGAAGGCCTGGCCATCCTCCCGTGGACGCTCGCGGGCTGCGTGTGGTACGGCATTTACTGCATCGCACAGAACTACCTGTGGTGCGCCGAAAAGGCCAAGCTGGCAACGACGCCGCTGGGGCTCGGCCTCGTCGCCAACGTGTTGTTGAATTTTCTGCTGCTGCCAAAGTACGGGCTGCACGGGGCCGTGTTCGCCACTGCCGCGTCGACCGTGCTATGCCTCGCGACCGTACTCCTGCTGAGCCGCCGCCACGGCATGCAACTCGACGCGGGGACGTGGATCCTCGCAATGGCGCCAATCGCCCTTGGCTTCGGCGTTTGGGCGGCCATTGCGGCGTCCATCGTGCTCGGCGTCGCCGCTTTGGCGACCAATTTCGTGTTTACCTTCGCGGAGCGTTGTGAGTTGACCACATGCGTTCGCGAGTCGTTGGTCACTGCCCTTCCGTTTCTCAACCGCCGTCGAGTCACGTCCCCATGACCGGGAACTCCCACCGACCGATCCGCGTCCTGTTCCTCACCACGAGCATGCCCGTGGGCGGCGCCGAGACGCTGCTCATGAATCTTGTGCGACGGCTCGATCGCAAGCGGTTCGAGCCGGAAATCGTTTGCCTCAAGGACACGGGTCCGCTGGGCGAATTGCTTGCTAGCGAGATGCGCGTTCACTCGAATCTGCTCGCCAGCAAGTGGGATCTGCGCGTGCTGCCGCGATTGTGGCGCGTGATGCGGATTCCGCGGGCCGATGCGGTGGTGACCGTCGGCGCGGGCGACAAAATGTTTTGGGGACGCATCGCCGCGCGGCTGGCTGGCGTGCCCGTGGTCGCCTCAGCGCTGCATAGCACGGGCTGGCCCGACGGGATTGGCCGTCTGAATCGGATGCTCACGCGGTGGACCGATGCCTTTATCGGCGTCGCCGACGCCCATGGTCGCCATCTGATCGAGAACGAGCGTTTCCCGGCGGACAAAGTGCATGTGATCTACAACGGCGTCGACACGGACCAGTTCGCGCCGCACGACGCGACGGAGACGCGACGCGGACTGGGAATCGCCGTGGACGCGCCGGTCGTGGGCATCCTGGCGGCATTGCGCCCGGAAAAGAATCACGAGCTGTTCCTTGCCGGAGCGCAGCGAATCCTGGCGCAACTCCCCGCGGCGAGGTTCCTCGTTGTGGGCGACGGGCCCCAGCGCCCCGAACTCGAAGCGCTCGCGGCGCGGCTGGGCGTCGCCGACGCGGTGCACTTCCTTGGCACGCGAAACGACGTGCCCGCGCTGCTGGCGGCCTGCGATCTGGTCGCCCTGACGTCGCACAACGAAGCCGCGCCGGTGTCGATCCTCGAAGCATTGAGCGTCGCGCGCCCGGTCGTCGCCTCCGACGTGGGGTCGGTGAGCGAGACCGTCGTCGACGGCGAGACGGGCCGGCTGTTCCCGCCGGGCGACCTCGACGCCTACGCCGCCGCAGCGGTTGGCTTGCTGAAGGACCCCGCGACCCGTCGCCGCCTGGGCGCCGCGGGACGTCGGCTGGTCGTCGAGCGATGGTCTCTCGACGCCATGGTCCGCGGCTACGAACAATTGATTCAGGGCATCTTCGACGCGAAAACGCGCGTTCACTTGCAAGCGACGCCGGCCCTCGTCGAAGAAGAACTGGAGTTCGCCTACGAAGGAGCGACAAACCGCTAACGCCCTGCGGCCGTGCATTCCGTGGCCGCGCCAACCGGGCTACGATACACTCACGCCCGACCGCACGCCGCCCAGGCATGATCACCGAAACGCTGCTAACTTGGATCGCCCGCTTCATCAGCGGCGCGAGCGTGCGCTGGGTCGAGTCGCAGCCCGACGTGTGTCAGCGCGTGTACTTCGGCAATCACACGAGCCACCTCGACGTGATCCTGGTCTGGTCGTCACTGCCCACGCCCGTGCGGCGGTTGACGCGCCCCGTGGCGGCGAAGGATTATTGGACCCGCGGCTGGGTCCGCCGCAAGCTGGCCAAAGAGTTCAACGCCATGCTGATCGACCGCACGGAGATCAAGGTGCACCAAAGCCCCGTGGATCTCATGCTTCGGGAAATTGGCCGCACGCATTCGATCATCATGTTTCCCGAGGGCGGACGCTCCAGCGGCGACGTCGTCGGCGAGTTCAAGAGCGGACTGTACTATTTGGCTAAGAAACGGCCCGATCTCGAATTGATTCCCGTGTACATCAACAACATGAACCGCATCCTCCCGCGCGGGGAGTTTCTGCCGGTGCCGTTGTTGTCGTCGGTGACGTTCGGCCCGCCGATGTGGCTGGAGTCGGGCGAATCGAAGCCGGACTTTCTGGCCCGCGCTCGCGAGGCGGTGCTGCGCCTCAAGGAGTGCTGAGGATGGTTCAGAACTGGGTGCTGGTGGGCATCGTGCTGACGCTGTTGAGCGCCGCGACCGGCGTGGCCCAATGGCTGCGCCGGCAGGATTCGCGCGCACTCGATCGCCGGTCGGTCGAGTCGTTCAACTCTCGCATCCAGGCGTGGTGGTTTTTCTCGGCCGTGATTGCCCTGGGATTCTTCTTGCCGGGGCTCACGGTGCTGCTGTTCTTTCTGCTGTCATTCTGGGCGCTGCGCGAGTTTGTCACGCTGACGCCGACGCGCATCGGCGACCACCGGGCGCTGTTCTGGGTCTTCTTCCTGTTCACGCCCGCTCAGTTTCTGTTGATTTACGTCGATGGGTTCAACGGGATGGACACCTATGGGCTCTACACGATTCTCATCCCCGTGTACGGCTTTCTGTTCATCGCCGTCCGCTCGGCGATGTCCGGCGACTTCGACCGCTTTCTCGAGCGCATCGCCAAAGTGCAATGTGCGCTGATGATCTGCGTGTACTGCCTCAGTTTCGCGCCGGCGCTGTTGTACCTGCAGTTTGAAGGCCAGCCCGATTACTCATCGGCTCGGTTTTTGTTCTTCTTCGTGACGATCGTGCTGGCCGCGGATCTGTTCCAATGGGGTTGGGGCCGCATCTACTGCAACCACCCGATCGCCGAGAAGATCGACCCGACGCAATCGTGGGAAGGATTATTGGCAGGCGCGGCGTCGACGGCCGTGTTTGGCGCCACGCTCCACTGGGCGACGCCGTTCAGCGACTGGTGGCAGACGGCCGCGATGTCGATCTTGATCGCGTTGATGGCCGCCGCGGGATCGCTCACGATGGCCACGATCAAGTGCGACCGCGGCGAGCTGGTGACCGGTAACTACGTCGAAGGTCACGGCGGCGTGCTCGACCGCATCGACTCGATCTGCTTCGCCGCGCCGGTGTTCTACCACGTGTCGCGGTATTTCTTTGGGGTGACGGCCTGAGTTCCCCTCCCTCGAAGGGACGGGAGTAACCGAGCACGGTCGCCGGTGACGACCGTCTGCCGGGCGGTCGTCAGAGCCGTAGGCTAGGGAAGGGACTCCCGACCGTGACCCGGTGCTCACGTCG
>JBIOVA010000075.1:0-30481 GCA_044867485.1 Lacipirellulaceae bacterium | reverse complement strand
CGCCCGATTACGAAGGCGTGGCCAAGGAGGTGATGCGGCCGGACCTCTACGAAGAAGCGATGAAGGAGATCGGCTATCCGCACGGCGGTGCCGACCACAAGCCGGAGACGCTGTTCGATGGCGTGACGTTCGACCCGGCCAAGCCCGAAGATTATGCCAAGAGCTTCGCGGTCCACAGCATGAAGGGCTAAACGACGCCCTGACGCCGCACGGCGCCTCGGACTGGTCGCTTGAGCGGCCAGTCGAGCCGGAATGGACTTCAGTGCCTCCAACCGAGTACCCGGATGAACGACCAACGGTTCAAAGGCGACTGGCTGATCCTGCCGCTCATCGGCATTGCCGTGTTTCTTTTGCTGTGGACGCTTGTCAGCGTCACCGTAGCCGAGAATCTCCCCACTCCGGCGGAGACCTGGGAGAAGAGCAAGCTCTACGTCATGGAGCCGTTTGCAAAACGCGGCGAGCTCGACCAGGGCATCCTCCGCTTCACCTGGTATTCCCTGGTCCGCGTTGCGAAGGGCTTCGGTTTGGCGCTGTTGATCGGGACGCCGCTCGGCTTTCTGCTCGGCAGTTCCAAGCTGTTCGCCCGCAGCTTCGACCCGCTGATCCAGATCCTTCGTCCAGTATCGCCGCTGGCGTGGCTGCCGTTGGGGTTGGTGTTGTTCCAGCAGTCGGAGCTCGCTTCGCTCTTCACGATTACCGTGTGCTCGATGTGGCCTACCGTGCTCAATACGGCCGTCGGCGTGCGCTCCGTGCCACAGGACTACATCAATGTCGGCCGCGTGCTCAAGCTCTCCCGCTGGAAGATGCTGACGAAAATCATGTTGCCGGCGACCTTGCCGTACATGTTTACGGGCTTCCGACTTAGCCTGGGCATTGCCTGGCTGGTGATCGTGGCGTCGGAGATGCTTACCGGCTCGCCGGGCGTCGGCGGATTTCTGTACCAGGAATACAACAGCCTGATCTACGAGCACATGCTGCTGTGCATCGCGACGATCGGGCTCGTGGGTTTCGCGCTCGATCGGCTGATGAATCTCGCGGAAATGCGCCTGCGAATGGCATGATCGTGCTCGCCACGATGTTGCCCCGAGTGAATGACAGAGGAAGAGAGCAGACCATTGAATGCCGCCGGCCCCTGTTTGGAACTTTGCGGCGTATCCATGGGATACGGTCCGCCTGAGCGTCGCACCGAGGTCCTCGCCGACGTCAACCTGCGCGTGGCCCAGGGCGAGTTCGTCGCCATTGTGGGTCGTTCGGGCTCGGGCAAGACGACGCTGCTGTCGCTTGCGGCGGGATTGCTAGCCCCCGACAAGGGCGTTATCCGCGTCAACGGCCGCGATGTGGACGGCCCGGGGTCGGAGCGCGGCGTCGTGTTTCAGAACTATTCGCTTTTGCCATGGCTGACCGTGCTGGAGAATGTCCAACTGGCGGTCGACCAGGTTCACGCCGACTGGTCGCCCGACGAGCGGCGCAAGTGGGCGGAAAAGTACGTCGCGTTGGTCAACCTGAAACCCGCCAGCGGTAAGCTGCCGCGCCAACTCTCCGGCGGAATGCGGCAGCGCGTGGCCGTCGCCCGCGCGCTGGCCGCCAACCCCGAAGTGCTGCTGCTCGACGAGCCGCTGGGCGCCCTCGATGCGCTCACTCGCGGCACGCTTCAGGAAGAATTGCAGCGTATCTGGCGGCAAGAGCGCAAGACGGTGCTGCTGATTACCAACGACGTTGATGAAGGCCTGCTTCTGGCCGACCGGATGATCGTGATGACCGCGGGCCCGCAGGCCACGCTGGGACCGGAGTTCATCATTGACGTCCCGCGACCCCGCACTCACCACGCGCTGAACCACGATCCCGAGATGCTGCGCTTGCGCCGCGAAATCTGCGAGTTCCTATCGGGCTGCGGTCGAAAGCCGGTCGTCGCCCACGCGCCGGACGCACCGCTCGCGCCGGCGCCAAGGTTCGCAGCCGCCGCCCGCGCAGGAGTCGGCGCATGAATACCCTGTCAAACCGATATGTCGAACTTTGGCGGCTGTCGAAGGCCTTCGCCGGGCCGAGCGGTCCGGTGACGATCGTCAAGGACTTCGATCTGCTGGTGCGCGAGGGCGAGTTCGTTTCGATCATCGGCCATTCGGGGTGCGGCAAGTCGACCGTACTCTCGATGGTCGCCGGACTCGCCGAGATGACCAGCGGCGGCATCGTCGTCGCCGGTCGCGAAATCGACGGCCCGGGTCCCGACCGTGGCATGGTGTTTCAGTCGCCGTGCCTGCTTCCCTGGTTTTCGGCATTCGAGAACGTGTTGCTCGGCGTCGAACAGGTCATGCTCCGTGCGACAAAGGCCGAACGCCATGCCGTCGTCGAACATTATCTCAGTCTCGTAGGTCTGGCCGACTCGATGCACAAAATGCCTGCCGAGTTGTCGCAAGGCATGCGGCAGCGCGTCGGCCTGGCTCGTGCCTTTGCCCTCAACCCCAAGGTGCTGCTCCTGGACGAGCCGTTCGGCATGCTCGACTCGATCACGCGCATCGAGCTGCAGGACGCCCTGATGGAGCTGTGGGCCGAAGATCACAAAACGGCTCTCATGGTGACGCACGACGTCGACGAGGCGCTCTTCCTCTCCGACCGCGTGGTGATGATGACGAGCGGCCCCGAGGCGCATGTGGGCGAGATTCTCACCGTTCCGTTCGAGCGGCCGCGGCGGCGCGTCGACGTGCTGGAGCGCCCCGACTACTTTCAGCTCCGCGAGTCGCTCACGTCGTTCCTGGAAGGCCAGCAGCGCGCGCCCGAGGAGAAACCGACCATCAAGTCGCCCGCCGCGAGCAACGGCCGTGCGTCGCGGAAAAAACTGGCCGCCCTATTGGGAGGCTGACGTGCGAGTTGACGATGCTCCCACGATCGAACTGCTGCTCGCCGAGCAGCGGCGCTCGACGGATGGCTACCTTCTCGGCTCATACCGCAGCGCCACCGCCCCCGAGCCGAACTCCAGCCGGCTGACGAGCTTCAAGTCGAGACGCTTCGATAGCCCGGCGAACAACGTCGGCCCATGGCCCGCGATCCGGGGCTGGACCACGAACTCGTACTCATCGATCAATCCCAACTCCGCCAACGCCAGCGGGAGCTTCACGCCGCCCAGGAACAGTCCCTGACCCGACCCCTGCTTGAGCTGCTCAACGGCTTCACGCAGATCCCCGCGCACGAGCTCCGCGTTCCAATCGACCCGGTTCAAGGTGCTCGACACGACGTACTTCTTGGCCGCGTCGATCGTCCGGGCGAAGGGTTCCATCCAGTCGGCCATCCAATCGGGCCTCACTCCCGTGGCCGGCAGCCGCCATGCCGCCTCCATCATTTCGTAGGTGACCCGGCCGAAGAGGAGGGCATCGGCCTGCGCGAGCTTCTCGGCCCAGTAACGATGCAACTCTTCGTCCGTCGAGCCTGCCCGATGATCGCAGCACCCGTCCAACGTGACGTTGATGGAATACCGAAGGGGTCGCATAACGTAAGAATACCGATCGCCCTAGGTGACATGCCAGGGGCACGGCCGCCTCCCCTCCAGCCTCCGACCTCCAGCCTCCGACCTCCAGCCTCCAGCCTACGGTCTACAGCCTGAATTGGCTCCGCCCTCCGACTTGTCCCTTGGCCGCAGGCCTCCGATCACCGTAGCCTAGGGCCAGCGCAGCGCCGCCCTAGGATCGCGCCCAACGCGCCCCCATCATTTGGCCGTAGGCCATGTCCATCGCATGGACGCCGCGATCGGGTGAATATGGCCTACGGCCAAACGGCGAATGTTGCGAACCCCGTTCCTAGGGCGTTGCCCTAGGCTACGATGGTTTTGGCCTACGGCCAACAATCCATGTCGTACCGCCATTGCACCGACATCCCTTGGCCGCAGGCCTCCAGTCACCGTAGCCTAGGGCAAGCGCAGCGCCGCCCTAGGACCCCGAATGCACGATCGTTTGGCCGAAGGCCATAGTCACCTCCACCCTATCGTCCCTCGTTAGGAGCCCGCGCCATGCCTCAATCTCTCACCAAGCTCTACGCCCACCTGATCTTCAGCACCAAAAACCGCCAACCGTTTTTGGATGAGACGATTCGTCCGCGCGTCCACGCCTATCTGGCCACGATCATCCGCAATCTGGATTCTCCGTGGGTTGTGGTGGGAGGCGTCGCCGACCACGTCCACATCCTCTTCGACATGGGCAAGCTGCGCGCACCGGTGGAATTCGTCGAGGAGGCCAAGCGCGAATCCTCCAAATTCGTGAAGACGCTGGGCTCCCCATACAACGACTTCTACTGGCAGCGAGGCTACGGCATGTTTTCGGTCGGCCCCGCCCATCGCGATGAGGCGGAAGCGTACGTGCGCGGCCAGGAGGAGCATCATCGCGCCAAGTCGTTTCAGGACGAGTTCCGCACGTTTCTCGAGCATTACGGCGTTCCCTATGATGAACAACACGTGTGGGATTGAGCGCGGTCCGGCGGCGCGCCGCCGGACGTGAGTATGGCCTACGGCCAAACGACGAATGTTGCGAACGGTGACCTAGGGCGTTGCCCTAGGCTACGGTGGGGTTGGCCATTGGCCAACAAGGATTGACGGACACCCTCTCACAAACGTCCTGGGCCGCAGGCCTCCGATCACCGTAGCCTAGGGCAAGCGCAGCGCCGCCCTAGGTCAGCCCAACGCCCACCATCATTTGGCCGTAGGCCATGGTCACCGCATGCTCGGCGCGATCGGGTGAATAAGGCCTACGGACAAACGGCGAATGTTGCGACCCCCCAGTCCTGGGGCGTTGCCCCAGGCTACGGTGGAGATGGCCGTTGGCCAACGAGGACTGACACACGCCTTGGCCGTAGGCCTCCGCTCACCGTAGCCTAGGGCAAGCGCAGCGCCGCCCTAGGACAGCGCCCCGAATGCACGATCGCTTGGCCGAAGGCCATGTTCACCTCCAGACGCGGCGCTAGGCGCGCTTTTTCGTGTGCCATGCTCTCGTCCGCGTGAGCACGCTAAGAGGGCTCCCGACATGCCCACGTCGGCGGACCTCCGAGGTCATCGCGCCCGTCGCCGCCGATCCAATTCGGCGTTCGTCGCAAAGTGCGCTCGGCGGGATTCGAACCCGCAAGGCCAGCGGCTTAGAAGGCGCCCGTGCCGTCCCATCCCATCGGCGTCGAGCGTACTCACACCTTGCCCTGCGCAGGGCCGACATCAAGCGGCTAGGCCGCGGAAAGCGGAGAATGACTTGTGTGCGGGTTGAGCAGGCGTGAATTTGCCCCAGCCCCGGAGGCCCGCTAGGGTTCTCCCTCAGCGACGTAGCGCAGGCGCTGTTTGCCGCGTCGGGTCGTGAAACCGACGCGCGCAAGCAACTTGAGTTTCGAGCAATCAGTCGATGCGACCGACGCAGCTGTCCAACAGTCAAGATGCCAAGCTCTCAAAGCTTGGGACAAACGTCCGCTTCATTTGCAGTAGTCGGTCCGGCGCTTGTAGGGGCAGAGCACAGTTTCCCTCGGCGAGACGTCGATACAGACTGATGCAAGGGTGAGTTGGACCTAACTTGAGCCCCGGCGCGCTTAGACGCAAGTCAATCTGTCTGTTATCATAATTGCCTTGCTGACCGTCGGTGATGTCGCGATTTAGCCTTTTGAAGGATCTCGACAATGCTCGACCTTCGCTTCAAGGTGAACCCGCCGGCGCAAGAGATTTCTCACTGCTCGACAGTGCTAAATGGCATCGCAACTCGCTATCGCGTTGATTCCTATCGCACGACGTTGTGCGTAAAGGCTGTACAGTGTGGATCGGCGCTCTACGTGACGCCTAAAGCGAAGCACTTGGTAACTGAAGACAGCTTTTTGATCCTCAACGAAGGACAGGTTTACTCGCTGGATTTCGGTGGGCCCGGACCAACGGAGACGTTGTGTCCGTTTTTTCAGCCCGGCTTTGTCGAACACGTGACCTATTGCCTATCTGCCCCTACAAGCAAGCAATTGGACGAACTTGATGCGCCGGGGCGCAGCGTTGGATTTTACGAGCGACTTTACCCGCGCGATGGACGCGTCGGAATTCTCCTTCAGCAACTTCATACTGGCGTCATGGATGGTCATGCGACCGGCGCTTGGCTAGAAGATCGCTTTCACGAATTTGCGGCCGCTCTTGTCCAGTTGCATGCCGACGTGTCGCTGGCTATCGAAGACGTCGCTGCAATTCGGCACTCCACGCGGGAGGAACTTTACCGCCGGCTTCACCGCGGCCGCGATTATTTAAGTGCTTGCTATGCATCGCCAGTAACAGTAGTCAGCGCAGCACGGGCGGCAAAGCTCTCCCCTGCTCACTTTCACCGCCAGTTCAAGGCTCTGTTTCAACAAACGCCCATGCAATTCTTGCAAGAGCGCCGCCTAGCAACTGCGCGCACGTTATTGATCAGCACGGAAGAGCCCGTGACGAATATTTGCCTTCTCGTCGGCCTGGAAAGCTTAGGATCGTTCTGCTCCTCCTTCCGAAAGCGGTTTGGACACTCGCCAAGCCAATATCGGAAGTTGCACGGGCGTCGCGCAAATTAGCAGTTCTGAAGAAGTATTGCACGGCGGCCACGGCCAAACTTCTTGTAGACGAGCGGACGTTTTCCCACCGCTCGCAGATCCCGAAGGAGCATCGAGCGATGCGCGCAATTGGAGCACTACTATTTCTGAGCACCAGCATTCAGTGCGGTTGCCAGCAAACCGTGAGACCAACGATGAAAGACATTGACAGAATCCAGGGTGAATGGGTGCTCATCTCCGGTGAGCGCCATGGCCAACCATTTGCCAACGAAACGATTAAAGACGTGACGCTGACCTTCGATGGCAATGGCCTGAAAACTGCCAAAGTTGATGGTGTCACCGAGGCTACGTTTACGCTGCATCCGGAGACCGATCCCAAGGGCATTGATCTCGATATGGATGGCAGCTTGGGGCTTGGAATTTACAAGTTTGAGGAAGATACGCTGACGATCCTTCACAGAGAAATTGAAGAGCCGCGACCTAAGGACTTTGAAGAAATCAATGGCGGAACCCTGCTTGTGCTGCGAAAAGCAAGTGAGTAATGGCTCCGCGTCGCCGCATTTTGAAGCAAGCGCCATCCGTCGGGTTCCTATCTCGGCGGCGCGATCACAGCTTGCAATTGTGGTTCATCATGAACGGCCAGCCAAGTCGCCAAGCTCGACTGCACCTAGCAGCGGGAGCATGCGTGCGGTGAAATCGACCGAAGCGCGAGCAGGGTGCCATTCCGCACCTAGCATGCCTCGCCCAGAGCGTTCGCAGAGTCGAGCGATGCCAATCCGGTCACGTATGCGAGGGTGTCACGAAGCTGGATTTAGCGCCGTGGCTCGACCCGCTACACCACTACACTCGCGTGGCCGATTCAGAGGGGTCAAGCGGGATTCGGCGGAGGCAAGAATGCCTAGACGTGTCGAGTTCGCCGAGCGCCAAAGGGCCAGGATCGACCTTATGATTCCACTGCTTTAACCGTCTGCTCTCGTGTAGCGCTCACCGCCCCCCATCGAGGGGCCGTCCAATTTCCCTACTTGACATCAGGCCGCCCATCGTATAGTATACAAGCGTCCCCCAATCCCCGAGCGGCCGGGCGACGCTTCGCGTCGACCCGTGACTCTGCACCGCCGCCGGATGGAACGTCCCCCTCTGGGACCGTCACCGGATACCCCCGGGACCCTCCCGCCCAAGCCCGTAAGGGCGCAACTGGATGAACCCGCGCGCCCAGCGCCTAACCCCTCGCAACTCGCGCCTCGCAACTCGCAACTCCCCCCCACACCCCCCAAACGGGGGACTTATGTCGCCAAAAATCGCGCTTCGCGACAAACCCCCGCCCAGCCGAAAGAGCCATCGGCTGTCAGCGGTCGGCGATCAGGCGAGAGTACGAATCACCTGTTAGGCCTGACACCGTCGTCTGTAGGAGGCTGCGCCCGATGACCGACGCCGCCCACAACTCGCGCCTCGCAACTCGCGCCTCGCCGCTCCCAGTAAGCGCCGCGGCCCGGACATCCCAGGCGCTTCGTCATTCGGAATTCGGAATTCGGATTTCGTCATTCATCGAGCATCGAGCATCCAGCATCGAGCATCCTGACCCATGACCCCCGCCTCCATCCGCCGTCCCCCCCCATTTGTCATTCGGATTTCGGATTTCGGCCCTCGCCCCGTTCCCCGCCCCCGCCGCTCAGATCAGCATCATCTTCAATCCGGCAATGACCAGGACGGCGGACAGCAGCCTGCGCAACGTGGTTCCCGCAAGTCGCCGACTGCCGAACTCCGATCCAACCAGGCCGCCCGCCAGAGCTGCGAGCGTCCACAGAGCCAGGTCGGCGGGCAGGTGAACGCCGCTGGTCATCAGCCCAAGAAAACCGGCAATCGAGTTGACGACAATAAACGCCGCGGAGACGCCGCAGGTCGTTTTCGGATCGGCCCAGCCCATCATGAGAATCAGGGGGCTGAGGAAGATGCCGCCGCCGACACCGGTCAATCCCGACAGAAGTCCGATGCCCGCCCCCGCTGCGAGGGCCCCGGGAAGCGTCAGCGTTCGCCAGGGCTGGCTCGCCGGTTTGCGAAACAAGCGAAAGGCGGCGAACAAGAGGACGAGCCCCACGAGCTGTTTGTAGGTTGTCGCCGGCAAGGCGCTCGCGCCGCCGAGAAACGCGCAGGGCACAGAGGCAATCGCAAAGGGCCAGAAGATCGACCAACGGAACGCGCCGGCGCGATAGAAGCGGATGGCGCCGATCGAGGCGACAAGGATGTTGAGGATCAACGCGACCGGGCGCATGGCCTCTGGCGCCTCGTTGAAGAGCGCCATCACGGCCAGATATCCCGAGGCGCCGCCGTGCCCGATGGACGAGTACAGGATGGCGGCCGCGAAAATGCCGGCCATCAGGAGAAAGTCGCTCATGCTGTGCGTGTCCAGGCGGCGCGGTCATCGCCACGTCGTTGTTGCCCCATTGCAGGAGAGGGCGCGTTCGAGGAATGTGTACCACATCGGCGCGTGTGCCGTGCGAACGTCGACGCTCATAGATAACGGTCCTGTCCGAGCGCGTCCACTGGCACTGGAGGGAAGCTCGCGATGCAACGCCTTCACATCATCGGCGGCAAGAATCATGGAAAGACGACGCTGATCGTCGAGCTGGTCGGCGAGCTGGTGCATCGGGGAGTCCGCGTCGGGACGATCAAGCACACGCATCATCGCCACGAGCTCGACGTGCCTGGCAAGGACTCGTACCGCCATCGGTTGGCCGGCGCCGAGGTCGTCGGGATCCTGTCGCCGTCGATGAACGCCGTATTCATCCCGAGGACCGACGCGCTGGCGGCGCACGGCGATCCCTACGAGGCCTTCGCGCCGCTGTTCGCCGAATGCCAGTGCGTGCTCGTGGAAGGCGATCTGCAGGCGTCGGCGCCCAAGATCGAGGTCTGGCGCGCCGGCTTGGGGACGCCGCCGCTGGCCGTGAGCGATCCGTCGATCCTAGCCGTGGTCACCGACGACGCCCCGCCCACAGCGGCGAAGACGCTGGCGCGCTCGAATCTGGCGAGGCTGGCCGACTGGGTCTTGGCGATCTTCCAGCCAACCGGCTCATAGCGGCCGCGCATCATCGTGCGCCGCTGGCATGTTTTGCGACAGATGGCGCCTCGGGCACGGCGTCGCGGCACGGCGTCAATTTCTGGTCGTCATCCCGTAATGGAATGCCGGACAAGAGCCGCCTGATCACGTCATCGGCGGAGTACGAGTCGGCGTCCGGCGCGGCGAACTGCGCGATGTGCGCGGCGTCGTCGCCGCACGTCACCAGCGGCAACTCGCAACCCGCCGTCGCACGAACCTGCCCCAGTTCCACGTTGGCAAGCAATGCGTTGCAGATGCACTTGCGGCCGACCGTGTCGGAGAGGACTCCGCCCTTGCGGACGTAGGAGGGCTTCGGCTCGCCTGGACACCGCCAGCCGATGGTTCCGTCGGGGCGGCGATAATATTGTCTCAGGAATCCCAGGTCGCACTTGCGCCGCCGTCGCTCATAGGTCGCCTGGTCGGACAGCGTCCCTTCGAGCTGCAAGACCTTGAACGGGAAGCCCGTCGGCGAGGCGGCCGGATCGGTCAGCACGGCGATGGCGTCTCGGCGACTCATGTCCAGCACGCGCCGCTTCAGGTCGTCCGAGAGTCCAGACTCGATGCAGAAGGCAAAGGCAGTTCCCACCTGCACGCCTGATGCGCCGCAGGCGAGCGCCTCGGCGACGCGCCGGGGAGCCCCATACGATCCCGCCAGCCAGAAGGGATGCCCGAGTGCGCGCATCGCATCCAGATCGACCTCGTCGCGCGGGCCGTAAACAGGTTCGCCGCGCTCGTTGAGCACAAGTTCGCCGCGCGGGGGCGCGTTGTGACCGCCGGCCGTCGGCCCCTCGACGACGAAGCCGTCAACGCGACCGCTCGCTTTTCGGGCGAGCATGGTGGCCAGCGCGGCGGAGGCGACGATTGCCAAGAACTTGGGCCGCTTGAGCGCCGGGGGAGCGCCAAGTCCGAACGAATTGGGATCGAACTGAGACGCCGTCGTCGCGCCCGACGTGTCGTCGGCCACGGGGATGGGCAGCTCGGCGCGCTCGCCGCGGCTGAGACGATCGAGCGCGCCGGGAATCGCGCGGGGGATACCGGCGCCCATCAGCACATAGTCGACGCCGGCCAACATAGCGCCGTAGAGCGATGGGAGCGTCGGCGTTTGGATCTTCTCAAGGTAGTTGACGCCGACAAGGCCGTTGTGCCCTTCGCCGGCCAGGAACACTTCGACAAAGTTCGCGGCGACGACAAGTTCGATTTGCTCGGGCGATGGACTGATCGGCAGCGCCTGCACCTGGCGAAACGGCGCGCCGCCGGGCTTGCCGCCAGGAATGTAGAATTTGTCGAGAATCCGCTGCGCCGTCTCGGCGAACGGAAACTCGGCCAGCGCGCGGCGCATTGGTCCGCCGGGATCGCCGAGCTGTAAGCGCCGCGCGAGGACGACGTCGAGCGCCGTCCCCGACACGACGCCAAGTTGCCCTGCCAGCGCCACGGCGCGGGCGAGACGCCATCCCGAGACGGCGACCCCCATGCCGCCTTGAATAATCATGGGTTCTCGATGGGCCTGCATCATTGCGTCCTTTCGAAAGCGACTCCTCGTGGCTTCATCCCCGACCGCCGAGATGCGGCCGCGCCTCTCGCTGCAAGTTGCTGAGGGGGCTCCTACCACCACCACGCGGGCGCGTAAGACGCCGGAACGTAGCCGTAGTTGACGTATCGCAGCCTGGTGACCACGCCGCCAAGCAGCGGCCGATAGCGCGAGCGCATGACGGCGGGATGGTCGTAGGCGGTCGCCGGCGCCGGAGCGTACTCGGCGGTCACGGCGACGGGCGGCTCACAACCGCAGGCCGCGTCGACCGGCTCGTAGGCCAGGTAACCAACCTGGGCTTCGGCGTGCGATCCAGCGACGACGCAAGCGGTTAACGCGGTAAGTGCGAACACGATTCGTCTCATGTCACAAGCTCCAGAAAACAAGGGGCGGAAAGGGAAATGCTCCACGGCTACTCCACGGCGGCGCGCCTGTCAACGACCAACTGACGCTCGTCGCGCTGGCCACAAGCAGCGGTGCGAAACTGCGCGCTTCGACTTCGTCGAAGTGCATACCAACGTCGCGCTAGTGGTTCGATTTGATGCATGTCGACCTCGCAGGCGGGGCAGCTCTTTTCGCAAGAACGCGTGATGCGTCTTTTCAATGTCGTCGGCCAGGGCGGAAAGGGCGACGCCGTTCAAAGCCATGAGCGCGTCATTGATCTGGACGTCGAAGTTGTGTCTGTCGAGTTCATCGCTAACAGCTTGGGCCGGAAGATGGTTGGCGTGGAGTAGCGGCGAGCAACTGGCGCCACAGGCGGCGCCCGCCCTGGGCTGGCCTTGGTCGCATGAAGTCATGATCGAAATACTCCTGTCATTTCAAGGAATGCCATTGCCGCTGTCGGCCATTTGGGAATGAATTGCGTCCAGGGCAGGATCGAGTTCTGAGTTCTGCGCAACCTGCCACGGCGCGATCTCGACGCCGCCCGAGGCGCTGATCACCCACCGGCCCCGCTTTCGCACGGCACTGGCCTTGCTTGTCGTTTGCGTGGGCGAGGGATACCGGTTGAGGATTTCCCGTTCCATCAGCCAAGGCGCTTCGAGCCCGGCTGCGGCGAGAAGCTGCTCCTTCTCGATGAGTGCTCCGATCACCGCCAAGTCCATGATGTTCCGCAGTTGCCCGAACGAAGAATCCTGATCGGCCAACTCGCTGAACTTGTCTGTGAGGTTGTGGGCCCACTTCGCGGCCGCGGAGCTTGCGTGGCCGGTGGCCTGCGTCTCGCCCGTCTCGCTCACGTAATCGTCTTCAGTCATGCACTTGACGCCAGGGCCGCGTAACTCCCACGCCAAGCCGTCAGCCGTCCTTGCCAGCGGCTCGAAGTTGGGAGCCAGCCACCATCGCGGCATCCTGTTGTTCACGCCACATCGCGTGTCACGGAATACGCTCCAAACCCTGATGCTCTCACAATGCGACTTTCGATTCGCTAGGAAACCGACATACGGGTTTTTGTTCGCGCGGCGCGTCGACCAACTCCGACACTTTTGTGTCGCCGAACGCCTGTTCGACCATGTGGGCGGCCTCGTCCAGGCGGCGGTGCAGAGGACACAGACGCCGCCCATGGCTTTCAATCCCCAGCGGGCACTCGGCGTATCGACGAATCGGGTCGACGGCGTTGACCTGGTCCACTACATTCGGTCCCTCTCGTCCGAGACGCAGCGGGGGGCCGCGGTCTTGCGGCGCGAGAAGATCGCCGCGGCTCGCGTGACGGAAATCCCCGAGTCGGAGCAAGATAACGCGTGGTCGGACGTGCCGGCGGTCGAGCTGCGGTTAACGCCGCTGTGGTGGCGAACCACTGCCGCGCCTGCACTTGCCGTGCAAGCGGTTCACGACGGCACGACGATCGCCGTGCGACTCTCCTGGGCGGATGGGGCCGAAGATCGCCATGCCGCCCGCAGCGAATCGTTCGAGGATGCGGCGGCGATGCAGCTCTACGTCGGCCCGGCGGAGCCGTTCTTGGGGATGGGCGACAAGACGGCGTCGGTCGACGTGTGGTTTTGGGACGCCGATCGGCAAAGGCCGACCGCGACCGTGGAGTCGATGTACCCGCACGCCGTCGCGGACGTCCTTCCGTTCAGCGAGACGGCCGTGGCGAGCGCCGAATTGGACCGTGACGGCGCTCGCACGGGAGACCAGCCGGCGATCTCGTTGCCAGCGCTTGCAAGCGGCAATCAAATCGTGCCGCCAGGGAACGAATCCGGGGGCACGTCGCTGCATGTCGGCGGGCCTGGCAGCGTCACGTTCCGCTTGCCGCAGAGCCAACTTGTGCGGGCACACGGCGGCTGGCGCGACGGCCGCTGGACTGTGATGATGAAGCGGCCGCTTGCTGCGACGACGCCCGAAGACGGCGTGTCGCTTAAGCCCGGCCAGAAGGCGTCCGTGGCGTTCGCCGTGTGGGATGGCGCCTCGGGGGACCGTAACGGGCAGAAGTCGATCACGATTTGGCAGGACTTGGAGTTGGAAGAGTAGCGGCGACGCTTCACGACGGCGAGCAGCGCGAGCGGCTCATTAACAAATTTCGGGCGATGGAGAGGAGTCGACCATGAGTCTCTCACGACGCCGATTCCTTGAGGCGTGTGCCGCAGGCGGCGGAACGCTGCTGGCGGCCGGCGCCCAGTCGTGGGCCTTTCAGCCCGTGAGCGTCGAGAATCCCCTCGGGTCCTACCCCGATCGTGACTGGGAAAAGGTGTATCTCGATCAATACCGTTACGACAACACATTCACGTGGATCTGCGCTCCGAACGACACGCATATGTGCCGATTGCGAGCCTTTGTGCGCAACGGCGTGATGATTCGCAGCGAACAGAACTACGATCACGATCGCTATGGCGACTTATACGGGAACAAGGCGACGCAGGCGTGGAACCCGCGCGGCTGCCCCAAGGGTTACACGATGCAGCGGCGCATTTATGGGCCGTACCGACTCAAAGGGCCCGTGCTCCGCAAGGGGTGGAAGGAGTGGGTCGACGCGGGCTGCCCGTCGCTCTCCGAGCAGCCCGAGCTGCGGACGAAATTCAAATTCGACGACCGCGACAACGACCGCTTCGTCCGGATGTCATGGACGGAGATCTCGAAATATGTTGCCGAAGCTCTGCATGCGATCGCCAAAACATACAGCGGCCAAGCCGGCGCCAATCGGCTGCAAATGGATGGCTATGAGAAGCGGATGATCGACAAGGTAGAAGGAGCCGGCACACGCGTCATCAAGGTGGGCTCGAACCTGCCGATCCATGGCGTCGTTGGCAAGTTCGGCATCTATCGCTTCGTCAACCTCTTGGGATTGCTCGACCATCATGTTCGCGGCGTGCCGCCGGAGCAGGCTCGCGGCGGTCGCGATTGGAACGAGTATACGTGGCGTGGCGATCAGGCGCCGGGACACCCGTTCGTGCATGGGCTGCAGACGTCCGACATGGACTTCAACGACATGAGGTTCAGCAAGCTCGTGATCCAGGTTGGCAAGAATCTCATCGAGAACAAGATGCCCGAATCGCACTGGCTCAACGAGTGCATGGAGCGCGGCGCGAAGCTGGTCGACATCGCCCCTGAGTACAACGGACCGGCCAGCAAGTCGGACTATTGGATCTCGGTCCGTCCCGGCCTGTCGGATCTGGCGGTCTTGCTAGGCGTGACGAAGATCATGCTCGACAACGGCTGGTACAAACCCGACTTTTGCCGCCGATTTACCGACTTTCCACTCCTGGTGCGGACCGATACGCTCCAACGACTGCGGCCGCAAGACGTAGATCCCAATTATCGACCGAAGGACATCTCCGCCGGCCCATCGTACAAGGTGCAGGGACTCACCGATCAACAACGCGAAAGAATCGGCGACTTCTGTATATGGGATACCGACGCAGGCGGCGTCGTCTTTATTAGCCGCGACGAAGTCGGCGAACACATGACCGTCAGCGCCGCTCTCGAAGGCGTCTATCAGGCGTCGTTGGCTGACGGCAGCCGCGTCGAGGTGATGCCGATCTTCGAAATGTATAAGCGGCATCTCAAGGATTACGACGAAAAGACCGTCGAAGAAATCTCCGGCGCCGCGGCACACCTAGTGCGGCGCCTTGCGGAGGACATCTGGAAGACCACCGAAGCCGGGCATCCCGTGGCCATTCACGTCGGCGAGGGAATCAACCACTATTTTCACGCGACGCTGCATAACCGGGCCACCTACCTGCCGTTAATGCTCACGGGCAACATCGGCATCCACGGCGCCGGGGCTCACACCTGGGCGGGAAACTACAAGGGCGCCCTCCTGCAGGCGTCGCCCTGGAGCGGACCAGGCGTCGCAAGCTTCGTCGCCGAAGATCCCTTCGCGCCCGTGCTCGACGAGTCGGCGCGCATCACGCACGAACACCTGCGGCATACCAATGACGGCGAAGATCCGTCGTACTGGGCCTGCGGCGAACGCACCCTCACGGTGGATTTACCCAACGGCGGGCGGCGCTGCTTCACCGGCACCTCCCACATGCCCACTCCGACTAAGGCCATCTGGTATAACAACGCAAATTTTCTCAACCAGGCCAAATGGGTTTACAACCTCATCGTCAACGTGCTGCCGAAGGTCGACATGATCGTCGACCAGCAGATCGAATGGACCGGAAGCGCGGAGTACGCCGATGTCGTGCTGCCGGTGAATTCATGGGTTGAGATTCAGGATTATGAGTGTGGCGCGTCGTGCTCGAACCCGTTCCTGCAAGTCTGGAAAGGCGGCATCAAGCCGGTCCACGAAACGATCGACGACGGGATGGTCTTTGCCAAGGTGGCCGACGCTCTGGCGGACAAGACCGGCGACCGGCGCTTCTCCGACTATTTCAAGTTCGTCACCGAGGGAAAAAACAAGGTCTATCTCCAGCGCGTGTTTGACAACTCGACGACGACGCGCGGCGCGGACGGCCCGTACGACGTCGATCGGCTTATTGCCGGCGATTACGGCGGCGAGCCCGGAGCAGCGCTCATGCTCTTTCGCACGTACCCGCGCGTGCCGTTCTGGGAGCAGATTCATGATTCAATCCCGTTCTACACCGACAGCGGGCGGCTCCATAGTTACTGCGACATCCCCGAAGCGATCGAGTACGGGGAGAATCTGGTTGTACATCGCGAAGGCGTCGAAGCGACGCCGTATCTCCCCAACGTCATCGTCTCGACCAGCCCCTTTGTTCGGCCGGCTAACTTCGGCATCTCCTTAGGGGAAAGCGACCCGGAGCTGCGTCAAGTGCGCAACGTGAAGATGTCGTGGGACGAGGCCAAGCGAACGGTCAATCCCCTGTGGAAGCAAGGCTATGCATTCTTCTGCACGACGCCGAAGAGCCGGCACTCGACCCACTCGTCTTGGTCCACGGTCGACTGGAACTGGATTTGGAGCGACAACTTCGGCGACCCGCACCGCACCGACAGACGGGCCCCGGGAGTCGCCGACCGTCAGATTCAAATGAACCCTCAAGCCGCCAAGGATCGCGGCATTGCTGAAGGCGACTACGTGTGGGTGGACGCCAACGAACTGGACCGCCCGTACATCGGCTGGCGCGAGGACTCAGGCCCGCGGCATAAGGCGTTTCGCTGTCTGGTGCGCGTCAAGTTCAATCCGGGCTTGCCGTACAACTTCACAATTATGAAACACACCGGCTGGATTGCGACTGAGCGATCCGTTAAGGCCCACGAGTCGCGCCCAGATGGTCGCGCGCTCGCCGCGGAGACAGGCTACCAGGCGAGCTACCGCTACGGGTCTCACCAGAGCATCACTCGCAACTGGCTGATGCCGATGCACCAGACCGACACGCTATTTCACAAGAAGACCGGTGGCATGGGCTTTGTGTTCGGCTTCGACGTCGACAACCACGCGGTGAACACGGTGCCCAAGGAGACGCTCATCCGCATCACTAAGGCGGAAGACGGGGGCCTCGGAGGCGTCGGCGTCTGGAAGCCGGCCGCGTCGGGTTATAGCCCGGGAGAAGATACTCCGGAAAACCAGCGCTATTTAACCGGCGCTTACGTGACTGTACGCATCTAGTTCTCGCGAGGACCACGGGCATGACTGACGACATTGCCAACGCCACGGCCAAGGTTCATCCGGCTGCGCGGGAGATGCTGGTCGATGATCCCCTTGAAATGCATGCGTTCGAGGTTCCAGGCGACCCAGAGTTGATGCTACGGATTCTCGTGGAGGAGTACGCCCGCATGGGCTGGGGCGCCAACGCCATCATGCAGCTTGCACGCGACCCCAATTACCAGGCCTTCTACGGGCTTTGGCGTCAGTATGGCGAGACGGACTTACAGCGCCTTATGAGCGACGCGTTGGCGCGCTGCCGCGTGATGCGCGTGACGTGCATCGAAGCGGAACCACTCTCGGAGAAATTGGTGCAGCTTGATCTGCCTGCATAAGGCGCCAGATCTGGCGCTTGACGGAGACCATGCCATGCCCGCTGTCTACAACTGGCAAATCGGCCGCCCGATGAGCTATCCGCACGAGGAACGCCATCCGCAGTGGCAGTTCGCCTTCGTGTTTAACCCCAACCGCTGCATCGGCTGCCAAACCTGCACGATGGCCTGTAAAAGCACCTGGACCTTTTCGAAAGGTCAGGAGCTGATGTGGTGGAACAACGTCGAATCGAAGCCCTACGGCGGCTATCCGCAGCATTGGGATGCCAAGCTCTTGGCCTTGCTCGAACAGGCCAATCCCGGCGGACAAATGTGGAACGCCTCGCAGAAGGATCCGCAAACCCAACCGTACGGCGTCTTCGAGGGCATGACCATTTTTGAGGCCGCGGATTAGAAGCCTCGCCCGGACGGTCCCCAGCGCGCCCTCGGCTATTTGCCGTCCGATGACGAGTGGCGGTCTCCTAACATCCACGAGGACACCGCGACCGGCGATCACTTCAATGCGGCCGGTCAGTTCGGCGGGTCAGCCGGAGGCCGGAGGTCGGAGGTCGGAGGTCGGAGGCCGGGCGCCGAGCCCCAGTAGGAGGCTCGTCCTCCATCAACCTACGGTCGAGAGTCTACGGCCGATGGTCCCCCCCTGAACCCCGAGCCCTAAACCTTCCCCCAAGCTTCTCCCTCCGGGTCAGCCCCATCGCGCTCCCGGATCCACGCGCGAGGACTCCGCTCATGCTCCTTTCAATTTGCCACCGGAAACCCCAAAAATCGTCCTCACCCTTTGCACGGAACAACGACTTCCAACGTTTGGCGACAAAACCTTGCGCTGACTCGCCGCGACGCAACTTAAGCCGGGACAACGTCATCCGGGGAGAGTGCCCAGCGCAACTCCAGGGAATGGAGTTTTGTCGCCAAAAATGTGTTTTCGCGACAAAACCCCAGCATCAAGCCTCAAGCATCCAACAGCGAGCATCATCCCGAAACCCCCGGCATGCGCCGAGGGCTGCTACCCTCCTGAACTCCGAACTCCGAACTCCGAACTCCGAACTCCGAACTCCGAACTCCGAACTCTGAACTCCGAACTCTGAACCCTGACGCCGTCTGCGCAACAAAAAAAACCGGCGGCCGGAACTCCTTACGAAGTCCCGACCGCCGGCGAGGGGGTCACGGTAGCTAGCGGCTCTCAGCCGTCGGCTCTCAGCTTTCGGCCAGAAGGACAATCCTCAAGCCTCATGCCTCATGCCTCAAGCCGTTCGCTCAGTACGTCATGTAGGCGTCGACCAGGAAGGTGTCTTCGTCCAGGCCGATGCCCGGCGCCCAGTCCTGACGGTACTCGGGCCGGATGTTGAGGTTGTCCAGCACCTTGAAGTTGAAACCGCTCGTGGCCTCGTAGAAGCTCACGCCGTCGGCCTTCCACCACTCCATGCGGCCGCCCAAGCCGACCACGTCGTTCAGCCAGTAGATGAGGTACTGGTTGAGGCCAACCGTGTCGAACTCGCTCACCCCGGGGTTCGAGGTGTCGATCATGTCGCTCTGGGCGATGTACTGCAGGCTGTCGGTCAGGCTGGCCACGAGCACCATGCTATGCGAGTAGCTGTTGTCGTCGCCGCCGTCGCGCCAACCGAAGTTGCCGTACGTGCTGAGATACGTGAACGTCACGTTGTCGCCCAGCGTGACGGCGAAGCCGCCCAGGAAGTTGTTGCCCTGGTTGAGCTGGTCGAAGCCGGTGTCCCAGCCGAGCGTCCAGCCGCCGTACAAGGTGACCGCGTCCATCGCGTAGGTGCCCAACACGCCCGTGTGAGTAAACGGCTCGCTGTTGAACATCGTATAGCTATGGCTGCGGAAGAAGTTGCCCGTCACCGGAATCACTTCGTACCCGATCGGGGTGAAGAAGTGACCAACTTTCATGCTGGCCGCGCCCACGCCCACCTCGGCGTACGCTTGCGGGATGGCCCAGCCGTACTCGCCGTGGTCCAGCGACGCATCGTACGTGCCGAAACCGCGGACGCCCGCGCCCGGATTGCCGAACGCCTGTGTCTTCTGTGCGTCCGTGCCGTAGATCATGTCAATGCGACCGCCGAGGTCGAAGCCATCGCCGCTCAGCGCGCGGCCCAGGTAGAACCATTGCTGCCCGAGGTGGAAGTGGTCGGGCACGTCGTCGAACGACAGCAGGTCGTTGTAGGCCTGCGACAACGGCACGTTGTTGTCTTCGTAGAAGAATTCCGTCCAGCCGCCGATCTGAAGCTGCGTGTCGTCGGCCAAGCCGATCGCGCTGGCCAGCGAGAAGCCCTCGATGGCTCCCAACAGCCCGCCGCGGCCGCAGCCCGAGCCGCAGTCACAGCCGTCGCCGCAGTCGGCGCCGCAACAGGCGTCGTCGCAGCACGGCTCTTCGCAGCCGCAACCCGGCTCGCACGCGCAGCCCGGCTCGCAATCGCTGGCGAAGGCCACGCCTTTGATGTTGTTGTCATACGACCAGCCTGTGGCGCTGGTCTCGGCCGCGACGGGCGCTGCACTCAGCGCCAACGCGGCCAGCGAGACAGTCCATGTCCGAATCTTCACCTGTAAGCTCCTTCTGCTTTCGCTCGGCCGGAGGCGGTCACCAACCGCGCCCTCAGCCGAAGCATGTCCGTTGTGGCGTGACGCCGGTCCTTGGGGGGACAGGACGGCAAAGCGGCGTCGCGAGAGTTTCCATCCGCCTCGCAGTCTTGTATCGACGACGGCTTTTCAAGCGGTCGAGCCCGCCAACGCCGTTTGCTGCGTTTTCCCAGGCCCAATGCCGCAAAAACGAGAAGCTTTGCCGGTTAGACCGACATGCATGCCGGAAGTGCTGGCGCCCGCCGCGCGGCGCTTCGGCCCGGCCGAAATCGCCCGCGTAAAAGTGTGGCGGCTAGGTAGGATTTGAGCCCGCGCTCGCCGCCGGCTCATCCACGAGGGACCAGCGATCGATCCGCCACGGCCGGCCCTCGGACTCGAAGTACGCCGCGCGAACGAAGTTTAGCTGCACGCGGCACGACTCCCCGGCCCCCGCGGGAGCCACCACGAAGACGCCCGCCGTCATCGTCCGACCGCCGTCGAACATGGGGGGCGAGAGGGAGCCAGATTCGACCGTCACGGTGAGCGGCGTCTTGAACCCGGACAGCCGCCGGGCGAGCTTGTCGTTTCGCAGGTTCTCCAGCGTGACCGTCTCGACGACCTCCGCCGCGGGCGGTTGCTCGCCGGGTTTGGGCTGCCCAGGGCCCAACGAACTCAGGGCCTGTCCGCTCAGCAGAACGCGCGAGTCGCTCGTGCGGTCCTCGGCCAGCAGCGTGAGCCAGCTCCGAGCCACCTCCGCGGTTTGCCGATGCATGAGCGCGTCGCGAATCGGGTCGCGAATCAGCGGCGCCACAGCCGACGCCAATGCGATCGCCAATCCGCAGCGCGCGAGCCCGGCGCCGGTGAGCGTCCCGTCCGAAGCTCGAATCTTCGTCAGCGCCAGCAAAGCGACCCCCGCCGCCGCAGCCGGCACAACCAGCAGCATCGGGGTCGCCAGCGCCGCCGGCGAGAGCAGCCCCAGCACAAACGCCAGCGCGGCCAGCGGGCTCAACGATTGATACTCCGGCGCCTCGGCGGCGCCCGTCGACGTGCGATCCATCGTGGTCTGACCATCCGCGTGCATCATATTGATCGAACGTCCATTCGTTCGCGCCGGCTTCACCGCAGGTGGTACGTGGCGACTTCGCTACCCGCCAATGACTTCAACACGGCGTTGAACGGACCCGAGCCCTGCTCGAGCGTCGTTTTCTGCCAACCGGCCGCGTCGGCCAGCTTCCAATACTCGCCGGACGCAATCGGGATCGTGTACAGCGTGAAGGCCAAAAAGCTGGCGAACATGACCGCGACGAGCAACCCCACCAGCGGGCCCGCCGCCAATTCCAACGGCGGCACAAACTTCATCCGCGTCCGCGACGCCACGCGGTCGGCCAACAGACGAAACACCATGATCGAAAAGAAAAATACCAGCCACACGCCCGCGAACACGAAATACCACGTCTGCTCGATGGGCTTGTCCATCTTTTCCTGAATGAACAGTCCGAGCGGATAGCCGGCGGCGATCGCCAACGGCCCGCAGATGAGAATCCCCATCAGCGCCAGCGCGTTGCTCCACAACCCCTCGGCCACAGTCATCGCCAGGCCGGCGAAAAACACGAAGTAAATCAGCACGCACAAGTAGGGCATGGCAGTTGTATGTCCGTTGTCCGTTGTCCGTTGTCCGTTGTGCCTGTGGCCGTGCAGTTCAAGACTTGCAATGGACCACGGACCACGGACTATTTCAACACCCTCTGCAGTTCCGGCAGCGAAGTCACGCCCTTCGCCACCATCAAGATTCCTTCCTCTTGGAGCGAACGCTGGTTGTCCGCCCGCGCCGCCTTGCGCAGCGCTTCGAGACTCGGTTGCTTAGCCAGGATCGCCCGCATCTGGTCGTTCACCAGCAGCAACTCAAAGATACCCGTCCGCCCAACGTATCCCAAACCTTGGCACGTCGCGCACGGTTTCTCGATCTCCTCCGGCTTCGGCGGCCGGAAGAACTGCTGGACCTTCCCCGCCGGGATGCCCAGTTTCTTGAGCAGGTCCGGCGACGGCGCGTAGCCCACTTTGCAGTCGGGGCACAGCTTGCGGATCAGCCGTTGGTAAAGCACGGCCGTCACGACCGAGGCGAACTGCTGCTGCGGGACTTTCATCTGCAACAGCCGCAACAGGGCTTCCGCGGAGTCGCGCGCCGGGACGCTCGTGACCACCAGCCGGTCGTCGGGGATTTCGTTCATCAAGAGCTTCGCACTCTCGGCGTCGACCAGGTCGCGGCAGATGTACACATTGGGGTACAGCCGCACGAGCCCGGGGATGATCGTCGCCGGCGTCTCGCCCTTTGCCGAATCGTACGTGTGGACCGCGACGTTTTGGATTTCATGCTCGCGATGCTGCACGTCCTCGATCGCGAAAAAATCGCGCATCAACCGGTCGGTTTCGTCGATCGACGCGTCGATCATCGTCGTGAGTCCGCCGGCGGGCATGGCCGAGAACACGGCCAGCCCCTTGTCGCCGGCCATGACCGCTTCCCACTGGTCCCGCAAGCCCTCGCGCAGGCCGATGGCTTCGTAAGTTCGCGGCCGGCCCTTCTCGAACGTACGGGCCACGACGACCCGCTCGCCGTTGGCGACGCCCTGACACGTGACGGGGCACAGGAACTTGGCGCCCTCGTACTGGGCCCCGAACTTTCCTTCCTGCTTCTTGCGTCGCTCCTTGGCGTCGAGATGGCACAGCGTCTTAATCACGGCCAGCATCACGTCGGCGTTCTCGCGGTCGCGGGCCTCGCCATTGTGCCAGACGCCGTCGATCTCATTCTTCACGGCCACGCCCTGCGGGCCGTACTCGAGGAGGGCGCGGTCAATGCGCCGCGCCGCCATGTCCGCGACGAGGTCCTTCACCAGCAGATAGCCGGGCGATTGACGGGCTGTCAGCAAATTGGCATTGTCGACGTTGGGATCGCCCGACCCCATGGCGAACAGGTCGACCGCGGCGCCTTTCTCGTAGGCCGCGCTCCGCTCGTCGCGCACTTTGACGCCGGCTTTGCCCAGAATCGAAGCAAAGAAATGCCGCCACCAGCTCGGCGTGAGCACCGTTTGGTGCGCCTCGACCCGCCGGTTGTGGACAACGACGTAGGGGATGATCGTTGCGAGATAGGCAACCCACAGGATCGGGTAACGCACGACGAACGGGAGGGGCACGAACGCCAAGCCCACACACAGCGCCGCGAAGAGGAAGAAGACGATCGGATTCCACTTCTTGTAGCCCAGGCCAAAGATTTGCGAGTCGCGGTTGACCCAGTCGCCTGTCGCCGTCCAGATGAGCACGAGCACTGCGTAACCTAAGAACTGCAGGATCTTGCTCCACGGAACGGCCGCGGCGTTGGCTTGCACAGCGGCGCCAAAGTCATTGACAGGATTCGCCGGCGCCGGCGGTTCCGCGGGTGCGGCGGCGTCTGGCGCCGCCGCATCGGGCGCTACGGCGGCGTCGATCGCCGCCCCGTCGGCGCCTTCTTGCGCGACGGCCCACTGACCCCATGGCGCCGCACCCAACAGAGCCGCCGCCGCGAACCACACGCATGCCAGTCGCCGCATCAGATAATTCCAGGTTGCCTGACTTCGATGCCCTTGAGAGCCATCTTGAGCGCCTCACGATTGGGCGCCACTTCCATCGCCACTTCGCGGTCGATCAGCTCGTCGTCGACGAGCTTCTTCAGGCTCTGCGTAAAATCCTGCATGCCGTCCTCCTTGCCGATCCGAATCACGTCGCCCAGCTTGTGGTCTTCCTCTTCCAGAATCAGCTTCCGCACCATCGGGTTGAACGTCATGATCTCGACGGTCGGCACCCGGCCCACGCCCGGCTTGATGCTCTTGAGCAGCTTCTGGGCGATGATGCCCTTCATGTTCATCGAGATCGCGCTGCGCAGCGCGCTGTGCATCTCCTGCGGAAACAGGTCGAGGATGCGGCCGATCGTCGAAGCGGCGCTCGAGGCGTGGATCGTCCCGAACACCAAGTGCCCCGTCTCGGCGGCGTGAATGGCCGTCATGAACGTTTCTTTGTCGCGCATTTCGCCCACAAGCATCACGTCAGGATCCTCGCGGACGGCATGCTTCATGCCGATCTCGAAGTCGACGACGTCGAGGCCGATCTCGCGCTGGTTGATCAGGCACTTGTCCTCGCTGAATACAAACTCAACGGGATCCTCGAGCGTGAGAATGTGCTTGCGGTACCGGTGGTTGATCCAGTTGAGCATCGACGCGATCGTCGTGCTCTTGCCCGAGCCGGTGACGCCGGCCAGCAGCACCATGCCCTGGTCGTAGCCGCAGAGCTTCTCGATGGACGGGGGAAGATTGAGCCCCTCAAAGTCAGGAATCCAACTATTGACGCGGCGGGCGACCATGCCGATGTGGCCGAGCTGCTGCATCAAGTTGACGCGGAACCGCCAATTGGTTCCCTCCACGTCGCACATGTGGGCGAAGTCGGCCCCGCCGTCGCGATCGAAAATCTTCCGGCTCCGCTCGTTCATCAGCGGGAAGCAAAGCCGCACCATCTCCTCGTCGTCGATCGGCCCGCGGTTCATGGGGCGCAGCGTGCCGTTCACCCGCACCATCGGCGGCTTGCCCACCTTGAGGTGCAGGTCGCTCGCCTCGAGCTTGACCGTCGCGCGGAACAGCTTGTCGATTTCCAGTTCCTGGTGCGGTGCGACAAAACTGTCGTAATCCGCTTCGCTGACGGAACTACCACTGGGCATTGCTTAATTCTCCTCGCCAACAGCGGCCAGCGCCGCCCCGGTCCTGTCACCCCGAGGTCCGCCGCGGGGTCCACCCGGACGTCTCGGCGGACCTCGAAGTGACTACAAAACGGCGCCTACGCTGCCAGCCGCACGGGGATGCCCCGCTCGGCCATGAGGCGCTTGGTTTCCTGAATCGTGTATTCGCCGAAGTGAAAGATGCTCGCGGCCAACGCGGCGTCGGCCCGGCCGATCGTCACCGCGTCCGCCAGATGCTCGGGCCGCCCCGCCCCGCCGCTGGCGACCACCGGGATCGACACGGCCCGGCTCACCGCGGCCGTCATCTCCAAATCGTATCCGTCCTTCGTGCCGTCGGCATCCATGCAGGTGAGTACGATCTCGCCGGCGCCAAGCTCCTCGACCCGTTGCGCCCAGGCGACCGCTTCGAGCCCCGTACCGATGCGACCGCCGTTGATGTGGACTTCCCACGCTTCGCGGCCGTCGCGCGTTACGCGCTTGGGATCGATGTTCACCACGATGCACTGGCTGCCAAACCGCAGCGCCGCCGCCCGCACGAATTCCGGATCGCGAACGGCCGCCGAGTTGATCGACACTTTGTCGCACCCAGCCAGCAGTAACGCGCGGATATCCTCGATCGTCCGAATCCCCCCGCCAACCGTCAGCGGCATGAACACCTGCTCGGCCGTGCGTCGCACCACGTCCAGCATGATGTCCCGCCCTTCATGACTGGCGGTGATGTCGAGGAACACCAGTTCGTCGGCGCCGTCCTGCTCGTACCGCGCGGCAACCGCCACCGGATCGCCGGCGTCGCGCAGGTTGAGGAAGTTGGTCCCCTTCACCACGCGACCGCGATCGACGTCGAGACACGGAATGACGCGTTTGGCAAGCATCGTGGCGCCCGAGATCAGACCCGGCTCGGACGACGAAAACGCCCGAAGTTCCCTGAATCCCTTAGCTTAAGTAGGGTTCGGGGAGGGGTCAACCAGCGGCGGGCCGGTCCCGGCAGCGCGATTGTTATTCAGGTGCACGCATCATCCGCTATAATCAGGCTATGGACGCACAACCTCTTCCGCTGCCGCCGGAGGTGAGCCAGGCCATCGCGGCTAACGGGGGCATTCCGCCCCTCTTTGAAGACCCGGACACAATGCAGATCTATCGGCTCGTGGAAGAGCCTGTCGAAGTGACGCTCGACGAGGAATACATTCGCCAAGGATTGCAGGTCGCCCTTGATGAATTCGAGCGAGGTGAGTTCGCTCCGTGGGACATCGAGGCGACTATCGCTGAAGCCAAGCGGCGATTCAATCAGCGATAACAATGGCGAAGTTGCCGATCTATCGTTCGCCGCGGTCGGAGTTCGACCTCGTCGGAATCTGGTTCTACGTCGCCCAGCACAACCATTCGGCGGCGTCAGCGCTGCTCCGAAAGATCGATCGCAAGATCGAACTCTTGGCGACCTATCCCGAACTTGGGGAGCCACAGCCACAATTCGGCCCCAATGTTCGCAGAATCCTCGTTGGCAAGTACTTGGTCTTTTATCAAGTCCTCGACAATTGCATCCGAGTCATGCGAATTTATCACTCCGCACGGAAGTGGGAAGACCTGCTGTAGCACTCAACGACCGACGGCCGACGCCCGCGCCGCCGTTTCCAGCGGCGATTCCCGCGGGCCGTAGACCTTCGTGCGGTACAGCACCAATCCGTGCGCCGCGTGGTACAGCGAGCCGCACTCCAAATCGAGGTGCTTGGTCCGCTCCAGGAGGCGGCACAAGTACGCCGCGGCGCGCCGCACCCATGCCGCTTCGAGCTCCTCTTTGGGCAGGGCGAAGGACAAGAACTCGAGCGTGTGGCCCGTGGCGGCCAGATGCTCGTCGAGGTTCGACGAATTGGCGGGGCGCTGGAAAAACTGGATCGAAAACGCGCCGGTTGATTGCAATTGGTTGTTGCGCGCTTGCTCAACCGCCCAATTGATCCGCCGCTCGGCCGCCAGCCAGCCGCCGGTGGGTTTTGCATCGGGGTTTTTGTTGCGGAAGTTGTTCAGCGCGATCGCCAGGCCGATCAGTCGGTGCGTCCCGCCGCACGCGCCTTGGTTGATCATCTCCTGGCCGACCGCGTCGTCGTAGACGTCGCCGGCTTCCTCATGAACAAGCCGTTCGACGGTCCATTCCCGCCCGTCGCGAGCGATCCATGTCTGGTCGATCGGCTCGAGATGCGTCGACAGGGCGATGATCGTCCAACTTGCCTCTTTGCCTTCCCAGCAGTCGTACATCGTCCGCTTGATCATGTCGCGGAGCGTAAACTCCTGGCCATCGACCAAGATCCGCCGCGTCGAGGGAACCTGCCACTGCGAGATGATCGCCAGCCACTGGTCGTCATGCCCCTGGCCAAGCTTGCCGGGTTCGATTTCCGCCTTCACGCCTTGCTCGGTCGGCGTGAGCGTCCAGCCGCGCATCGGCTTCCCGTCGAACACCCAGTCGAGGGCCACCACCTTCTGGTCGCCGGACAGGATTTCGAATTGCGGGCCGAACGCCAACACGCCGTGGAGCAGTTGCCAGGCGGCATGCTTTTCGAGACTCATCTGCCGGCCGTGCTCGGTGAAGTCGAGCACGCGGTCGAGTTGCTCGCGGAGGGCGTCCGGCGTCGGCGTCCCAATCGTCGTCGGCGCCGTCGTGGCAGACGCAGGCTGAACCGCCACATCCGCCGCCGGCGAACCGCAGCCCAAGATGGCCGTCGCCAGAGCGAGCAGACAGACAGGCAGGCCAGCAGCCGGTCCCGAAACGGCGAAGCCGCCCCGGCATCCGCCGCTGCAGTGCGGGACATCGCTCATGCCAGTCCAAGCCTTCGTGGTGAATGTAATTCCGACAGCCGAACGGGATTATCGGCGATGTCCGGGGCCGCGAAACGCCGATTCTCCGCCAGCCCCTTTGTCCGGACGGCCGTCGAACTGAACCCATCCCCGTCGCGTAATAACCATCGTGAAGCCCCAAGCTTACCACGGCGAGGCGGCTTTGCACGACCGCGGCTCGGCAGATGTCCGCGGCCACGAGTTGGGTACACATTTTGCTCCTGAGGAACGTTCATGATCTGGTTCGATCCCTGGTATTTTGTCTACATCGCCCCCGCGATCCTGCTGGGCCTGTGGGCCCAAATGAAGGTCCGGTCGACCTACGCTCAGGCTCAGCAAGTCTCCGCGAGGCTGAGCGGGGCCGCGGCCGCCCGGCATCTTTTGGACGTTGCCGGGCTGCAGCACGTCGCCATAGAGCCGGTGGCCGGCGAGCTGACCGACCACTACGACTCCCGCGACAAGGTGCTGCGATTGAGCCAGGGCGTGTACGGCTCCAACTCGTGCGCCGCCGTCGGCATTGCCGCGCACGAGGCGGGCCACGCCCTGCAGGATGCTCACCAGTACGCCCCGCTGATGATCCGCAGCATCGCCGTCCCGGCCGCCCAGTTCGGCAGCAGTCTTGGCATGTTGCTCGTCATGTTGGGCGCGGGACTGGCGTACGCTGCCGTGCCACTTGGCGGACCCATGGTGCTTGCCGGAATTATTGGCTTTGGCGCCGTGGCCGCGTTCCAGCTGGTGAACCTGCCGGTCGAATTCGACGCCAGCAACCGGGCGAAACGGCTGCTCGTGCAGTACGGCATCGTGCCGGATCAGGACATGGTCTACGTCGACCAGGTCCTCAACGCCGCCGCCTGGACCTACGTGGCCGCGACGCTGCAGGCCGTGTTGATGCTGCTCTACGTCATTGTCCGCTATGGCGGCCTGGTCAACCGCGACGAGTAAGCCGCTGCGCCGCCTTCACGCTCTGCGTATCTTCCCAGCCGCCGGCGCCTGCGAACCCTCCTCCTCAATCTCCCTGGAATCCCCGCCAGCATCCCGCTAGGATGCAAGGCGGCGGCGCGACGCCGCGCCGGCCCCGTCCGCCCGCGCGCTCCCGCGTCCGCGTCGAGGATTCCGGCCATGATTCAACGACTGTGCAATCACGCGGCCCTGCTGATCGTCGGCGTCGCGCTGGGCGCCGTCCTGACCGCGGGCCTGCACGGCATGCGGTCGACGCCGTCGGCCTACGCCACCGCCACGCACGGCGCCGACAACTTCGCCATTGCGACCGGGTTGGTCGACGACGGCATCGAGGCGCTGTACTTCCTCGACTTCCTCACCGGCGACCTCCGCGCAGCCGTCGTGAGCCGCCGCAACGGCGAGTTCACCGGGTTCTTTCAGTACAACATCATGGCCGACTTCGACCAAGTGGGCGACGCGCCAAAGTTTCTCATGGTCACCGGCGAGGCCGACCTGCCGCGGGGCCGCGGAGCGTCGGTCATCAGCCGCAGCTTGATCTATGTCGCCGAGGCGACCACGGGACAGGTCTTCGCCTACGCCCTGCCCTTCGACACGACGCTGAACGCCGCCGGCAAGAATCAGGTGGCGGCGTTTGTCCGCGTGGGCGGCGGGTCGTTCCGCGACGCCTTCGTCCGCGACCAATGACGCCGCCCGGAGGGGCGACGCCCGCCATGCAAGTGACTGTCAACGGCCAGCCGCGCGAACTCGCCCCTGGGGCGACCATCGCAGCCCTGCTTGTCGAGTTGGGGCTCGATCCGCGACAATTGGCCGTGGAACGGAACCTCGAATTGGTCCCCCGCACCGAGCACGCCGCCACGGCCCTCGCCCCCGGCGATCGCATCGAGGTGGTCACGCTCGTGGGCGGGGGATGACCGCCCTCTTAGCCCCGGTCACGTTTGCTAAAGAGGTGACCGGGGGCTCAATGGACCATCCAACCTGGAATCGCTCCCATGTCCGCCGACCTGCTCACCGACGACGCCCTCACCATCGGCGGCCACGCCCTGCGCAGCCGGCTCATCGTCGGCACCGGCAAGTACGCCAACTACGAGTTGATGGGCGAATCGCTGGAACGCTCCGGCACGGACTGCATCACCGTCGCCGTCCGCCGCGAGCGGCTCATCGACGCCCAGGGAAACAACCTCCTCGACTTCATCGACTCGTCGCGCTACACGCTGCTCCCCAACACGGCCGGCTGCTTCAATGCCGCCGACGCGGTGCGGGTCGCTCGTTTGGGTCGCGAGATTCTGTTGGGGCTGGAGAACCCCGGCGCCGACTGGGTGAAGCTCGAGGTGCTGGCGGACAAGAAGACGCTGCTCCCCGATCCCGTCGCGACGATCGACGCCACCGAGCAGCTCGTCGCCGACGGCTTCCAGGTCCTGTGCTACTCGACCGACGACCCGATCATTGCCCGGCGGCTCAAGGAAGCCGGCGCCACGAGCGTGATGCCCGCCGGCAGCCCCATCGGCAGCGGCCAGGGCATCCTCAACCCTAACAACATCCGCATCTGCCTCGAGTACCTCAAAGACGGCGACCCCGACTACCCCGTGATCGTCGACGCCGGCGTCGGCACGGCCAGCGACGTGACCATCGCCATGGAGCTGGGCGTCGACGGCGTCCTGCTCAACACCGGCATCGCCCACGCCCGCGACCCGCTGCGGATGGCCGACGCCATGCGCCACGCCGTCCACGCCGGCCGATTGGCACACTTGTCGGGCCGCATTCCCAAGCGGCTCTATGCCACGGCGAGCAGCCCCGAAGAAGGCGCCATCACCCGACAACCGCGGTGAGCTGTGGCCGATTCCACTGACCCGCCGTTGAATGTCGC
>JBIOVA010000074.1:0-17041 GCA_044867485.1 Lacipirellulaceae bacterium | reverse complement strand
CGGAAAGCGGAAAGCGGATGAATCCTCTTCCGCTTTCCGCTTTCCGCTTTCCGCTTTTCCCTGGCTCGTTTTCTGCAGCCCGCCTTACGCATTCTTCGTCGAACGCCAGGGGGAGATGCTCGAACTCATCGCTAACGTGTCGCGTGCCGCGCCGCCCACAAGCATCGTCGTCTTCGAATCCGACGAGCGATTCGACTTCGCACTGCTCGCCGACGCTGACACAGGTGGAGCATGGGATGTGCGATCCTATCCCCCAGCCGTGGTCGGCGTGTGGCGCAAGCCACTGGCCACTTAGAAAACGAATCACGCGAGTTGACGCGAATGAATTTTCGTTGCCGCCTATATTCGTCTGAGGACCATTGCCGTGCATGAAAGTTTACGAGGCGTCATGTTCGTGTCAGTCTTGGGGCTGACCGCGTCGATTGGCGCCGCGGATGCGCCGCAAGAGATTCTCCTGTGGCCCGCGGATCACCCTGCCAACCAGGGCAACGAGCCCGCCTACGCCGGGACGGTCGCGTGGATGGAGCGCGTCACCCGCTCCCCCGCCGTCACGCCGTTTCTTCCCGACGCTGAAAAACGCGGCGGCGGCGCCGTCGTCATCTGCCCCGGCGGCGGCTACTCGGGCCTCGCTATGGACCACGAGGGACTTCAAGTCGGCGAGTGGATGCGGACCCGCGGCATTGCAGGCATCGTACTTCGCTACCGCTGCGGCGGCGGCAAGAACCAGCAGCCTGTGCCGCTCCAGGACGCTCAGCGCGCCATCCGCACGGTGCGCAGCCGCGCCGCCGAGTGGGGCGTCGACCCCCAGCGCGTCGGCATCCTTGGCTTCTCCGCCGGCGGCCATCTCGCGTCGACCGCCGCCACGATGTTCGACGACGGCAATCCGAACGCGGCCGACCCCGTCGACCGCCAGTCAAGCCGACCCGACTTCGCCGTGCTGATGTACCCGGTGATCTCAATGGAGGAGGGCGTCACGCACGGCGGCTCGCGCCGCAATCTGCTCGGCGAGAACGCCACAAATGACCTCGCCGCCCAGTGGTCGACCGACCAGCGCGTCACCGACCGCACGCCGCCCACATTCCTCGTCCACGCCAGCGACGACGAAGCGGTGCCCGTGAAGAACAGTCTGCTGTTCTACGAAGCGCTCGTCGCCCACAAGGTGCCGGCCGAGCTGCATGTGTTCGACGTCGGCGGCCACGGCTTCGGCATGTTCCGCGGCGACCGTCCCGCCGACAAGTGGCCTGAGCAGCTTGAGCCGTGGCTCAAGGCGCACGGCGTCACGAAGTGAGTTCATCGACCCTGCGATCCCACGGATTCGCCATGACTGACATGATTCGCTCGATCCCTATGTGTGCCGCACTGGCCGTCGTATGCACCTCTCCAGCCCTCGCGTGGGCCGGACCGCATCGCCTGCTTATTCAGGGCAATGGCAAACTGGCGATCGTCGCCGCCGACGGCGCCATCGAATGGGAGATGCCGTGGGGCCCGATTCACGACGTGCACCAGCTCGACAACGGTCATCTCATGGTCCAGCAAGGTCCAGCCGCGATCGCCGAAATCGACCCCGCCGCCAAAGCGGTCGTGTGGTCCTATGATTCGGCGCGGCAGAACGGCAACGAGGGCAATCGCGTCGAAGTCCACGCCTTCCAGCCGCTGCAGGACGGCCGCGTGATGATCGCCGAGAGCGGCGCCGGGCGGATCATCGAAATCGACCGCAAGGGCAAGCTGCTCAAGGAAATTCCGCTCCAGCTCGAGCGCCCCGACCCTCACCGCGACACGCGCCTGGTCCGCAAGCTCGCCAACGGCAACTACCTGGTCTGCCACGAAGGCGACGGCGTCGTTCGCGAGTACGACGGCGAGACCGGCGCCGTCGTGTGGGAATACGCCGTGCCGCTCTTTGGCCATCGGCGCGCCGACGGCCATGGCCCCGAGGCGTTCGGGAACCAAACATTCGCCGCCGTTCGGCTGGAAAGCGGCAACACGCTGCTCACCACCGGCAACGGCCACAGTGTCCTCGAAGTGACCCCCGAGAAGGAAATCGTCTGGAAACTCGGCCAGCACGATCTGCCCGGCATTGCGCTGGCGTGGGTCACGACGATCGAGGTCCTGCCGGACGGCCACTACGTCATCGGCAATTGCCACGCGGGGCCGGGCAATCCGCAGGTGATTGAAATCGACCCTAAGTCGAAGGAGGTTGTTTGGCAGTTCAACCAGTTCGACGCGTTCGGCAACGACGTGTCGAACACGCTTTTGCTGGAAGTCGAGGGGGGCGTTCGTCGATAGCGCGGCAGCCTTTCAACCGGCAACGTTCGCGGTTTCTAGAGATCCCCCGACGCTTCCAGCCATTCGTGCTCCAGCGCCGCCACTTCCTCGGCGACCGCAGTGAGCCGATCTCGCAAGCGTATCGCATCCGCGGCGGCGGCCACTTCGAGGAGCTTTGCGTTCAGCTCTTTCTTCTCCTCATCGAGTTTCGCGATCTTCCGCTCCAACGCCTTGATGCGCTTCTCCAGCTCGCGCTCCTCGCGGCCGGAAAGCTTCCTCTTTGCCGGCGCCGACGCCGCGTGGGCGCCGGCGGGAGCCGACGCACAATACGTCGCATGCTCGGCGCGCAGGCCGGCGTCCAACTCCTTGTGCACGCGGTACACGTAATCCTCGTAACTGCCGGGATAGCTGGCCACGCGGCCTTCCCGCACCTCGACGACCGCCGTCGACACGCGCTGCATGAAATGCCGGTCGTGGCTCGTGAAGATCACCGTCCCGGGATAACGGTTGAGTGCATCGGCCAGCGCCTCCACGGTTTCCACGTCGAGATGGTTGCCCGGCTCGTCGAGCACCAGCACGTTGTGCTGCTCGAGCAGGAGTCCCGCGAGCACCAGCCGCGCCCGTTCGCCGCCGCTTAAGACGCGAATTCGCTTCTCGATGTGCGAGCCGCTAAACAGAAAGCTCCCCGCCACGTCCTTGATCTGCTGGTCCCTCGTCCCCGGCGCCGCCTGCCGGTAAAGGTAGTCCTCCACCGTGCGATCCTCCGGCAGCGTCGTGTAAACGTGCTGCGCGTACACGCCCATCTGGCAGCCGTAGCCCCACTTCATGCTCCCGGCCTGCGGCTCGAGCGACCCGCAAATCGTCCGCAGGAACGTCGTCTTTCCCTGGCCGTTGTCGCCCACGACGCCCACGCGATCGCCGTGTTCGATCTCTACCTGCACGTCACGGGCCACCTCGCGATCGGGATAGCCGATCGCCATTCGCTCGGTTCGCAGGGCGGTTCCTTGTCGCGGCGCCACCTCGGGAAAGCTGAATCGCACCGTCGCCTCGTCGCCTGCCACGTCGACCAACGTCAGCTTCGCGAGCTGCTTCGCTTTGCTCCGCGCCTGACTCGCGGTGCTGGCATTGGCGCGGTTTTTGGCGATAAACGTTTCGAGCTGCTTCCGCTTGGCGAGCGTCGCCGAGTTGACCCGCCGGTCGTGCTCGCGCCGCTCGTCGAGATTCGCCAAGTACGCGTCGACGTCGCCGGGGAACAGCTCCAGCTTGCCGCGCGACAGCTCCAGCGTGTGCGTGCAAGTGCGCTTCAGGAACGCCCGATCGTGCGACACGACGAGAATGCCGCCGTCGAATTTCCGCAGGAACTCCTCGAGCAGCATCTGCGTCCGCAGATCGAGAAAGTTGGTCGGCTCGTCGAGAATCAGCAGGTTCGGATCGTGCAAGAGCAGCGCCGCCAGCTTCACGCGCGTCTGCCACCCGCCGGAGAGCGACCGCACGGCCTGGTGGAGCATCGGCTCGGGCAGTTGGAACTGCCAGGCGATCTCGCCGCACTGCCAGTCGGGCGCCCCGCTGTCCCGCATCAGGAAATCCATCACCGTTTCGCCGTCGAGAAACGGATCATGCTGCCGCAGGTAGCCCAGCCGCAGCTTCTTGCTCCGCGCCACCTCGCCGGCGTCGAGCTCCTCATCGCCCAGCAGCACGCGACACAGCGTGCTCTTGCCGGCGCCGTTGCGACCGATCAGACCGACCTTCTGGTCGTCGGCCAGCGCGCAGCTCGCCCCATCGAGCAGCGCCTGCTCGCCATAGCGCTTGTACGCGTCCTGGACTTGAAGAACGATCGGCATTGGAGGAACGAGTCAGGGTCAGGAGTCAGGGACAACGTTAGCCGCGACGCGGAGGTCCGCCGCAGCGGAGCGCGCCGCGCCACCCAACAATCGCCAGGACCAAGCAACCCACGAAACACGGCAACGCCAACCAGTCGCCCCACCGCGCGTAGAAGCTTGGGTACACTCCGCGCCGCGGCGGCAGCTTCACGTTGACGACCAGCGCATCGGCCCGATCGCGCTCCGTCACCGCGACCACGTTGCCCAGGTAATCGACATATGCCGACAACCCGCGGTTGCCCGCGATCACCAGCGGCGTGCGCATCTCGACGGCTCGAAACACGCCGCTCGCCAGGTGCATGTCGAGTTCGCTGGAACCCCAGTACCACGCGTCGTTCGTGACGTTCACCAGCACGTCGGGCGTTTCGCTGCGACGCACCAGCTCGACCACCTGTCGACGAATGAGCTGTGGCAGGACCGTTTCATAGCAAATGTTAGGCGAGTAAACGACGCCGTCTAGCTCAAACGCCGCGGGGCCGGCGCCCCACAGCGAGTTGCCGGTGATCGGCGAATACTTCCGCATCAGCGGCAACCAATCGACCAGCGGAATGTACTCGCCAAACGGCAGCAGGTGCATCTTGTCGTACGTCCCCGACAGCCGGCCCGCGCGATCGACCAGCGCCGCCGAGTTGTAAACCAGCAGCTCGCACGTGGGCTCCTCGCCCGGAGCCGCCCGTGACGACGCCACGACGCGATCGATCCCCACCAACAGCGCCGTCCCAGTCCGCTCGGCGATCGATTTCAAGTCGTCAAGCGCCGCCGTATACCGCGATGAGTGCACCGAACCGGGGGGCGGCGGATTCTGCTCGTCATTCGCAAACAACGGTTGACGAAACATCGTCTCCGGCCACACGATCAGGTCGATGAGCCCCGTTGATGACTCGACGGCCTCGACCGACAGCTCGATCTGCTCGACCATCGTTTGCTGGTCGCGATCCGGCGTACCCTTCCAGTCGGCGAGCATGTCGCTTTGGACAAGCGCGAGCCGCGGACCGCTGCGTTGGAAGCGTTCGAGATCGGCAAGCGGCAGCGACCTGATTCGCAGCATGCCGTAACCGATCGTCGCGGCGATGGCGATTGCCGCGGGAGCGAGGGCGCGCACTACCGCGCGCCGGGGACGGGGACGCCCCGGGCCGCTTTCGCTTGCAAAATCAACCCACCGTAACGGCAGAGCGCCTGCGATGGCGCCCGCTACGAGAATGATCAAGAACGTGACCGCATACTCGCCGGCAAGGTCTGCGATCTGAATCACCGCCGGGAACTTCACCTGCGTGTGGGCCAGCGACGCCATCAGAAAACCGGTGAGCAATCGCGCCCGCGCCCACTCGAGCCCCGTCCACACGACCGCCCCAGCCAGCCACAGCGGCGCCCCCACGCGATGCACCGCCACGCGAGTCAGCCCCACAAACACCGGCAGGTACGCGCCGAGATACGCCGCCATAAAAAACAGCCCGAAGATGTTCGCCCAGTACGGCAAGCGAATCCACTGGATCGTCGCCAACCAGAACACTGCCCCAGCCAGCCACAGCGCCAGGTACGGCCGCCGCCCCGGCATCCGCGAGGCCCGAGCCAAGAGCAGCCACGGCGCCGGCCCGACCCACGCCAACCAGCCGAAATCGACCGGCGGATGCGCCAGATAGCACAACAGGCTCCCAGCGAGTCCCAGCGCGAGCGTCCGCTTGCTCCGCGCCGGAGCGACGGGTTCCAGATTGTCCGTCTCGTTTTGCTCGCGTGGCCGTGCCATCATGCCAAGCTACGAGGCCAGCCCGCGATTGGCCAGAGCAGGTCCCTAGCCGCGCGTCACCCTTCGGCCCGCTGCAGCGTGAACACGGTGATTTCGGGCCGGCAGTTGAATCGCACCCGCTTCAGATAGCCCAATCCCCGATTGATGTACAACTGCCGTCCGTCCGCCAGCTCGTATTCGCCGGCCACATAGCGCCTGTTTTGCACCGGTACGAACGGCGGCGGCAACCACGGCGGCTTGCATTGACCGCCATGCGTGTGCCCGGAGAGAATCCACCCCTGGTAGTCCTCCCACGCGGAGTGGTCAGCGCCGTCGGGATTGTGGCACAACGCGATCGACGCTCGCGCCGTATCAAGTGCAGCCAGGGCCGTTTCGGGGTGAAAACGCCCGCTCCAGAATTCATCGACTCCCAACAGTTGCAGGCCCCCAACATTCGCCACTTCGTTGCGAAGCAGCCGCACATCGAGTTGCTCAAGTCCCTCTGCCAACTGATCTGCCACGGCAAGCTGCTTCCAGCGGTATCCGTAATCGTGGTTTCCCAAGACGGCGAACCGTCCCAGTGGCGCGGGCGGCAAAGCCCGAATGACGTCGAGCGCCTTCGGAATTTCCTCGTCTCCATAGCACGACATGAAGTCGCCCGTCAGGACGATCAAATCCGGATCGAGATCCGCGATTCGCTCCAAACTCGCAGTCAGAAACGATTGATCGACGATCGGCCCTGCATGCAGGTCGCTCACTTGGATGAGCCGCTTTCCGGCGAGCGCCTCGGGCAGAGCCCAAATTGGCATCGGTCGGTGGACGAACTCAACCCAGTGCGGCTCGACCCGCCAGGTGTACAGTAACGCCCCCGCGGTCGCGCCGCCCACGGTGCGGCGGAGAAACTTGCGACGAGAGAACGTTCTCGTCGCCAGGTTCGACGCCGAGTCTTCCGCGTCGTCCTGCTGCGGCAATGTCGGCATCTTCCAGAATCGCGAATGGGGGTATATTTGAAGGTAGGGTCTCGAATTATACCTGACTCGCTCGCAGGAGGAGAGACTTCGTGCGCGGACGCCTGATGTCCAAGTTTCGCCAACAGCGAAACGGCGACCGATTGCAGCCGGGCACGATTTGTGTACTGGCGTGGACGGCGCTGCTGGCCTGCGCGGGCTGCTGGCAGGAAGTCCGCCACGAGGCGCCCCAGGACCTAGTAACGCCGCCCGCCGATTCGTCGCCGCAAGACGACGAGGCCGCAGCTGAGCCGCCGGTCCTTCCCCCGCCCCAAGCTCGAGCGACGCCTCAGCCCACGGCCGACGACCTGTTTGGCGACGATCCGAACGACCAGCCGGTGGTGATCGTCTTGCGGCCGCCGCCCGCGGCCGATCCGACGACGACGGATTTGCCGCGCGTCGGGGTCGTCACGCCACAGGATCGCCTCGACGCATGGACGGCTGCCAGCGACTGGAGCCTGGCTGCCGCGGCGGCGGCCAAGGGACTCGCCCCTGACCGCTACGCGAACTACCTGGCCGCGGCCGAGCAGGCCGCGGCCGCGCTCGGGCTGGAACTGCCGCCGTTGCCCGCGGCCGACGACGGCCCGTCGCTCGAAGCGGAGGCGGTGGCTGCGCTCCGCAGCGGCGCGGGCGCCGAGTTGGTCGCGCAAATCGCCGACCGCACCGACGACGCGACCAGCGCCGCGGCCCGCCTGGCGCTCGACGCCCACCTGATGCTGCTCGTCTATTCGCCGCGCACCGACGACGGCCCAGCCGCCGCGGCGGCGATCCGCGCGGCCGCCCAAGAAGCCGCGCTGCCCGCGGATCTCTGGCAACCGCTGGCGAACCTCTTGGACCGACGCGCCGAGTTCACGTCCGTCCGCAGCGCCGTGTTTGCGCTCCGCGAGGACGTGGCTCGCCACCTCGCCGAGCAAGCGCCCGCGGCGGCAATCCTGGGCGACCGCGAGTGATTCTCTCGTGGACGCGGCTCCGCGAATCGGCGCTTCGCGAAAGCTCCATCGGCGCCGATTATGCCGTCTGCGCAGGAGCGTCCGGGCCAAGCGCCCAACTCGCGCCTTTCCACATCGGTCCGGCGGGTTGCCCGCAAACCATGTGACCTAGGATTTCCTTGTGCGGCTCAGGGCGCCGCCGACGCCGCACGAGAATCCCGCACGGCCCTTGGTTCACCGCCTCGCGCGAAAGGTGACTCACCGCTATGGCCCATCCAGGACGCAAGAAAACGTTCGTCGATCCCAAGGTGCAAGGAGCGCTGGTCCGCCGCCTGGTGTATCACTGGTGCTCGTTCTTCGTCGTGGCGGGCTTGGTGGCGTTCTGCCTGCAGGTGCTCAGCAACCCCTTCGTCTCGATTCGCGACCATGCGCAAAACGTGTGGTGGACGCACGGGCCGTTCCTGTTGGTTCTGTTCTTTATGCTGCCGGTGTTCATCATCGACACGATCAAGCTCAGCCACCGGTTTGCCGGACCCATTTACCGCATGCGGCAGACGATTCGCTCGCTGGCCAAGGGCGGCGCCTACACGCCCATGAAGTTCCGCGAAGTCGACTTCTGGCAAGGCCTGGCCGAGGACTTCAACCAAATGGTGGTGCGGTTGTCCGAATCGAGAGGTCTGCCCGACGCGACCGCCGAAGCTGAGGATGAAGGCGCCGAAGCGCTCGCCGTGAAGTAGAGTTCGTCGACTCGATCATCCTTCCTGGTCCGAAGTCCAGGCGAACCAAGCCGTCGTCCGCGCCGTATCGCGCACCTGACCGCTCGAACAAACGCTTCGCCCCGATGCCAGGACGCGCCATGACTACGCGATACACCCGGCGCGTCCGCACGCGGAGCCGCCGCAGCGGCGTCGCCGCCAGCGAGTTGGCCGTTTGCCTGCCCGTGCTCGTGCTGTTGGTGCTGGCCATGATCGAGGCCTGCACGATGATCTTCCTCAAGCAGTCGCTCACCGTGGCCGCCTACGAAGGCGTGCGAACGGCGCTGGTCTCCGGCGCCACCGCCGCCGACGCCCGAACGGCTGGGGAACGCGTGCTGAGCGACCGCCGCGTCGCCGGCGGCGCCATCGTCGTCAGTCCCGCCAACCTCGCCAGCATCGCCCCCGGCGAGTACATCGAGGTGACTGTGTCGGCGCCCGCCAACTCCAATTCCGTGATCCCCGGCAGCTTTTTCCGCGGCCGCACGCTGTCGGCCACCGCAGTGATGATGAAAGAATTCTGACCACTTAGCCCCCGGTCAATAACCGGGGGCTAAATGAGGACGCCATGCGCTCTCGCCACTGTCAACGTCGACGCCAGCGCCGCGGCGCCATGCTTGTGCTGATCGCGCTGACGCTGCCGCTGTTTTTGATCATGGCGGCGTTCGCCGTCGACGTGGCGTGGATGCAGCTCACGCGCACCGAGCTTCGCACGGCGACCGACGCCGCCTCGCGGGCCGGCGCCAAGACGCTCAGTCTCGCTCAGAACGAACCCGCCGCGCTCGCCGCCGCCAAAGATGCCGCCCGCCGCAATCGCGTGGCCGGGGCGTCCCTGGCGCTAGCAGATCGTGACGTGGAATTCGGCGTTGGCGCCCAATCGACCGACACGTCCCGCTTCGCCTTCACCACCAGCGGCGGAAGCGCGCTTAACGCTGTGCGCGTCACCGGCCGCCGCACCGCGGGTTCTTCAGGCGGGCCTGTGGCCTTGCTTCTGGGTCGGGTGATGGGAGTCACGCAGTTCCAACCGCAGCACGTCGCCACCAGCACGCAGCTCGACCGCGACCTGTGCCTCGTGGTCGACCGCTCCGGCTCGATGATGGAATCGCTCACCGGCGGGCGGATGCCCACGGGCAAGTGCGACGCGCCGCATCCCACGCGCAGTCGCTGGGGCGCCCTCAACGCGGCCGTCGCCGGCTTCCTTGATGAACTCGACAAGACCCCGCAACGCGAGCAGTGCGCTTTGGTCACCTATTCGAGCGCCGGTAGCGGATGCGGCATCAAATTCACCACCAGCGACATCAACGCCCCGCTGGCGTTCAGCTACAAAACCATCCGCGACGAAATGGCTCGCCTGAGCAGCCAGCCCGTGCAAGGCCGCACGGCCATCTCCGCGGGCCTCGACAACGGCCTCGTCGAGCTAACGAGTAGCCGCGTCCGTCCCTACGCGGTCAAGACAATCGTGCTGATGACCGACGGCCTGCACAACACAGGCCGGGAGCCGATCATGTCGGCCCGCGAGGCCGCGGCCGCCAATCTCACGGTGCATACCGTGACGTTCAGCAGCGACGCCGACATCCCGCGGATGCAGGCAGTCGCCGCCGCCACGGGCGGCCAGCACTTCCACGCCCCCGACGCCGCGGCCCTCGAGCGCATCTTTCGCGAGATCGCCGCCACGCTTCCCGTGATGCTCACTGAATAATGCAATCTGCCAAAGTTAGCCGCGACGCGGAGTCTGCGCAGCGGAGCGCGCGAAATGCCATGCCCATTCACCGCGCCGATCGACGACGACAGACCAACCGCCGCCGCCGCGGCGTCGCGGCGGTCGAGTTCGCGCTCGTCGCCCCGGTGTTCTTCATCCTCATGATCGCCGCGTTTGAGTTTGGCCGGCTCAACGTCGTCCGCCACACGGCCGACAACGCGGCTTACGAAGCCGCCCGCCACGCGATGGTCCCCGGCGCCACGGCGGACGAGGCGATCGCCAAGGCCAACGGCATTCTCGCCGTCGTCGGCGCCCGCGGCGCCACCGTCAGCGTGAGCCCCGCGACGCTTGGCCCGGAGGTCGACCAGATTACGGTAACCGTCGACGTGCCGATGAGCCAGAACGGTTGGATCACTCCGCGGATCACCAGCAGCAGCGTGATCCGCGCGTCGAGTACGCTCCGCACGGAACGCGCCCGCGATTGACCGTGGCGGGGCACTCCATCGATTTAGCCGCGTCGCTCGCGACGCGCAGCGGCGCCAAAAATCGCCGCCACGGCCAGCGCCACGCCGCCCGGCTCCGGCACGGCCGTGATCGGGCTGACGCTCATCCCCAGGTTCCGCTGCCAGACGAGGAAATCGGCGCCGGTGTAGAGGTTGCCGTAGCCGTCCTGTAACATCGCCAGATCGGCGCCGTCGACGTCGAAGTCGCCATCGAAGTCGCCGGGGATTGTCACCCGCAGCGTGACGGTCGTCTCGTCGTAGCCAATATGCCACGACTTCGCGGGGCCAAGCTCGGGCAGCGTCCAAGCGTCGAAGGTCCCGCCTAACCCGTCGGTCGCCGCCAGAATGGTAAACTCGCTGCCTAGCGCCGGCACATAGGGACTTGCACCCGGCAGTGTGACGCTCAGCCCACCGGCGAGCGTCGCCGCACCATCGACGAGGAGTTGATCGTACTGCGTCCCCGCCGCGGGACCGATGATCTCGATCTCCAAGAGCCCGCCCGCCGCGTTGGCAAATCGACCTTCGATATTGAGCACGCCCACGCCGGCGCCCGGCGCCACCATGCCGCTGACATTTTCCACCTGCCCCGGAATCGGCCCGCTGCCAGTAGCGATGGAACCATTGCCCGACAGCCGCCCGCCGCGAATGTCGACGTACTGCACGTCCAACGCACCGCCGGTCAGCGTGACCCGGCCATGTTGCTCGATGTTGAGGCCGGCGAATGTCGTCAGCTTGGCGCCAGACTGAATCGTCAGCCCCATTGTCTGGTCCGCCGCGGTTCCTGAGATGTTCACCTCCCAGGCCGTAGCGTTGCTCGACACGACCGCCACTCGCGGGCTGCCGCCGCCCATATTGCGGACATTGGCGATGGTCAGCGCGCCGGGCACCGCGGCGCCGCTCCAGCTCGACGCAAACCCCCAATCGGCCGAGACGGCCAGCGCGCTCCAATTGGCGTCGGTCGTCACGGGATCGCTGATATACAAACTGGGACTCGCCCCGCCGCCGCCCAGGGACGGGTTCGGATCGATCACCAGGTTGCGCCCCGCGAGCAGGTTCGTTCCCACAATTCCCTCGACGATGTTCGACGGATTCGACGGGTCGGTCACGTCGAGCACCACGATCGGCACGTTCGACAGCGTCACGCTGCCGCCAACCGCCTGAATCGTGAACGAATCGGCGAAGAACCCCGGCACCTCAAGTTTCGTGCCGCCCGAGCCGATCACCGCCACGGTAAAGTCGGGTTCGTCGAGCACGGGGTCGAATCCCAGCCGCACCGCGTTAAGCTCGGACACCACCGTGACGTCGGCGCCGGTGTCGAAGAAGAACGATGCGTTATTGATCTGGCTGCCGTCGTTGGCGGCGTTGACGCTGAGAAATAACCCGCCCTGGACGATCGTCGGAATCGACGGGTTCTCCTGCGGGTTGTCGAGATCGAAGTTCTCCACGTTGGGAAAATACGCCGGCGGCTGCTGGAACGACGTGCCCGGATTCAAGCTCAGCGGCGCCCGCCGCGTAATGCCTTGACCGCCGCTTCCCAGCGCCAGGAACTCGACGGCCGGCGTCCGCACCGTTTGTCCGCCGGTTTGGAAGATCTGCGGCTGGTCGCTGCGAATAAATGTCGCGTATTGGCTGGCAAAGCTCAGTCCGACGATATTCGGCAGGTCCGACTCCACTGGCAGCGTCATCGTGGAGGTGTTCGTCAGTCCGCGCAGGGCCGCGTTGTTCATCGCAAACGGGGCCGTGCCGCTCCGCCCCTGCAATCCGCCGGCGTATAGACCGAAGGGATCGTTGATCCGGGCCGTTAACGTACCCGTGGCACCGCCAATCGGAAGATCCACGGTTCCTCGGTATCCATCAGGCTCACCCGGCGAGGCGCTGTTGAGGCCGAAATCCAGGAACGCCTGCGCCGTCAGAATCGAGAACCCGGCGCCGGTGTCCAGCAGCGCGACGTCGTAGTGCGGCACGCCGCCCGGTCCCAACATCGTGCCGCCGCTGGGCGACGACGTGGCTGTGGGGAAGAAGTTGAAGTCATCGTCGAATTCGTCGGTCAGCCCGATCCCCACCAGCGGTAAGAATCCGCCGATGGGCACGCCGGTGGCGTCGGCCCGGCCGCCGACAGCGCTCACGGCCATTGCCGCGAACAGGACGCGCAGGAAATTCCTGCCGAAGTTCGTCATCAAGGCGCCATCCGTTCCCAATTGCCAACGGCCGATCGTCTCAAACGGACCAGCGGCGCCATGGCAATGGCGCGACCTTGCTGTACCGGCGTGGAAAAGAAGCCCGCTCCTTTGGACCCCCGATAAACCTGCCCCCTCTACCCACCTAGGCTAGACCGCCCGCGCAGAGGCGTCAAGAATTCGCGGCCGTGGGCGCCCGGCCCGTGTTGTCACCCCGAGGGCCGCCGAGGGGTCCGGTTCGCACATCTCGCGGGCGGACTTCTCGGCGGACCTCGAAGTGACTGACGCGACGATGCGCCGCCTCACACCCCCGGCCGCCCGATGCTGAAATACCGGTATCCGCGACGCTTCATCCGCTCCGGCTCGTACAGGTTTCGGCCGTCGAAGATCACCGCCGACTTCATCACTTGGTACATCTCGGCGAAGTCCGGCGAGTGGTAATCCTTCCACTCGGTCATGATCGCCAGGGCGTCGGCCTTCTCGATCGCGTCCATCGGGCTGTCGCAGTAGACGAGCTTCTCTTGGTAATGCTCGCGGACGTTGTTCATCGCCTCGGGATCGTGCACGCGCACCGCGGCGCCCTGGGCCAGCAGCCAGTCGATGAGCACTAGCGCCGGCGCCTCGCGGATGTCGTCGGTGCGCGGCTTGAACGCCAGCCCCCACACGGCGATCGTCTTGCCCGCGAGCTTGCCGTCGAAGTGCTCGTTGATCTTCGCGGCCATGACGTGCTTCTGCCGTTCGTTTACTGCATCGACCGCCTTGAGCATTGCCGGCTCGACGCCGTGCTCGACGCTCATCGCCTCCAGGGCGCGCACATCCTTGGGGAAACAGCTCCCGCCGTAACCCACGCCGGGGAACAGAAACGCGAAGCCGATCCGACTGTCATGCCCAATGCCACGGCGCACGTCGTTGATGTCGCCGCCCATCCGCTCGCACAGGTTGGCCATCTCGTTGATGAAACTGATCTTCGTCGCCAACAGCGCATTGGCGACGTACTTCGTCATCTCCGCGCTCTCGGGCGACATGACCAGAAACGGATGCTCGGTCCGCAGGAACGGATCATAAAGCTGCCGCAGCACGTCGGCCACCTCGGAGCGCCGCACGCCGACCACGACGCGGTCGGGCTTCATGAAGTCCTCGATCGCGGCGCCTTCTTTCAGGAACTCGGGGTTCGACGCCACGTCGCAGTCGCGCCCGGTGAACTCCCGCAACATCTTAGTGATGCGTGCGCAGGTACCCACCGGCACCGTGCTCTTGGTCACCACGACCGCCTCGGGCCGCAAGTGCGGCGCGACGCTCTCGACCACCTTCCACATCGCCGACAGGTTCGCCGCCCCATCCGCCCCCTGCGGCGTGCCCACGGCCAGGTACACGATCTCCGCCGGCTTGACCGCCGCGGGCAGGTCGGTCGTAAAGAACAACCGCTGCGCCTCGACGTTGTGCTCGACCATCTCGGCCAGGCCCGGCTCGTAGATGGGAATCTCGCCCCGGTTGAGACCGTCGATCTTCTTCTTGTCGATGTCGATGCACGTCACTTCATTGCCGCTGTCGGCAAAGCAAGTGCCGGTCACCAGACCCACGTACCCCGTTCCGACCACCGCAATCTTCATAACTAACCCAATCAAGAATTGACGGTGCGTGCCGCTTCAGCGGCCCACGCGCAGCGTCGCAAAGAGTTCCCTCGCGAAAACCCCATAGCATAGTCCCGCATCGCCCCGTGGCAACCTCGTCCACGACGCTGCCAGCGTCGTCCGTCGAAAAATAAGGGGCCCGCTGCCAGGATCAATCCTCGGCCGTCGTCACCTTTCTATCGGTAAGCCCCGGAGAGACGAAGCTGGCAGCTTCGTGTACGGTTAGTCTCCGCTGCCGTAAAACGCCGACGCGGCTAGGGTCGTGCGCTCTTCCACCAAGGCGGCAATCCCGTCGACCTCCGCATCCGTCAGCGGCGTGACAAACGCCTCCGCAGGCCGCCTGGCTACGGTGTAGACCTGCACCAGCTTGATCCGCCCGCCGGCGGCGCCAATTTCGTTGAGCCGATCGCAAAACGCGGCCAGTTCGGCCGGCGACGGCGGCTCCCCCGCCACCCGCATGAACAGCGCTTGGATGACGACCGGCCGCACCCGCGCCGCCGCCGCGATGTTGTCAAGAATCTGTTGGAACGGAATCGGCGTTCGATCCACCAGCTTGAAATACTCTTCGGTGCCCGCTTCCAGCTTGGCCCAAATCTCGCCGTTGTTGGCGTCCAGCGTCGCCAACCCGCGCTGGACGTGCGGCCGATGGAACATGCTGGCGTTGGTGATCAGCACCATCTTCACGTCGTCGAGTCCGCGCCGGCGCTTGAGCTCCGCACACGCGGCGATCAGCTCGTCGAAGTTGCGATAGGTCGTTGGCTCGCCGTCGCCGGAGAACGCGACGTCGTTGAGCCGCCGCAGCTCCGGCGGCGTGTCGCGGAATTGCTCGGTTTGGTAGATCTCGCCGGAAGCGACGAAGTCGAGCATGTCGCCCAGCTCCACCAGCAGGGCGTCGGTCTCGACGAACCGCGTCTCGCCCTGTCGCGTGCGATCGACCTGGCAGTAGATGCAGTCGAAGTTACACACCTTGTCGGGGTTGAGATTCACCCCGATCGACAACCCCCGCGACCGCCGGCTGAGCACCGGATAGACGAACCGATTCGCCTCGAACCGCCGCTCGTGCCGCTGATGGAGTTGGTGGGTGGACATGCCCCCATCATAGCGTGCAACGCTCCGTCAGGGCGCCGACGGCCAGCGCCTCAAGTCACTCCGAGGTCCGCCAAGGAGTCCGGCCGGACCCCTCGGCGGACCTCGGGGTGACATGGCCAATGGCAATCGACCCAGACTCACTCCGCTATCGCCGCCTGCTTCCAATCCGGCTCCAGCAGGCTGCGGAACGTGACTGTCTTGAACTGCCCGCCCGTCTTGTGGGCCAATCCCCGCAGCGTTGTCGTCGAGCGCGGTTCCACACAGAAGTGAATCACGTTGATTCGCGTTCCCGTGCGGCGGCACAGCTTCTCGAGCTGCCGCACCTGGGCCGACGACGGGTCGTCCTTCGCCTCGCCGTCGGTGAGCAGAAAAATCACATCAGGCTTGATGAGAGTCGCCATCTGCAGCGCCGGAACATGGTGCGTATTCCGCTCGGCGACCATGCCATAGATGAACGACTGGGCCAGCGCCTTGGTCTGCGGCGTGGCGCGCGAGACGCCGTCCTCCGCCAACGGGTCGGGAAACGCCACCGGCTCGTCGTTGTAGAAAATGAGCCCGAATTCCGCGCCTTCGCTCAGGTCGTTGAGACTCTTCATGAGCTCCGCCTTCGCCGCCTCCAGCGGGGTGATGCTCATGCTCTGCTCACCGGAGGTGAGCGTGAACACCGAGTTCATGCTTTCCGAGCGGTCGAACACGTAAGCGATCCGCGCGCCTTCGTCCACCAGGCCGAACATGCTGGTCATCGACGAGGGCCCCGTGCGAACGCCCAGCAACCGCCCGGCGCCGCGGCTCGACCCGCCGCTCTCGCTCAACCCGATGCGACCGACCGCCGTCACCTCAGCCAGAGGATCGCTCAATTCCGGAAGCGGGGCCTCCAGCGCATCCATCGTCGGCCACGGTTCAACCTCGGCGATCATCGCCGGCAGCTCCGCCGCGAGTTCGGTCGCCGCAGCGTCGGGCTCGGAGTCCAGCTCGATCGGCGCCTCCAGCTCGCCGCCCAACAATTCGGCGTCGCCCAGGTCCTGCAAGTGGAGCGAAATCTCCGCCAGCCCCGACGCCGACGGTTCGATGGTGAGCAGCCCCAGCAGGATCAGCGCCGCGAAATGGACGATCAGCGACACCAGGCCCGAGGGAAGATCCCCAGCCCGGTCGCCGGCGGCCGTTTGCCGGTCGGGTTCCGAGGCCGATCCGGCGCCAAGAGTGCGTGACATGCCTCTACGCCCTGATGCTCATCGGCCTGGTGAGCCGGTGAGTCGACGGCCGCTGGCGAAGAAGCTGCGGCCACGCCTCCAGTATGGACGCGAGGGCCGCAAAAGACAAATCGCGGCACGATTGCTCCGGTTGAGACGGTTGCTCCAGCGGGGTGCCACTGCTGGCTTGCCCAGCAGT